>JAQBNT010000091.1 GCA_028288445.1 Hymenobacter sp. | reverse complement strand
GGAAGGGCATGGACGAGGCTTCGTTCGACTGGTGCATTGAGCAGACGCTGTTCTTTGGTGAAGACCGTCAGCCGTTGAACATGATTCTGGACGACGGTGGCGACCTCACCAACATGGTGCTGGACCGCTACCCCGAGCTGGCTGCCGGCATCAAAGGCGTATCGGAAGAAACTACGACTGGCGTGCTGCGCCTGTACGAGCGGGTGAAAAACGGCACCCTGCCCTTCCCCGCCATCAACGTGAACGACTCGGTAACGAAGTCGAAATTTGACAACAAATACGGCTGCAAAGAGTCGGCCGTGGACGCTATCCGTCGGGCTACCGACACGATGATGGCCGGCAAAGTGGCCGTGGTGGCTGGCTACGGCGACGTAGGAAAAGGCACCGCCGCCTCGCTGAGCGGCGCGGGTGCCCGCGTTATCGTGACCGAAATTGACCCCATCTGCGCTTTGCAGGCGGCCATGGACGGCTACGAAGTGCGTAAGATGAAGGACGCCATTCCGCGCGCCGACATCGTTATCACCACCACCGGCAACTGCGACATCATCCGCGAAGAGCATTTCCGCGCCCTGCGCGACAAGGCCATTGTCTGCAACATCGGCCACTTTGATGATGAGATTGACATGGCGTGGCTGAATGGCAACTACGGCCACACTAAGGACACGGTGAAGCCGCAGGTGGATATCTACACCATCGACGGCAAAGAGGTGATTATCCTCGCCGAAGGCCGCCTCGTGAACCTGGGCTGCGCCACCGGCCACCCCTCGTTCGTGATGTCGAACTCGTTCACCAACCAAACCCTTGCCCAACTGGAGCTGTGGGAACGCGGTGCCCAGTACGAAAACCAGGTATACACCCTGCCTAAGCACCTCGACGAGAAGGTGGCCCGCCTGCACCTCGCCAAAATCGGCGTGGAACTGGACGAGTTGACCGCTAAGCAGGCCGACTACATCAAAGTGCCGGTGGAAGGTCCGTTCAAATCGGATTTGTACCGCTACTAGAAATTAATCGCAGCATTGAAAAAGGCCGACTCACGTAAGTGGGCCGGCCTTTTTATTTGCGGGGAATGAAACGGCTACTCCAGCAGTACGCGGTGAGAGACAATGGTGCTCCCGGCCACG
Source organism: Hymenobacter sp. (assembly GCA_028288445.1). Lineage (GTDB taxonomy): Bacteria > Bacteroidota > Bacteroidia > Cytophagales > Hymenobacteraceae > Hymenobacter. The sequence continues at coordinate 36,694 of JAQBNT010000091.1, read as the reverse complement.
CCCAATTGAAGAATGTAGGCACCAGTGGGCAACGCGGGCAGTTTCAATTGCCAATGGCCGCCCTGTGGAAGGAGGGCTTTGCCGCTACTGATGTAGCAGGTGCGGCCCACCGCGTCCAGCAGCTTAATGGAATCGACCTGTTTGTCGCTTGGGATTGTAAGCGAGAGCGCACCGCCCACGGCGGGCGTTGGGTACACGGCCCATCCTTCGCCGGCGCGCGTGGTGGTAGCCAATGGGCTACGCACCTGGAACGTGAGGGAGGCGGTATCGCGGCGACCTTCGCAGAGTTGGTTCCCGCCTGCCGCCTCTACGCTGATAAAAGACACGGTGTAGGTGCCCACAGCCAGGCGGCCAACTTTTACCGAGTCCATAAAGGAGGACATGATTGTTGCGTTGGCTATCTGATAGCAACCAGTGAAAGTCATTTGCTGACCGGTAGCAGAAAAGTTGGTATTAATCCGATAGGCTTGGAAACCCGCCCTTGCATAAAACAATAATAGCACATCATCGGCGGTGGTTGGGGTGGCCGGTGTAATAATCGGCCTGATGTATAGAAGTGGGTTGCCTTGGGCAAAGGCCGCAGGGGCAGCCAACATCAGGAGGAGCCAGGTAACAATTTGACGCATAGTGGAAAGTTAAAGGTGGAAAAGCGTTGCAACGCAAATGCTTTCCTAAGGTTTTACATCTTTTCTACCGTCATTCACCTATGCAATTCCATCCAGCTTAAGCTATGCGCCTGACAAAACTGCTACAGTTGTACAGGCGTAGCGCTGCCCAGCGCCGCCCGCACGGCCGGCGCTACCTGCGTACCCAGCAGTTCGATGGAGCGCAGTACGCTCTGGTGCGAAATGCCTTCGATAACTAATTGGGCCAGGAAACGGGTGTTGTTGAATAGCTTGTGCTGGTAAAGCAGCTTGTCGATAATATCCTGTGGGCTGCCGACCAGCAGTGGGCCTTGCGGGCCGCAGAGGTAGTCGAAATGGCGGCGGTCCATGGGCGACCAGCCGCGCTCGCGGCCGATGCGGTTCATGAGCGTGGAGTAGGGCGGGAAGAACTCGTCGCGAGCCTGCTCGGCGGTATCGGCCAGGTGCAGGTGGCAGTTGATGGCGAGCTGCAACGCGGCCACGTCGTGGCCGGCTTTCTGGGCTGACTCGCGGTAGAGCTCGGCAAACGGCACGTACTGCGCGGGCGCGCCGCCCAGGATGGCAATGGTGAGCGGCAGGCCCAGCTGCCCGGCCCTAACGACGGAGGCCGGCGTGCCGCCCACGCCAATCCAGACCGGGATTTTGGCTTGGACGGGGCGCGGGTATACGCCTTTTTCGGCAATGGAAGCGCGGTGCTTGCCCTGCCAGGTCACCACTTCGTTGTCGTTTATTTTGAGCAGCAGCTGGAGCTTCTCAATGAACAGCGCGTCGTAGTCCTTCAAATCCTGCCCGAAGAGCGGGAAGGATTCAATGAAGGAGCCGCGCCCAGCGATAATCTCGGCCCGGCCGTTGGAAATGAGGTCGACGGTGGCGAAATTCTGGAAGGTGCGGACCGGGTCGACGGAGCTGAGGACGGTGACGGCGCTGCTCAGCCGGATGCGCCTGGTGATGGCGGCAATGGCGGCCAGAATGACCTCGGGAGCCGAGATGATGAAATCGGGGCGGTGGTGCTCACCGAGAGCCAGCACGTCGAGGCTGGTTTCGTCGGCCAGCTTGCCCATGGCCAGGAGCTCCTGCATGCGTTGGGCGGCGGCGTGGTCCTGTCCGGCGAGGTGGGCGGGAGCTATTTCGCCGAAAGAGCTGATGCCTATTTGCATATATGCTTTGATTGAAAATTATAGCGCTGTAGAGACGCATAATTGCGTCTCGTCGTTGAACGATGGTTATTACGATAACCAAACGATGCGAACGACGAGACGCAAATATGCGTCTCTACATCAGCCAATAAAACAGGTTACTTCACTTCCGGCGTTACGCCCATGTTGGCGTAGCAGAAGCTCCATACGTCGGCCCATTCGTCGATTTGTAGCTTGGTGCTTTTGCCCGCGCCGTGGCCGGCGTTTACGTCCACTCTAATCAACGTGGGGTTGGGGCCGGTGTTGGCGGCTTGCAGGGCGGCGGCGAACTTGAAGGAGTGCGCGGGTACCACCCGGTCGTCGTGGTCGGCCGTGGTTATCATGGTGGCGGGGTAGGTGGCGGGCTTCAGGTTGTGCAGGGGCGAGAACTTGCGCAGGTTCTCAAACTGCTCTCTATCCGCCGAGGTACCGTATTCGGGGGCCCAGTTCCAGCCGATGGTGAAGGTCTGGTAGCGGAGCATGTCCATCACGCCCACGGCGGGCAGGGCCACTTTGCAGAGGTCGGGGCGCTGGGTCATGGTGGCACCTACGAGCAGGCCGCCGTTGGAGCCGCCGGCCATGGCGAGGTGGTCGTAGTCGGTGTACTTGTTGGTTTTCAGATATTCGGTGGCGGCGATGAAGTCGTCGAATACGTTTTGCTTGTTGGGCGTCATACCGGCTTTGTGCCATGCTTCGCCGTACTCGCCGCCGCCGCGCAGGTTGGGGATGGCCAGCACGCCGCCGTTTTCGAGCCACAGCATGCGCGCCACCGAGAAGCCGGGCGTGAGCGAGATGTTGAAGCCGCCGTAGGCGTAGAGGTAGGTGGGGTTCTGGCCATTCAGCGCCACGCCTTTTTTGTGGATGATGAACATGGGGATTTTGGTGCCGTCCTTGCTGGGGTAGAACACCTGGGTGGTCACGTAGTCCTGCGGGTTCACGTCCACTTTTGGGGCGCGGAACACGGTGCTGGTGTTGGTGGCGAGGTCGTACTTATAAATCGTGGTGGGGTAGGTGAACGAGGTGAAGGCGTAGTACACCGATTTGGCATCGCGCCGGCCGCCGAAGCCGCTGGCCGTGCCGATGGCCGGCAGTTTCACGTCGTGCTCGAACTTGCCCAGCTCCGAATACACCTTCACCTGCGAGCTGGCATCGTTCAGATAATCCGCCACCAGCTTGCCGCCCACCTGTGTCACGCTTTCCAGCTTGTTCTTGCTTTCGGGCAGCACGTCGTGCCAGTTGGTTTCGGCGGGCTGCTTGGGGTCGATGCGGACGACGCGGTAGTTGGGGGCCTTGTAGTTGGTGTACAACAGCACCTCGCCGCCCACGTTGCCGATGATGTTGTTGTTGAATTCGTAGCTCGAAATAAGCGTGGTCCAGGTTTTGGCCTGCTTGGGGTCGGTGAGGTCGCGCACCAGGAGCTGGTTGCCGTCGGCCTTGCCGTCGGTGAGGCTGAGGGCGAGGAACCGCTCGTCTTCGGTGGCCCCGGCGAAGCGGAAGCCGAGGGGCATTTTGGGGTTTTCGTACACCAGCTGGTCAGCGCTTTGCGGCGTGTTCAGCTTGTGGAAATACACTTTGTGGAACTCGTTTTTGCCCGAGAGGCCGTTTTCGCCGGCCTTGGGCGCGTCGTAGCGGCCGTAGTAGAAGCCGTTTTTGGTCCACGAGGTGCCGGATACTTTCACCCATTCCAGGGTTTCGGGCAGCAGCTTATTGGTTTGCAGGTCCATGATGCGGACTTTGTGCCAGTCGGAGCCGCCGCTGCTGGTGGCGTAGGCCAGGTAGCGGTGGTCGTTGCTGAACTCGGTGCCGGCCAGGGCGGTGGTGCCGTCGGCCGAGAACTTGTTGGGGTCGAGGAGGATTTTTGGCTCCTCGGTGCCGCGCTGGCGGTACACCACGGCCTGGTTCTGCAAGCCGTCGTTCTTGCTGAACACCAGCTCTGAGCCCACCTGCTCGGGCACGCCGAACCGCTCGTAGTTCCAGATTTTGGTGAGGCGCTCGCGGATTTTATCGCGGAACGGAATCTGCTTGAGGTAGCCAAAGGTTACCTCGTTCTCGGCCGTGACCCAGGCCTTGGTTTCGGGCGAGTCGAGGGCTTCGAGCCAGCGGTAGGGGTCCGGTACTTTGGTGCCGAAATAGGTGTCGGTGAAGTCGGTTTTGCGGGTTTCGGGGTATTTCACGGGGGGCAGGGGAGGAGGGAGCTCCAGGCCGGCGCGGCGGCTGGGCTCGGCGTTTTCGGGCACGGTGGTTTCGGTGAGGGCCTTGTGATTGGGGAGGGTATTGCGGGCGGGCGGGGCGGTGGCGCGGCAGGCCGTGGCAGCCGCCAGCAGGGCGACCAGGGGTAAGACAGCTTTCATAAAGAGGGAAGAAGGATGAAGGCCGTTGCCAGCCGGGCTAAGTGCGTGAAAAACCTGGGCTGAAAATCAGTCCATCTGGACGTCATCGGCCACCGCGCCGCCCTGGCTGCGGGGAGTGGCATCGGCGGCGGGCGCAGGCGCTGCCGCCGCATCCGCCGGGGGCTGGCTGATGGCCGAAGCCACCAGCTCGGGCAGGTTGGCGCGCAGCCAGCGCAATTCCTCGTCCACGCGCTGGCTCACGAGGCGCTCCACTTCCAGGCGCTGGGCGGGGCTGAGCTGGTCGAGAACCGGCGGGGCGGGGGCATTGTTGGCCTCGGGCGCGGCCGAGGCGGCGAGTATCAGCGCTTCGGCGCGCTTCACGCGGGCCACGGAGTCGGCCACGGCGGCGCTGGTTTCGGCGGCGGCGGCCTGGGCGGCGGTGGCGGCGTGCTTGGCTTCCAGCGTTTCGCGGCGCTGCTGGCGGCGCCACTGGCCCAGCGTTACGCGCAGCATGATGTAGAGCACCAGGCTCAGAATGCCCAGAATGAGCGCCAGCGGGGCCGCAAACCGGTAGAGCAGGCTGCCCGGGCCGGTAGCGGGCAGGGCCACGGCCGAGGTGCCGGCGGCGTCGCGCTCGGCGGCGGCCTGGGCTTCGGCGGCTTCGGCCGGGCCGGGGGCACCGGGGACGGCGGCGGTGTCGGCCACTTCGGGGGCCATGGCGGCCGAGACTTCGCCCAGCGGCGTGCCCGAGGTGACGTAGTTGGTGAGGGCGGTTTCGAGGGCGGCCACGCGGGCCATGCGGGCGGGGTCTTTGCGGCGGGCGGGCGAGCTTTTCAGCTTGCTCACAATGGCTTTGGTGAGGGCGGCCAGCCGGGCGGGATTGTCTTTCTTGCCCTGGTAAATGGTGCCCCGGCCTTCGATGGACTGGTAGAGCACGCTGTACACGCGCAGGCTGTCGGGGCGGATGCTGGCGGCCAGGGCGTCGAGGTTGCCGCCGTCGCAGCGCACGGTGCTTTTGAGGTTGGGCCGGCCGGCGTCGTCGTACACGAAGCGCACCGTGGCGCACCAGATTTGCACCTTGCTTTCATCGAGCGAGGGCTGGCCGAGGGGCGTTTGGGCGCGGGCCGAACCGGTGAGCAACACAAGGGCCAGCAGCAGGGCCAAAGAAGAGCGGAATGTCATAAGCAGCGCGATTTTACCGGAAAAGTACGGTTTTGGGCGCTATTTATTATGGGTTTGTTGCTACGGGGGTAATAAGCGGCTGCGGTGATGGCTGAAGGCGGAGAACCGAACGGGGCCGGTGGTGGGAGGAGGGCAGGGGTTTGTAAGGAACAGGCCGTTTTATTGAACATGTAAGTCAACTTAAGCAGCAAACTCTGAGAGTCCCAAACTGAAGTGTAGCCCTTGAGGGCTGACTTTTTCAAATGCCTTTTTGAGCGCTTCTGACACAAACATGGATTGCTCGCCAAAGCGGTACATGTCCAGACCAAGGCCGATGTAGTCATGAACCGTGTGGGTATCAATCAAGCGGTGAATGCGGACTTCAAAGTAGTTTTCCCAGACGAGGTGGCGCACGCCATCCGTCACGATGACCGGGCTGAAGTCAATTTGCCCTTGGAGTTGCTGAAGTACCGGTTCGTACTTCTTATCGAACAAGAGGTAGTCGTAGTTGGTCAGAACCTCGGCCGGTTCATCATACTGCACAATCCGGAAGGTGGAATCACCTGTTCTCCACAACAGCAAGCGGGTCAGGGCCTGTGACGTTAAACTCCAAAGTGCCATAGAAGGTAAATCTGTTAAGCCAAAGTAACTACATACGGACCGTGGCTGAACGCTCCTTTCGCCAAACCAAATAGCGAGCATCCAACGCCCGGCAGCCACTAAGCTGCCGCAGGGCCGGGGAGTTTCAGAAACCCGCCTACGAAGCAACGTTTACGAAATGCTCGCGGGGGATGCGTTTCGTGAACCCTCGCCCTCAACAAACGGACGTTTCCCAGCGTGACCAAACGGCCCGGATTACGCCCCGCCCCCTTCACCAAGAAGCCCCGGCCGCATGCGCAGCCGGGGCTTCTTTCGGGTGGCGGCAGCGCCGGCTAGGTGGCCGGGTTGTTGGGCGCGGGCGCGGCATCGTCGGTGCCCCGGGGGCCGGGCGCGTTGTCAACGCGCATGGCCTCGCGCAGGGCGTTGTAAAACTTGGGCTGCTTGCGCTTGAGCAGTTCCACGGCCGGGGTCAGCTCCTTTTTTACAAACACGTCGGCGGCGCGCAGGGCGGCCCGCAGGTCGGCGTTGGCGGTTTTGCCGGTTTCGATGGCCACTTTGGGGGCGGCCAGCAGCCCGGCGAAGGCGGTGTTGGCCGCGTCCAGTTCTTTGCGGTCGGCCAGGTCGAGGTCGGCCTCCTCGGCCAGCACCTGGTCGTGGTCGGCGGCCTGCTGGGCCACGTTGCGGGTTTCGGCCAGCAGCAGGGCCCCGGCCAGGGCCTCGTAGTCGTTCTTGAACAGGCGCAGGGCGTGGGCCTTTTCCACGTCCCCGGTTTCGAGGTAGAGCAGGTGCAGCGCGTTGGCGAAGGGCAGCACCACCTCTACGAGGTGCTTTTCTTCGGTGCTCTTCTTGAGCGTGGCCCCGGTGGAGCGGCCGGCGGGCGTGGTCATCAGCGCATCGGCGGTGGCCAGCAGGGCATCGTGGCGGGCAAAGGCGCGGGTCACGAGGCCCCCCACCGTGGCGTCGGGGTGGTCCTGGCGCACTTGCTTGATTTTGAGCTGGCGGTTCCAGCGGGCAGTCTGCTGCTTATTCATGGAAAAATGGGGGAAAAGAAGTTGCATAATTGCGGCGTAAAGATGCACGGAAACCGCAGACTGCCATTCAATGCCCCCGCTTATTGCACGGCGTGAACCAGTAACTGCCGCCGCCCAGCCCGCAAAAGCCCCCCAGGCCGCCGCAAGGCTCTTTTGAAATAATGAACAGGATAAAGGCGGGTCGAATTTGCACGAATGCGGGTCGAAGCAGCGCAAATGCGGTCGTGATTTGGACGAAGGCGGGTCGAATTAGAATAATTTCGACTCGAAATACGCCACGGGTGCCAGTGAATAGCATAAAGGCGGGTCGAAATAGCATAAATGGCAGTCGAAGCAGCGCAAACGCGGCCCTGAACAGGCCAAACGCAACCCTGAACGGGCCAGATGCGACCACGAGCCCGCCAGCCATGCCCCGCGCCCGGCCTTGCGGGCAGCGGGGGCCGGTTCCCAAGGTGATTTCTGCGGTTTGGTCAAGGCCAAGCGGCCGGCGGCCGGGCGGTCGAAATGATAAAGAACCAAATGACAGTAAAAGAATTACGCAAACAACGGCCGGCGCACTAGATTTGCCGATGTGTTTTCCCCTCACACTTTATCACCCCTTTTTATTCTTTTAAGCATGACAAATCATTTACAAATCACGCCGCGCCGCGCGCGGAGTGGCCGGTGGGCCGGCGCGCTGGCGCTCGTGGCCTGGCTGCTGCCGGCGCTGGGCCACGCCCAGGCCCAGGCCGATGCCTACGGCTTCACCCAAACCACGGGCACCTACGCGGCCGTGACGGGCACGGTCATCAGCACCATCACCGACGATAACGTGGTGTACCCGGCCACCACGCTGCCCTTCCCGTTTACCTACGCGGGCACGGCGTACACCACGCTGCGCATCACCTCGAACGGGTACCTCACCTTTGGTGCTACCGCACCCAGCGCCAGTACCTACACCCCCATTTCCTCAAGCACCGGCTACGCCGGGGCCATCGTCGCGTTTGGCCTCGACGGGGGCGGGCGCAGCAATGCGGGGGCGGCCATCAGCACCTCCACCGAAGGCACGGCCCCGAACCGGGAGTTTGTGGTGCAGTACGCCAACTGGGGCTCCTACGGCCCGGCCGGCGTGGAGAACTACCAGATTCGGCTGGCCGAAACCAGCAACGTTATCCGCATCGTGTACGGTAGCTTCACGGGCCTGTCGTCGGGCACCGCGCAAGTAGGCCTGCGCGGCGCGGCCAACACCGACTTCAACAACCGCACCAGTGCCGTGGGCTGGGACCTGACCAATACCGGGGCCGCGCTCACCAACGCTGCCACGGTGGCCGTGAGCGGCACCCTGGTGCCGGCTCCGGGCCTCACGTTTACTTACACGCCTTCGGCCACGGCGCAGCTGCCGGCCATCCGGCCCACGGCCACGGCCACCACGGGCAACTCGGCCACCGTGGCCTTTGTGGCCCCGGCCCCGGCCACGGCTCCCACGTCCTACACCGCTACCGTGACGCCGGCCGTTGCCGGCAGCCCCTTCACGGTCACGGCTTCGCCCTTCACCATCACCGGCCTGGCCGCCAACACGCCGTATGCGGTGAGCATTGTGGCCAACTACGCGGCCGGGGCTTCGCTGCCCACCGAAACCCGGTTTGTGACGGCCACGGCCTGCGCGGCTCCCACGGCGCTGGCCACTGCGGCCATCACGGGCACCTCGGCCAGCCTGTCGTTTACCGCGCCCGCTTCGGGGGTGACGAACTACACCGTGACGACGACGCCCGCCACCACTACCTACACCGTGGCCAGCGCCACCACCACCGCGCCGCTGGTGCTCACGGGCCTCACGGCCGGCACCACCTACACGGTGAACGTGGTGAGCAACTGCTCCGTGGGCGGCGTTGCCGCCGCCGCGACCACCACCTTCACCACGGCCTTCGCCTGCGTGACGCCAACCTACGCCACGCTGCCCTACACGCAGACGTTTGAGAACACCTGGGTGAGCAACTGCGCCCTGCGCGACGTGCCGAGCCTGAACTGGAAGCTCACGCCCGGTGCCGACGTCGACGCCTCGTTCCGCCGCTACGACGACGGCGCGGCCGCTGGCTGGACCTCGACTTCGTACGGCTACACGCCGGCCGGCAGCAACGCCGGTGGGGCCACGTCCTTGTTCTCGGCCCGCTACCACTCCGGCAACGTGTTTCCGGTGACGGAATTCGCTTTGTTCGACCTGTACGCCAACATCAGCGGCGGCACGGGCACGCCCACGCTCACCTTTGACTACATCAATACCTCGGGCTCGGATAAAATTGAAGTGCTGCTGAGTACGGATGGCGGGACGACGTTCAGCACCACGCCGCTGTTCACGCAAGTGCTGGCCGCTACCTGGACCACCTACACCGTGCCGCTAACGGGCGCTACGGCCACGAGCGTCATCCGCTTCCGCGCCACGGGCGACAACGGCAGCACCGACATCGGCCTCGATAACGTGAACGTGAGCTACGTGACCTGCGCCATCGTGGCGGGCCTGAACGTGGCCAGCATCACCGGCACCACCGCCAGCGTAGCCTTCACGCCGCCGAGCGGCGGGGCCAGCTACACCGTGACCTATACGCCCGCCGGCGGCACGGCTACCACCGTCACGCCCGCCCCCACGGCCTCGCCCGTGCCCCTCACGGGCCTCACGCCCAACACCACGTACACCGTGAGCGTGACCACCAACTGCTCGGGCTCCAGCACGTCGGCGGCGGTCACCACCACCTTCACCACCGCCTGCGCGGCCGCGCCCTACGCCGCCCTGCCGTACACGCAAACCTTTGAGAGCACCTGGGCCAATGCCTGCGGCACCCGCGACGTGCCCGATGCCAACTGGCGCTCGACCCCGCTGACGGGCAACAACGCCTGGCGGCGCTTCGACGACGGCACCGCCGGCGGCTGGAGCACCACCAGCGGTGCCTACACTCCGGCCGGCAGCAACGCCGGCGGCGCCACGTCCTTGTTCTCGGCCCGCTTCCACTCCTACAACGCCACGGCGGGTACCCAGGGCCTGCTCGACCTCTACGCCAACGTGAGCGGCGGCACGGGCACGGCCACGCTGCAGTTCGATTACATCAATACCTCGGGCGCGGATAAGCTGGAGGTGCTGCTGAGCACCGACGGCGGGGCCACCTTTAGCACGACGCCGCTGTTCACGCAGGCGCTGGCTGCTGCCTGGACTCCCTACACCGTGGCCCTGACGGGTGCCACGGCCACGAGCATTATCCGCTTCCGCGCCACCGGCGACGATGGCCTGACCGACATTGGCCTCGACAACGTGAGCGTTAGTTATGTGACGTGCGCGCCGGCCACGGCGGTGGCGGTGCCTGCGGCCACCATCACCACAACCACGGCGCAGGTGACGTTCACCGCTTCGCCCAGCACCCCGACCAGCTACACCGTGACCACCTCCCCGGCCACCACCCAGGCTGCCGCCACCACCTCGCCCATCACCCTGACCGGCCTGACCCCCGGCACCGTCTACACCGTGACGCTGACCGCCAACTGCTCGGGCAGCAACGGCAGCTCGACGACGACCGCGCCGGTGACCTTCACGACGGCCTTCGCCTGCGTGACGCCAACCTACGCCACGCTGCCCTACACGCAGACGTTTGAGAACACCTGGGTAAGCAACTGCGCCCTGCGCGACGTGCCCAGCCTGAACTGGAAGCTCACGCCCGGTGCCACCGACCCCGACGCCTCGTTCCGTCGCTACGACGACGGCGTGGCCGGCAACTGGACCGGCGGCTCGACCAACTACGGCTACACCCCGGCCGGCAGCAACGCCGGCGGGGCCACGTCCTTGTTCTCGGCCCGCTACCACTCCGGCAACGTGTCGCCGGTGACGGAATTCGCCCTGTTCGACCTGTACGCCAACATCAGCGCCGGCACTGCCACAAGCGTGCCCACGCTGAAATTCGACTACATCAACATTTCCGGTTCGGATAAAATCGAAGTGCTGCTGAGCACGGATGGCGGGACGACGTTCAGCACCACGCCGCTGTTCACGCAAGTGCTGGCCGCCACCTGGACCACCTACACCGTGCCGCTAACGGGCGCTACGGCCACGAGCGTCATCCGCTTCCGCGCCACGGGCGACAACGGCAGCACCGACATCGGCCTCGACAACGTGACTGTCAGCTACGTCGTGACCACTGCTACCGCCACGGCCCTCACGGCCACTGGCGTGAGCGTGTACCCCAACCCGGCCCACGAGAGCTTCACGGTGCTGGTGCCCGCCGTGGCCAACGCCACGAGCGTGCAGGCCGAGCTGCTCAATGCCCTCGGGCAGGTGGTGCGCAAGCAGTCGGTAGCGTTGCCCGCGGCCGGTGCCCGGCTCACGGTGCCCACCACCGATTTGGCGACCGGCGTGTACATGCTGCGTCTCCGGGCCGGCGATGCCACCCTGGCCAAGCGCGTGGTCATTAACTAGCTTGCCTGAGCCGGCCCCACAGTGGGGCCGGCTCTTCGGTTGGCTTGATTGAGTATAAGAAAAAGCCCCGGCTGCACTGGCAGTCGGGGCTTTTTGGTTTGGACAGCAGCGGCGCCGGCGCGGCCCGCGCTGCCTTAGCTGTAGTCGATTTCGGTATTATCGCCGATGTTCAGCGAGTGGTTCATGCCCCGGAACGAGGCATCGGAACCCACGATGCAGTCGTGCATCACGGCCGCCCGCAGCTCCGAGTAGCTTCCGATGATGTAGTCGCTCAGGATGCAGTTTTTGACGATGGTTTTGTCGCCGATGGCCACGTTGGGGCCGATGATGGAATGCGAAATCTGGCAGCCGCGCCCGATGCTGACGGGCGGGATAATCACGGCGTCGGGGTATTCGGAATAGTCGTGGCCTTCCAGAAACTCGGGGCGGTTTAGCAGGCGGGCGTTGGCTTCGAGCAGGGTTTCCTTGCGGCCGCAGTCGAACCAGTTGTCCACCGGGCAGGTCGTCATCACCTCGCCTTCCTCGATGAGGTGCATCAGGGCGTCGGTGAGCTGGAACTCGCCGTGGGTGCGCACGTCCGAATCGATGAGCCATTCCAAGGCCTGGGCCAGCTTTTCGGGGTAGGCCAGCTTGTAGAGGCCCACCATGGCGAAGTTCGATTTCGGGATTTTGGGCTTCTCCACCACCTTGTTCACGCGGCCGCTGTTCGCGGTTTCCACCAGCCCGAACATGCTGGGGGTTTTCACCTCCTTCACGGCCAGCACCGAGCCGGGCGTGGCCATGAGGGCGGGCAGGTCTACATCCACAATGGTGTCGCCGAGCATGATGAGCACGCCGTCGGGGTCGTGGCGGAACTCCTCGCGGGCCAGCCACAGCGCGTGGCCGATGCCCTCGCGCGGCTCCTGCACCACAAACGTAGCCTTGAGGTCGGGGTATTGCAGGCGCACGTAGCGCACGATTTTATCGCCCAGGTAGCCCACGATGAACACGAACTCGGTGAGGCCGGCGGCCTGCAAGCGGTCGATGATGTGGCCCAGAATGGTGTTGCCGGCCACCGGCACCAGGCTTTTGGGCTGGGTGTGGGTGTGGGGGCGCAGGCGCGAGCCAATGCCGGCAACGGGAATAACAGCTTTCATGAAACAGGGCTGTGTAATGAAGTAGGCGGGAGGACGATAAATGAAGGCGTTCGGGCCAGCTAAGCAGCAAGCTACAACTACTAGGGCTAAGCTGCGTACTTTGCCCCAAACCCGGTACCCAACCGGGGCAGCGGCCGTAGGTTTGGCCCGCTGCGCTTTCAACCCCCGAATACCCTTCACCAACACCCTTCACAACCCATCATGAAACGTTTTCTTCTCTATTTCGCGGGCCTGGCCCTGTTGCTCACCCAGTCGTCGTGCGGCTACAACGGCATGGTGACGCGCGACCAAGCCGTGAAAGCCCAGGCCGGCAACGTGCAAAGCGCCTACCAGCGCCGCAACGACCTCATCGGCAACCTGGTGAACACCGTGAAAGGCGCCGCCAAGTTTGAGCAGGGCACCCTCACCAGCGTTATCGAAGCCCGCGCCAAAGCCACCAGCGTGCAGCTAAACGCCAACGACCTGACCCCCGAAAACATCAAGAAATTCCAGGAGGCCCAAAGCCAGGTTTCGGCTGGCCTCGGCCGCTTGCTGGCCGTGTCTGAGAACTACCCCGACCTGAAAGCCAACGCCAACTTCCAGGAGCTGCAGGCCCAGATTGAGGGCACCGAAAACCGCATCAACGTGGAGCGCAACAAGTTCAACGCCGTGACTAACGACTACAACACGTTCACGCGCTCGTTCCCGAATAATCTGTTTGCTGGCATGTTCGGCTTCCCGCCCAAACCGTATTTCGAAGCCGACCCGGCCGCCAGCAAGGCACCCACGGTTCAGTTTTAGGTTTGATTGATAGGCCGTCATGCTGAGCGTAGTCGAAGCATGACGGCCTGTTAACCCTTACTCAATTATGACCTCTCCCCTCACTCCCGCCCAGGATGCGGCCCTAGTGGCCGCCATCCGGCAGGCCGAAATCACGACTTCCGGCGAAATCCGGGTGCATCTCGAAGACACCTGCCCCACGCCCGAACCGCTGGACCGCGCCGCCCAGGTATTCGGCGAGCTGAACATGCACAAAACCGCCGCCCGCAACGGCGTGCTGTTTTACCTGGCTTGGCAAAGCCGGCAGTTTGCTGTGGTGGGCGATTCGGCCATTAACGCTGCCGTACCCGACGACTTCTGGGAAACCACCAAAGAAGCCGTGTTGGAACAGTTTCGGCACGAAAACTACGTGCTGGGCTTAGAGCGCGGCATCAAAATGGTGGGCGAGCAGCTTAAGCGCTACTTCCCCTACAACGCCGCTACGGACCAGAACGAGCTGGACGATTCCATTTCTTTCGGCGGCCAAAAGCCGTCTTCCGACGCATGAAAAATTCCGTGGCTATTGCCAGGATATCGACTTTGTTCCGCTTCTCCCTGCTAAAGCCGGGTGCGCCAAAGCGGTGGCTGCCAATGCTGCTGCTATTGCTTGGGCTGGTTTCAGCCCTTAATAGCGCGGCGCAAAACATCCCGCCCCGGCCCAACCCGCCGCGCCTCGTCAACGACCTGGCCGGGCTGATGCAGGGCGGTGAGGCCGACCAGTTGGAGCGCAAGCTGGTGGCGTACAACGACAGTACCTCGTCGCAAATCGCCGTGGTCACCGTGCCCAATCTTGATGGCGACGATATTGCCGACTACGCCCAGAAGCTGTACGAAGGCTGGGGCATTGGCCGCAAGGGCAAGAACAACGGCATCCTGATTCTGGTGGCGCAGCAGGAGCACGCCGCCCGCATCCAGACCGGCTACGGCCTGGAAGGGGCCGTGCCCGATGCCCTGGCCAAGCGCATCATCAGTAACACACTGGTGCCGGCCTTCCGCCAGAATCAATACTACGCTGGCTTGGATAGGGCCACTGACCAGCTCATTGCCCTCGCCAAAGGTGAATACCAGGCTGACCCAGCTGATGCCCGGCCCCAGGGCCGGCGCGATGGCACCGGCTCGGGCTTTCCGTTCTGGATTATTATTCTGGTGATGGTCATCGTATTCACCATGCTGCGCAACCGGGGCGGGGGCGGCGGGCGCGGCAACCGGGGCTTCGGCGGCGGCTTTATTCCGCCCATCATCTTTGGCGGCGGCTTCGGTGGCGGTGGTTTTGGTGGCGGCGGCGGCGGCGGAGGTGGCGGCTTCGGCGGCTTTGGTGGCGGCAGCAGCGGCGGCGGCGGGGCCAGCGGCAATTGGTAAAGCCTCAGTAAATGCTGAAAAAAGGAGGGCCCCGCGGTATCGCGGGGCCCTCCTTTTTTTCGGGGACTTGAAGTTGGCTTCAGTTTAATGGTCGCTGCGAACTCCAGCCGGGATGGCAATGGATAGCCGGTTTTCGGCGGGTGGCACCGGGCAGGAATAGCCGTGGTTGTAGGCGCAGGACGGATTGTAAGCGCGGTTGAAATCCAGCGCCAACGTTTTGGTGCCGGCCGCTGGAATACGCAGGTCGATGTACCGGCCACCGCCGTAGCTGCCGTGGCCGTTGGTGAGGTCGGTGAAGGGCACAAACAGATAGTCCTCAAATCCGGGCTTCTTCAGCAACTCCTGGTTCTGGTAAATGCTCAGGTGCTGGGGCTGGCCATTCAGCACGAAGCGCAGCTCGCCATACTTGCGGTACAAAGGCCGCCGGGCAGTGCTGGTTTCCATGGCAAAGGGCTGGGCGGTAGAATCGCGCACCAGCGTAGCTTCCACGTAATAACTGTACTCAATCGGAAAAAAAGGCAGGGTGGTAAACGTCTTTTGTTCAGCCGCCGTGAGCGGCGATTCCTGCGGGTCGCGGAACTCCTTGTTCAGGGCCGTTTGAAACTCCAGCACACTTTGCTGATGGGCGGGTGCCCCGAGGTGGGAGGCAACGGCCGGGGCCTGGGCAGCGGCCGCAACAGGCAGCAGCACGGTGAAGCCGATAAACAAAAGGAAACGATTCATGCCCCAAAGCTACCCGGCAGGCCTCCAAAAGCCCGGCCGCCCGCCACGGCAACCCGCCACATCTCAACCTTTTTGGCGCAGGCACAGTATCAGCCCTAACCCCGTAGCCAGCGTGCTACGTGACTTTCACCTCCCTTCTTTTTCTTTCACGCCATGAACGCCTCCCGTCTTTCCCTCTTCGTTTTTCTCTTCGCCCTGGCCACCACGCTCACAGGTTGCGATGCCATTGCCGGCATCTTCAAAGCCGGTGCCTACACGGGCATTATTGCCGTGTTCATCGTGGTAGCGCTGCTGTTCTTCATCGTGAACAAAATGCGTGGCCCACGCCCCTAACTCGGCGCATACGCAACCATAAAAAAGCGCGGTCCCTGCAAAGGGGCCGCGCTTTTTGTGCCTTTTAACCTCGAAAAGCTAGGCGCTTTTCTTGCTGGGCATGGTGCCGATAATGTGGTCCCAGAGCGTGCTGCTCACGCCGAAAGCCACCTCGTCCTGCCGGTAGTGGTGCTGGCTGTGGTGCGTCCACCACACTTTGAGAAAGTTTTTGGGCGGCGAATAGGCGTGAATGGCGTAGTGCACAAACAGGTACATCGCGTAGCCAAACGTGAAGCCCGAAAGCAGGCCAAACGCATACGAGCCAAAGCTGAAGCGGAAAATGAAGAACAGCAGCGATGCCACAAACACCGTGATGATGGGCGGCATGGCCAGCCGGGTCTTATCCTTGGGGTACTCGTGGTGCACGCCGTGCATGGTGTACTGAAACTTGGCCCGGCCCGGCGTAGTGGCCGGAATGTGGTACACGTAGCGGTGCACCAGGTACTCCACAAACGTGAAGGCCAGCAGCCCCACCAGAAACAGCCCCAGCGCACCCACGCCCGTCATGAAGCCGTGCGTGAGGCCATAATACATGCTGATGATGCCCGTGATGGCAAAAATGCCCACCGGCAGCGCGATGTGCGTGTGCGAAAGCCGCTCCAGCACCGGGTTCTGGAATAGCTGCGCCGAGCCTTTGTGCTTGGGCCGCACAGGGGCTGCCGTAGTAGGTGTGGGGGCCTCGTTTACAGCCGGTTCTTCGGGGGATACTGATTGCATAGGGGTAATGAACGTCGAACGAATCAATTAACAAAATTACGATGCGGGCGGCAATGTGGCGGGCAGGGCAAATCCGGCCCCCGCCAGCTGGGCCACCACGGCCGGCAGTGTGCAGGACGCCCCGCAGCGCAGCCGCGCCTGGGCATAAAACTGACTTCGGGCGGCAAGAGTTTCGCGCAGCCAGGCTTCGGGCCCACCGGCCGCGGCCAGCAGGGGGCGTTTGGCTACTTCCTCGGGGGGCAGGCGGGCGGCCAGCACGTCAATGGGCACATCGAGCCAGAGCGTGGGGCCGGCCTGGTTGAGTAGCGTCATGTTGTTGTGAAAGCAGGGGGTGCCGCCGCCCGTGGCCAGTACCAGCGGTGGCCCGGCGTGGGCCAGCGCGTCACGCAGCACCGTCGCTTCCACGGCCCGGAAGCTGGCTTCGCCGTCTTCGGCAAAAATGGCCCGTACGCTACGGCCGGTGCGGGCTTCAATGGCCACGTCCAGGTCCAGAAACGGGCGGTTGAAATGGGCCGCCAGCTGGCGGCCGAGCGTGGTTTTGCCCGCGCCGGGCAGGCCTACAAGGCTCAAGTGCCCGGAGCCACCACGAGAAATAATGGAGTCGGGGAGAAGCTGCTTCACAAGTCCTGACCTGAATTAGAACGATTATATGAGTGGGGTGCCGGCCGGACGTGGCGCGAAGCGGTGCTTCGCGTATCCGCACCGCTGGGGCAGCCCATTGGGCGGGGGAGGGCGCGAAGCACCGCTTCGCGTCTATATGCTCAACGGTTAGCTCAGCTTCACCCTGGGGTCGAGCACGGCGTAGAGCACGTCCACCACAATGTTTATCAGCACAAACAACGCGGCTACGAACAGCGTAGCGCCCATTACCACCGGGAAATCGAGGTTTTCGACGGCCCGCAGCGTCACGGTGCCCAGGCCTTTCCAGTTGAAGATGTATTCGATGAAAAACGCGCCCGCCATGAGCGAGGCCAGCCAGCCCGATACGGCCGTCACCACCGGGTTCAGGGCGTTGCGCAGGGCGTGGTGCAGCACGGTGGCCGTACGGCTCAGGCCTTTGGCCCGCGCCGTGCGGATGTAGTCCTGGCTTAGCACATCGAGCATGCTGGAGCGCGTAAGCTGCGTGATGATGGCCAGCGGCCGGATGCCCAGCGCCACGGCCGGCAGCAGCAGATTGCGCAGTACCAAGTGCCGCTCACCGGTAAATGGGTCCGTTTCATACAGCTGTCCGGTGAGGCTCAGGCCCGTCCAATGGCTCCAGTAGAAGCCGAACGTGACGGCAATGAGAATGGCCGCCACGAACGACGGCACCGAAATGCCCAGCACCGAGGTGCTCACCAGTACCCTATCGAGCCACGACTGGGGCCGGAGCGCCGCCACTACGCCAAAGGCCACGCCGCCCACGCTGGCAATGAGCATGGCCGCCAGCGCCAGCCACGCCGTGCCGGGGAAATAATCGAGCAGAATGCGCAGCACGTCCTTGTTGCTCTGGAAGGAGCGGCGCAGGTAGGGCGTTTTCAGCACCAGCGCTTTAGTGCCCAGCGGCAGCAGCGCGACGCCGCCGTAGCGGGCGCGGCCGGCCGAGTCGGCGGGGTGCAGGCCGAGGGGCGAAATGTCGTTGAGGTAGCCCACTAGGCGGGCGGGCAGGGGCTGGTCGAGGCCGAGGTCGGCGGTGATGGCGGCTTTGGTGGCCAGGTCGGAGCGCTGGCCGGCGAGCAGGGCGGCGGGGTCGCCGGGCAGCACATTGAAGAGCAGAAACACCGTGCAGGCCACGCCCACCAGCACGAGCAGGCCCTGAGCTAAGCGGCGGAGGATGAAGGCGAGCATATCGTTACTCCTTCAGCACCTTTTCTATCTGCCACAGCTCCGGAATGTCGTGGTAGTGGTATTTGGCTTTCACCACGCCGTTTTGCAGCACCATGATGCCGGGGTTGGAGCGGATGATGGATTTGAGTACCGTGGCATCAGCGAAGTAGTAAGGGCCGGGCAGGTTCACGTCGTGCCGGAACGAGTCGAACTTGGCCGCGCTGGTGCTGGTGATGGTGAGGGCCGTGATGCCGCGCCGCGACTTATCGGCCTCTTCCATCAGCTTGTTGATGGCCAGGAACCGGTCGCGGTCCGTCTTGTTGGTGTTCTGCACGATGAGCACCAACTTGCTGCCTTTCAGCAATTCCTGGGTGTAGGAGTTGCCATTGACGTCCGAAACCTCGAAGTCGGTGATGACCGGGGTGGAGGTTTTGGGATTCAGCGATTCCATGGCCTGGTAGGTCCAGGTGGTATCGGTGGGGTAGGTGTCGAAGGTTTTGGTTTCGCCGTTGCGCGTCATCGTGTAGCGGTAGCGGGCGGGCTCGGCGGGCTTCATCAGCTTGCCAATGTCGTTGCCGACTTTATAAGGCAGGAAATCGAAGTAGGGCAGGTGGCCCAGTGCCCGCACCCCAATGCCGATGGCAATGGCCGTGGCAAACGTCATGACCATAATCCCGAACGTGCCCGTGACGAAGGAATGCCGCAAAAACCGCTGGTGCGTGAACACCACCAGCCACAGCACCAGCAGGAACATGTCCTTGGCAAACGAGGTCCAGGGCGTGAGCTTGATGAAATCGCCGAAGCAGCCGCAGTCCGTCACCTTATTGAAGGCCGCCGAATAGAAGGTGAGAAAGGCGAAGAACGTGAGCAGCCCCAGCAGCACCCAGAGCGTGATGCGCAGGTGCCAGCGCAGCAGCAGCGCCACGCCCAGAATCACCTCAAGCGAGCTGAGCAGAATGGACAGTGTGCGCGAAAGGTTCTTGAACCACATGAAAAAGCCTTCCAGCGGCGGCACCGAAACGGCGAAAACCTCGAAATATTCCTCCAGCTTATAAGCCGTGCCCACCGGGTCGTTCAGCTTAATCAGGCCCGAAAAAATGAACAGCGCGCCCAGCAAAAACCAGCACACGCGGGTGATGGTGCGCAACAAATGAGGGGCCGGCGCGACAGCCGGAGCAGAGCTAGTTGGAGACATAAAAACAAAGGTAAGCCGGTGGCAAAACGCAGGGGCGCGGTGTGGGGTTATGAGACGATAAGTAAGAACGTCATGCAGAGCGTAGCGAAGCATCTTTACCCTAATAGTAAATGAGTTACTTGCGCGGTAAAGATGCTTCGCTACGCTCTGCATGACGTTCGCATCACCACAAACGCTACCCTTCCCCGCGCAGAATCAGCGCAAACACGGCGTAGTTCAGCATGTCGCGGTAGCTGCCTTCCACGCTCTCGCTCACCAGCGCCGCCCCGCCAATGTCTTCGAGCTGCTTCACGCGGTGCAGCTTCATCAGAATCAGGTCGGTGATGCTGGAAACGCGCATTTGCCGCCAGGCTTCGCCGTAGTCGTGGTTTTTGGCCAGCAGCAGGCGGCGGTTTTCGGCGGCTTCGTGGTCGTAGGCGTGGGCCACGGCATCGGGGGCCATGTCGAGCGGCGTTTCCTTCGGCAAGTGCAGCTGCATTAGGGCAATGAGGCAGTAGTTGATGATGGCCACGAACTCTTCGTTCACATCATCGGCCACCAGCTGCACGCCGGTTTCCTGGATGGTCCGGATGCGGTTGGCCTTGATAAAAATCTGGTCCGTGACCGAGGGCAGGCGCAAAATGCGCCACGCCGTGCCGTAGTCATGGGTTTTGGCCAGAAACAGGGTGCGGCAGCGGGCCAGCAGCAGGTCGTAGTGTTCGGGAGTAGTCAAGCGGTGCACGACAACTTAATATTGTCATCCTGAGCAGCGCGAAGGACCTTATCACGTCCGTGCTGCCTGAGTAAATGATTCCAAAAACACGCAGCCGTGATAAGATGCTTCGTGCCTCAGCATGACAAAGTAAATCCATGCATTCTCAGCATCCGTCTATTCACTCTGCTGCCCATACACTCCACAGCCCCCACGGCCGCCTGCTCGATTTGCGTCGGCCGCAGGTGATGGGCATCCTCAACCTCACGCCCGACTCCTTCTTCGCCGGCAGCCGCGTGGCTTCCGAACACGACCTCCTCGCCCGCGCCGAAGCCATGCTGCACGCCGGGGCCGCCGTGCTCGACCTCGGGGCCTACAGCACCCGCCCCGGTGCCGAGGATATTTCCGAAGCCGAAGAAACCCACCGCCTGCTGCCCGCCGTGGAAGCCCTGCGCCGGGAATTCCCGCAGGCCTTTCTCTCCGCCGATACCTTCCGGGCCGGCGTGGCCGCAGCCGCTGTGCACGCCGGGGCCGACCTGGTGAACGACGTGGGCGGCGGTACCCTCGACCCCGCCATGTTTGCCACCGTGGGCCGCCTGCGCGTGCCCTACGTGCTGATGCACCTGCGCGGCACCCCCCAAACCATGAGCAAGCTCACGCACTACGAAGACGACCTGGTGCTCACGCTGCTCCGCTATTTTCGCGACGGCTTAGCCGCCCTGCGTGCCGTGGGCGTAGTCGATGTATTGCTCGACCCCGGCTTCGGCTTTGCCAAAACGGCCGCCCAAAGCCACGAGCTGCTGCGCCGCCTGCCCGAATTGCAGGCGCTGGGCCTGCCCGTGCTGGCCGCCCTCTCGCGCAAGCGGATGGTGTACGGCCCCCTCGGCCTCGGCCCTGAAACGGCCCTCAATGGCACCACGGCCCTGCACATGGTGGCCCTGCAAGGCGGCGCTAAGCTCCTGCGTGCCCACGACGTGGCCGAAGCCCGCCAAACCATACAATTATTTGCCAATACCTTTCCAATGGCGGAATAAAGGCCGTAATTTGAAGGGCGGGAAGCCCTGCCGTGCAACGGCCGCTGCCCGGCGCACCTCTTTTGCAGCGGACGCGCTATTGCCCGCCCTCTTTCAGCCCCACCCGATGACCGGCCCATTCCCCATCAATTTCCTGCATTTCGGCTGGATTGACGCGGCCGATGTATTGCTGGTGACGGTGCTGTTGTACCAGCTGTATAAACTCCTGCGCGGCTCGGTGGCGCTGAATGTGGCGCTGGGCCTGGTGTCGTTCTACCTGCTGTATCTAGTGGTGAAGGCCACGGGCATGGAGCTGCTCACCAAGATTCTGGGGCAGTTTATGAGCGTGGGGGTGCTGGCCAGCATCATTTTGTTTCAGCAGGAAATCCGGCGGTTTTTGCTGAGCGTGGGCAAGGCCACCGCCCTGGAGCGGATGCGCGGCTGGGCCTGGGGCCGCCCCGCCGAGGTGGCCCCGCTGCCCATCGGCCCCTTTGTGGAAGCCGCCAAAAGCCTCTCCAATAAATACACCGGCGCGCTCATCTGCTTCACCCAGGCTTCGGACCTCACGGCTTTTGCCGAATCCGGCGACCGGCTCGATGCCGAAATCAGCAAGCGCCTGCTGCTGTCCATCTTCAACAAAACCTCGCCCCTGCACGACGGGGCCGTGATTGTGGCCAACGGCCGCCTGCGGGCCGCCCGCTGCATCCTGCCCGTGAGCGAAAACCCCGACGTGCCCGCTTCCCTCGGCCTGCGCCACCGCGCCGCCATCGGCCTGAGCGAAATCACCGACGCCGTGGTGCTCGTGGTGAGCGAGGAAACCGGGGCCATGAGCCTCGTGCGCCACGGCGAGGTGCATCGCAACCTGGGCACCGGTGAGCTGCGCGCCCGCCTGAACGAATGGCTCTTGGCCCCGGCCCCCAACACCGCCAGCGCTGCGCGCAAAGCCGAAACTGCCGCCCGCTAGCGGCCCCGAGGTTGGCAGATAGGGCAGACCCCAATAAACTGCTTGCTGGGGCATAGCTGAGTTGTAATTAGGTGCTTGGTGTGGTGCCTGGCGGTTGCTGGTGCCGGTGGCGGTTCGCTACTGATTAGGTTTCTGTGCTTTTCGTTTTTACATTTCTTGGAGCGGTCTGTGCTGTGCCTTTCAGGTAGTTGTGTTTTGGTGCGATTCACCCACCGCCTTCGTAAGCCAAATTCAACTGACCACCAGGCCCGGAACAGTTTCGGTTTGTTGCGCTACCACCCGGTTGCTTTTTTGTTCATCCCCCCTTCTTCACCCTCGTATTCATTCATTTTACTCTTTTGTCTTATGCACAAAAACTTACTCCGCGAGCAGCAGGGGTTGCTGCTCCGTGCCCTGTCATCGCCAAAGCGGCTCACGCGCCTGTTGGGTGCCGGGCTCCTGCTTCTGGGGGGCTTAGGGGCCCAGGCCCAGACCACCACGGTCTTCACTGAAGACTTTGAAGGCGCTACCAACAGCTTCACGCTCGTCAACGGGGCGGCCACCAACATCAACCAGTGGGCCGTGGGTACGGTGGGCGGCAACGGCCCCACCACTGGGGGTACCAGGTCGGCTTACATCTCCAATGATGCAGGGGTAAGCAATGCCTACACCATCACCACCGCCTCGGTTTCGCACTTATACCGCGATGTGACCTTTCCGGCCGGGCAAACGGCAGTGCAACTGGCGTTCGACTGGAAAGCGGCGGGCGAAAGCACCTTAGACTACGTGCTGGTGCAGCTGGCCCCTACTACGTTTACGCCGGTGGGTGGCACCATTCCGGCCACTACCAGCGTCACGGTATTGGCTCAGCTCAACCTGCAGACGGCTTTTGGCCAGACCCGGCTGGTGCTGCCGGCCAGCGTAGCGGGCACCACCCAGCGCCTGATTTTTACCTGGCGCAACGATGGTTCGGGAGGGGTGCAGCCCCCGGCGGTACTTGACAACATCGGGGTCACCAGCCGGGTGCCCAGCCCCATCAGCGGGGCTTTTACCATTAATAATGCCTTGCCCACGGCGGGTACCAACTTCACCAGCTTCACCGATGTGGCTATCCGCCTGAGCCTGGACGGCATCAACGGCCCGGTCACCTTTGCGGTGACGGGCGGCCCGTACACCGAGCAGTTTCTGCTGGGGGACGTGGCCGGCACCAGCGCCACCAACACCATTGTGGTGAACGGCGGCGGGCGCACCATCCGGTACGCTTCGAACAACCCCAACCAGCGGGCGGTGGTGCAGCTCAACGGCACCGACTACACCACCATCAACAACCTGAACATTGATGCGACCGGCGGCACCGGCACCAGCGGCACCTACGGCTACGGCGTGCTGCTGACCAACGCGGCCGACAACGACCGCATCACCAACAACACCATCAACACGGACATTGCCGCCACGGTCACCAACTTTGCGGGAATTGTGGTGAATGGCTCGACGGCCAGTGCGGCTACCGCCGGCAACTCGGCCAACAACCTGACCATCGAGGGCAATACCATCAACGGGGGCTACTACGGCATCTCGCTGTATGGCAACACCGCGACTTCGCTGAACACGGGCAACATTGTGCGGAACAACAACGTGCGCGACTTCTATACCTACGGGATTTACTCGGGGTACCAGGACGGCGCGCAGTTTATTGGCAACGACGTGAGCCGCACGCTGCGCACCAACCCCAGCACCTTCTACGGCATCTACACCTTCGGCACGTCGCGCGGCCAGGCCATCGAGAAAAACCGCCTGCACGACCCGTTCACGGGCAACCCGGCGTCGACCAGCACCCTGTACGGCATTTACCTGGCTACCGGCACCGGGGCCACGGCCACCACCACCAACGACGTGGTGAACAACGTGCTCTACAACCTCAACGGCGCGGGCACGCAGTACCTCATCTACAATTCGGGCGCGGCGTTCACCCGCATCTACCACAACTCCATCAGCGCCGACGACCAGTCGGCCGGCACCAACACCACCTACGGCATCTACAACTCCGGGGCCAGCGCCGAGGTGAAGAACAACGTAGTGAGCATCACCCGGCCCAGCACGGGCACCAAGTACGGCGTGTACTACTCCACGGCCCCGGCCAGCAGCAACTACAACGACATTTACGTGCCCAACGGCAACGTGGGCTACTACAGCGGTGCCCTCGCGACGCTGGCCAACCTGCAGGCCGCCAACAGCGGCGCGTTCGACCAGAACAGCATTTCGGTGGACCCCGTATTCGCGGGGGCCGGCACCGGCAACCTGCTGCCGGGCAACGTGCTGCTCAACAACGCCGGCACGCCGCTCACCCGCGTGACCGACGACATCACGGGCGCCACCCGGGGCGCGACGCCCGACCTGGGCGCGTATGAGTTTACGCCGGTGGGCGTGGACGTGACCCCGGTGGCCCTGCTGGGCCCCGCCACGGGCACGAGCTGCTACAGCGCCACCGAGGCAGTGGTGGTGCAGATTCGCAACGCGGGGGCTTCCACCCTCAACTTCGCCACCACGCCGGCTACGGTATCGGTGGTCGTGACGCTGCCCGGCGGCACTACCCAGACCCTCACGGGCACCGCGAGCACGGGCACCCTGGCCAGCGGCGCGACCCTGAGCGTGCCCCTGACCGGCACGCTGAACATGACCACGCTGGGCGCTTACTCGTTTGCCGTGACGGCGACCGTGGTGGGCGATGCCAACACCGCCAACAACGTGCTGACGCCCGCCGCTACCCGCACGGTGGTGGCCCCGGTGGCCGGTGTGCTGGCCCCTGCGGCCTCCAGCATCTGCGTGAGCGGCAGCGCCACGCTGGTGCTGGCCGGGGCCTCCAACGGCACCACGCAGTTCCAGAGCAGCAGCAGCGCCACCGGCACCTTCACGGACATTGCCGGTGCTACGGCGGCCACGTACACCACGCCCGTGCTCACCAGCACCACCTACTACCGCGTGCGCAACACCTGCAACACCAACACCGCCTACAGCAACGTGGCCGCCATCACGGTGAACAACCCGGTGATTACGACGGCTCCCTCGCCGCTCGGCACCTGCGCGGGCGGCACGGCCACGCTCTCGGCCACGGTGCCCACGGGCGTTTCGGTGCGCTACTTCGCGGCGGCTACCGGCGGCACGGCCATCGGCACCGGCAACCCCTTCGTGACGCCGGCCCTCACGGCCAACACCACCTACTACGCCGAAGCCTTCACCGGCGGCTCGGAGCGGGTGGGGCCGCTGACTAATGCTGCCGTTGGGGCCGGTGGTGGCACCAACCTGACCTACGCGCTGGTGTTCGACGTGACCTCGCCCACCGTACTCACGGGGGTGTACGTGTACCCCACCACGGCCGGCATCAGCAACATTCAGCTGCAAAGCAGCGCCGGCACGGTGCTGCAAAGCTATCAGGCCACCTTCACGGCGGCCGACCTGAACGTGAAAACGTTCGTGCCCCTGAACTTTGCCCTGCCCGCCGGCACGGGCCTGCGCCTGGCGCATAACTCGACGGGCTCCACGGCCAGCCTGTACCGCAACACGGCCGGGGCCGCGTACCCTTACACCTCGCCCAGCGGGGCGGTTAGCATCACCGGCAACACCTTCTCGGGCTACCCGCAGTACTACTACTATTTCTACGACTGGGTGCTCGGCAGCGAGTGCGTGGGGGCTGCGCGCACCCCGATTGTGGTGAACGTGACGCCGGGCCTGGTGGCTTCGCTGCCGGTGGCCGCTGCTACCAGCTGCGGCCGGACCCCGTACCAGCTGGCCGGCACCATTGCCGGCTCGGCCACGGGCGCTGCCTACACCACCAGCGGCACGGGCACGTTCTCGCCCAATGCCACCACGCTGAACGCCACCTACACGCCCTCGGCCGCCGACGTAACCGCCGGCACCGTGACCCTTACGCTGACGCCCACCGGCCCCTCGGCTCCGTGCACCTCGACGGGGCAGGTGGTGCTGACGCTGGCTACGCCGCCCAACGCGGTCTTCAGCTACCCCGCCGGCACGTATTGCACGGGCTCGACCACGCCGGTGCTGCCGGTGCTGGCCCCCGGCGCGGTGTCCGGCACGTTCTCCACCACGGGCCTGGGCCTGAGCGTGAACCCGACCACGGGTGCCATCAACCTGGCCACCGCCACCAGCGACGGCACCTACACCATCCTCAACACGGTGGCGACCTCGGGCGCGTGCAACGGCGCATCGGCCAGCACCACCATCACCATCAGCTTCGGGGTGATAACGCCCACGCTCACCGCTACGCCCCAGCCGGGTGGTGTGCTGCTGAGCACGCCGGCCCTGGCCGGGGTCACCTATCAGTTCTTCCTCAACGGCGTGGCGGTGGCCGCGCCCGGCACCAGCAACACGCTGCTGCTCCCGGTGGGCTCGCCGAACGGCAGCTACACCGTGGTCGTGACTTCGACCTCGGGTTGCGCCTCGGCCCCGTCCAACGCGGTGGCGGTGGTGATAACGGCTACGCAAACGGCCGCGCTCACGGGCGTGAGCCTGCTGGTGTACCCCAACCCCACGCCCAACGGCAGCCTCATGCTGGAGCTGCGCGGCCCCCGCGCCACGGCCTCGCAGCTGGTGGTGCTGAACGCGCTGGGCCAGGTGGTGCACACGGGCACCATCGCCCCCGGCTCGGCCTCGCTGAACCTGGGCCACCTGGCTTCGGGCGTGTACACCTTCCGCGTGAAAACGACCGAAGGCGTGCTGACCCAGCGCGTGGTACGCGACTAGTTTAGCGCCTCGCGCCAAGCAAAAAGCCCCGCTGGCAGCTGCCGGCGGGGCTTTTTTGTGGTCAATAAAACGGGTTCAGCGACTGATTGAGCCCAGCAGCTATTTCAGCACTTCCAGCTCTTTGCCTACTTTGGTGAAGGCGGCAATGGCCTTGTCCAGGTGCTCGCGGCTATGTCCGGCGCTGAGCTGCACCCGGATGCGGGCCTTGCCCTGCGGCACCACGGGGTAGTAGAAGCCCACCACGTAAATGCCCTCCGTGAGCATGCGGGCCGCGAATTCCTGGGCCAGCTTGGCATCGTACAGCATGACGGGCACGATGGGGTGCTCGCCGGGCGTGATGTCGAAGCCGGCGGCCGTCATCTTTTCGCGGAAGTACTTGGTGTTCTCTTCGAGCTTGTCGCGCAGCGCGGTGCTTTCCGTGAGCAATTCCAGTACGCGCAAAGAAGCGCCCACGATGGCGGGAGCCAGCGTGTTCGAGAACAGGTAGGGGCGGCTGCGCTGGCGCAGCATGTCCACAATTTCCTTGCGGGCCGAGGTGAAGCCGCCCATGGCCCCGCCCAGCGCCTTGCCCAGCGTGCCGGTGATGATGTCGACGCGGCCCATCACGTTGCGGTACTCGTGGGTGCCCCGGCCGGTTTTGCCCAGGAAGCCGCTGCTGTGGCACTCGTCCACCATCACCAGGGCCTGGTATTTATCGGCCAGGTCGCAGATTTTGTCGAGCTGCGCGATGGTGCCGTCCATCGAGAACGAGCCGTCGGTGACGATGATGCGGTGGCGCGTGCCCTTGGCCACGGCGTCCTGGAGCTGCTTTTCCAGGTCGGCCATGTCGTTGTGGGCGTAGCGGTAGCGCTGGGCCTTGCACAGGCGCACCCCGTCGATGATGCTGGCGTGGTTCAGGGCATCCGAAATAATGGCGTCCTGCTCATTAAACAGCGGCTCAAATACCCCGCCATTGGCATCGAAAGCCGCCGCGTAGAGGATGGTGTCCTCGGTGCCCAGAAATTCGGCCAGCTTTGCTTCCAGCTCCTTGTGAATGTCCTGCGTGCCGCAGATGAAGCGCACCGAGCTCATGCCGTAGCCGTGCGTATCAATGGCTTCTTTAGCGGCCTTGATGACCTCGGGGTGCGAGCTCAGGCCCAGGTAATTGTTGGCGCAGAAGTTCAGCACTTCGCCGGCTTCGTCGGTTTCAATCTCCGCGCCCTGGGGCGAGGTGATGATGCGCTCTTTTTTGAAAAGGCCGGCATCCTTGATTTCCTGAAGCTGCTGGGTGAGGTCGGGCTGGAGAGTGGCGTACATATGGTGGTGGTGGGTTGGTGGATTAGTGGTTGTCGGCTGTCATCCTGAGCGGAGCGAAGGACCTTATCACGTTTGCACCGTCAGAATTACTGCAAACTGTTCTAATGTGATAAGGTCCTTCGCTCCGCTCAGGATAACAGTTCTAATATTAGGTCTATTTGTTAAAAAACGCCTGTGCGCCCTTCCTGCCGCTGTCCATCAGCTGCTTTTTCTGGGCATCCGAAATCCGCTTGATTTTTGGGCTAAAGTTCAGAAAGTCGATGCTGATGGTGCGCTGCCAATCGGCGGGCTGCACGGGGTTGAGGTTTTCGAGGGCCACGGTGTAGAGCGCGCCCATGTAGGTGTTGAAATCGGTGATGTCGTAGGGGGCCAGCTGCCGGCGGCCGGCGGGCGCACCATCCAGCGGAATCTGCTCGGCGCGGTCGAGGCGCAGGCCCAGGGTTTCGGGGTTGAAAATGCCACCCGGCCCGGCCAGCGCTGCAACAATTTCGGGTGCAACAATTTTATTTGTTGCACCCGAAATTGTTGCAGCGCCTTCCTGGGTACCGGCGGGCCGGTAGCGCGGATGGTCAAATAAGGAGATGGGGTAGTTGGCCAGCAGGCCGCCGTCCACGAGTACCTGCACGGGCTGGCCGGGCGCGGGCGTACCGGTGATGACCTTGTTCTCCGCATCGAGCAGCACCGCCCGGAAGTAGAGGGGAATGCTCATGCTGATGCGCACGGCATCGGCCACGCGCATGGTGGGGGTGGTTTCGTGGCTGAACACCTGCACGCGCTGGGTGGTGAGGTTGGTGCCCGTGGTGTAGAGGTCGCGGAAGCGGGTGGGCTCTTTCTGGGCCAGCGCGTGCAGTTCCCCCAAGGTGAGGTGGGCGTTCCGGGTTTTGCGGGCCACCAGCTCGCCCAGGTAGGTGCTGAACTCGTCGCCCCGGTACCAGCCGTACTCCTTCACCAGCCGGTGCGTGCCGCCGAAGAAGATGAACCGGCCGTCATTGAGCCGCTGCACGGGCGTGGCGTTCACCACGTCGATAATTTCCTGGGCCGAGTAGCCCACCGCCAGCAGCGCCGCCTGAATGGCCCCTGCCGAGGTGCCGCCCACCCGCCGCAGGCCGGCCAGCACGCCGCGCTGCTCCAGCTCCAGCAGGGCCCCGCCGTAGGCAATGCCCCGGATGCCGCCGCCTTCCATCACCAAGTTGCAGTAGCGCGGCGGCGCGGGGGCCTGGGCACGGGCCGGGGCACTGCCCAGCACCCCGATTCCAAAATACAAGAGCAGCAAGCGCACCTTCATGGCCCCAAAGATACCGCCAGCCGCCAGCCGGGCCGCCGGATGCTAGTGGTCCTGGGCGCGGCCCTGGGCAAAGTGGTGCAGCAGCTGCGCCACTTCCTGGGGCGGGTGCGGCGCGTGGCCGGGGGCCGCCGTCAGCGGCAGGAAGCCGGTGATTTTCGCCAGGGCCCGGGCATCGGCCGGGACGTAGGCCATGCGCCAGTCGGGAAAGGCCCGCTCGGCAATGGGGCCGTAGGCCAGGGTGCGCACGGCGTAGTGGCGCGGGTCGGCCTTGATACGGGCGTAGAGCTGGCTCAGGGCGGGCTCGGGGCCTTCGAGCACCTGCATGAATTCGCCGTTGGCGTACAGCAGCAGGCCGCCGAGGCGACTGCGCTCGTTGTGCAGCCGGGCGCGGCGCAGCAGCGGCGGCAGCGTCACTTCGTGCACGGCCCGCGAGGCCTGGCTGCGGTAAATCAGGGTGTAAAGTAGGGGTTGCGGTGGCATGGGGGAGGGCGAGAATGGTGTAACTAAGGCGCTCCAACACCGTTGTGGGCAAAACGGTGCCCGCCCCGACGGTCCGGCCACGGCCGCCCCGGTATCTTTGCAGCCCAAGTCCCACTCTCCCCATCTCAACCTGACCCCCCCGCGCATGGCCACCACTCCCGGCGACACTGAAACTTCTGTACTCCCCGGCTCCGTGCTGGTCATCGGCGCCTGCGGCCAGCTCGGGCTGGAGCTGGTGGCCGCCCTGCGCCAGCGCTACGAGCCCCACCTGGTAGTAGCCGCCGACGTGCGCCCGCCCAAAAACCCCGACCTGCTGGCCGGCGGTCCCTTTGAACTGCTCGACGTGCTCGACCGCACCCGGCTCGACAAGCTCATTCGTCAGTACCGCCCCAAGCAGATTTATCACCTCGCCGCCCTGCTCTCGGCCACGGCCGAGAAGAATCCGCTCTTCGGCTGGCAGCTGAACATGGACGGCCTGCTCATCGTGCTTGAGGCGGCCGTGGCGCACGGCGTGGCCCAGGTATATTGGCCCAGCTCCATCGCCGTGTTCGGCCCCGATACCCCGCGCGACCACACGCCGCAGGTTACCATCATGAACCCCAACACGGTGTACGGCATCAGCAAGCTGGCGGGAGAGCAGTGGTGCGAGTGGTACCACCGCAAGCACGGCCTGGACGTGCGCAGCCTGCGCTACCCCGGCCTCATCGGCTACAAGAGCCTGCCCGGCGGCGGCACCACCGACTACGCCGTGGACATCTACCACCGCGCCGTGGCCAACGAGAACTACGAGTGCTTCCTCGAAGCAGACACCTACCTGCCCATGATGTACATGCCCGACGCGCTGAAAGCCACGCTGGACCTCATGCACGCCCCGGCCGAGCAAATCAAGGTGCGGACCAGCTACAACCTGGGCGCGATGAGCTTCTCGCCGGCCGAAATCACGGCCAGCATCCAGCAGCACGTCCCCGGCTTTGAGGTGACCTACAAGCCCGACGGCCGCCAGCAAATCGCCAACTCCTGGCCCGCCAGCATCGACGACTCCAAAGCCCGGCAGGACTGGGGCTGGCAGCCCGATTTCGACCTCGACAAAATGACGGCCGACATGCTGCTGCAATTGAAGGAAATGCAGCCGGCGTAGACCGGACTAAAAGCAACGCATTGAAAAGGGCCGCCTGAATCGTCAGGCAGCCCTTTTCAATGCGTTGCTTTTGACCCCTGACTTAACCCGCCGGCCCTGTTGCCAGAAAGCCAGCGCCACCAGCAGGCCCGCCGCGCCCTGCAGCAGCACCGTGTGCGGCGCGCCAACGTGCCGCGCAAGCCAGCCCACCAGCAGGGCTCCCAGCGGCTGAATGCCCTGAAACGCCATCACGTAATAGCTCAGCACCCGGCCGCGCATGTGGTCGTCCACGTTGGTCTGGATGGCCGTGTTGGTGCCCGCGATGAAAAGCATCATGCCCGTGCCGCTGAGCGTGATGAACACCAGCGCCAGCCCCAGCTGCGGGCTGAGCGCAAACGCCACGATGCTGGCGCAAAACACCAGCGCCGCGTAGGTTATCAGCTCCGGCCGACGGCTCCCGGCGGGCCGCGAGGCCAGGTAAAACGCGCCCACCAGCGAGCCCAGCCCCGCCAGGCTATTCAGCCAGCCGAAGGTGCCCGCCGCGCCGTGAAACACGTCCTTGGCAAACACCGGCAGCAGCGTGCCAAACGGCATCACGCAGAAGCTGATGCCCGCCATGAGCAGAATCTGGCGGCGCAGGGCGGGGGCCTGGCGCAGGTAGGCCCAACCCTCGCGCAGGCCCTCCCAGGCCCCGGGGCGGTGCGGGCGCACGGGGCGCGGCGCAATGCGCATGAGCAGCAGCGAGGCCACCACGGCCACGAAACTCACCGCATTCACCACGAAGCAGGGGCCTTCGCCGAAGCGGGCCAGCAGCAGGCCGGCCACCGCCGGGCCCACCAGCCGGGCCAGGTTCACCATGGTCGAGTTCAGGGCGATGGCGTTGGGCAGGTGGGTGCGGTCGTCCACCAGTTCCACGATGAGCGACTGCCGGGCCGGGATGTCGAAGGCGTTGATGGTGCCCAGCAGCAGGCTCAGGCCGGCCACGGCCCAGGTGTGGTAGTGGCCGCTGAGCACCAGCCAGGCCAGCACGGTGGCCTGCCCCAGCGAGGCAACCTGGGTGATGAGCAGCACGCGGTAGCGGCTGTAGCGGTCGGCCACGGTGCCGCCGTAGGGCGAGAGCAGCAGCGTGGGAATCTGGCCGCAAAACGACACCAGCCCGAGCAGAAAGGCCGAGTGCGTGGCGTTGTACACCAGCCAGCCCACGGCCAGCCGCTGCATCCAGGTACCAATGAGGGAAACGGACTGCCCGGCGTAGTACAGCCGGAAATTGCGGTGCCGGAGCGAGCGGAAAACTTCGGCCACGCCCTACGCCTCCTGTTGCTGCGGGGCTTCGGTGGGGTGGCCGCCGCCGGTGTGCCGGGGCACGTTGAAGAGCAGCGACGTGGCCCACGGCACGGCGAAGGCCGCCACCGTGAGCACGGTGATGGCCACGTCGGCGGCTTCGCTTTCCAGGGCCTCGCTCACGGGGTGGCCGGGCAGGAAGTGCGCCACCAGCGAGAGCACCAGTTTCAGGCCCAGCAGGCCGATGACCCCGAAGGCGGCCGTTTCCAGAAACGGGTACTTACCCATGAGCAGCACGAAGCCCTGCGCCACCAGCCGCATGGCCAGAATGCCGATGAACACGCCCACGCAAATCAGAATCAGGTTATCGGTGAAGGCCACCACGGCAAACACGTTGTCGATGGAGAAGGCCAAATCCATGAGCTCGATGAGGGCCACGGTGGCCCAGAACTTGCCGAACAGGCCCAGCGTGTGGCGGTAAATCCAGCTTTTCTGCTTGTCGATGACCTCGTCGTCGTGCGCGGGGCGGGCCTTGAAATGGTCGTACACCAGGTACAGCAGGTAGAGCCCGCCGAGCGGCTTCAGGAACCAGAACTTGATGAGGAACGATGCGAACAGGATGCACAGGCCCCGGAAGATATAGGCCCCGAAGATGCCGTAGCGCAGGGCCTTGTGGCGCTGCTCGCGGGGCAGGTCGCCCACCATGGTGGCCAGCACGGCGGCATTGTCCACCGAGAGCAGGCTTTCGATGATGACCAGGTTGCCCACGATGGCCAGCGAGGCCAGCGGGTTGTGCAGAATTTGCTCGAGGTATGGATTCACGGGGGAAGGCTGGGATGGCAGGGTAACGGGGCCAGGCGGGGAAAGATGCCATGGGCCGGCCGTAGCGCGGGACTGAACCCCAAAGAACGGCATGCGGCGGGCAGTGCAGCCGCTGGCCCGTGAGGTGCCGGCGGCGGGCAGAAAGCCGCTTCCATTACCTTCGCCGCAGACAAAGTAGCTTAGCGCCTTCATGATTTACCTGTTCCGTTTGCACTGGCGTTTGATTGGGGGCATGAAGTACTGGCCCGCCAACCGGGTACAGCTACTGCTGGGGGCCTGCCTGCTGGCGCTGCCGGCCGGGGCCGCCCGGGCGCAGGCCCCCGCGCCGCTTGCGGCCCCCAGCCTGCCGGCCGGGCTTTCGAACCCCGACTCGCTGCGCGCCTGGGCCCCCGGCCGGCCTACGGCCGATACCGTGCGCATCAAGGCGCTGATTGAGGAAGGGCGCCGGCACATTGGCTCCAACCTGGACAGCACCCGCGCCCTGGTGCAGCAGGGCGTGGCCCTGGCCTGGGCCCGCCACCAGGGCCCGGGCCTGCTGGCGGGGCTGACGCTGCTGGCCGCCGCTACCTACTACGCCAGCGACTACCCGGCCGCCCAGCACGCCTACGAGCTGGCGCTGTGGGCGGCCCGCCGCTGCCAGCGCCCCCGCAATATTGGCAACGCCTACATGGGCCTGGGCCTGGTGGCGCGGGGCCTGGAAGACCAGGCCGGGTCGGAGCGGTATTTCGTGCGGGCCCAGCAGGCCTTCGCCACGGCCACCCCCCGCAACCGGGAAGGCGAGCTGACCGTGCTGGCCAACCGGGCCTATAACTTCCTGGACCGGGACTCGACCGCGCGGCGGGCCGCGCCCCTGGCGCGGCAGGCCGTGCGCCTGCTGGCGCAGCTGCCCGAGGCCAAGCACCCCGGCAAGTACTGGTCGCTGCTGGGCATGGTGCAGGAGCACGCCCGGCACCCCGATTCGGCCACCGCCACGTTTGGGCAGGCGGTGCGCGTGGCCCACGCCACCCACGACGCCAACGCCGAAGCCGAAGCCCTGGTGCACCTGGCCAACCTCGCCCTGCGCCGGGCCGACTACCCCCGCGCCCTGCAACAGGCGCGGCAGGCCGAAAAGCTGTTTCACGCCCTGGGCGATGTGCAGGAAGCCGATGCCCTCAAGGCCCAGGCGGCCGCGCTGGCCGGGCTGCACCAGCCGGGGGCCTACGAAACCCTGCGCCGCTACACGGTACTATATGATAGCGCCGTGAACCGGCAGCGGGCCGAGGAAGTGACCCTGACCCAGGCCCGCTTTGGGCGCGCCGAGCAGCAGGCCCGCATTCAGGCGCTGGAGCAGCAGCGCCGCATCACGGACCTGGAAGAGCAGCAGCGCACCACCCGCAGCCGCTTGCTGCTGGGGGCCCTGGCCGGGGGCGGCGTGCTGCTGGGCCTGGGCATCTTCGGGTGGTACCGGCAGCGGCAGCGCCGCCGCGAGGCCGCCCTGCGCCGCCAGCTGGCCGCCGACCTGCACGACGACGTGGGCGGCCTGCTGGCCCGCATTGCCCTGCAAACCGACCTGATGCAGGAGGGCCTCGGGGCCCCCGACCAGCGCCAGAGCCAGCTGGCCGAAGTGGCCGGCAACAGCCGCCTGGCCGTGCGCCAGCTCAACGACGTGGTGTGGAACCTGGACGCCCACAACGACTCGGTGCCCAGCCTGCTCGACCGCCTGCGCGACTACGCCCACGAGGTGCTGGTGCCCACCGGCCGCGACGTGCGCTTCATCACCGACGAGGCCCCCGCCTCCGGCCCCGACCTCACGCCGCCCGTGCGCCGCCAGCTCTACCTCATCTTCAAGGAGGCCCTGCACAACATTCTCAAGCACGCCCCCGCCGACGCCACCGTGACCGTGGCCCTGCACCAGACCGGCCGCGCCCTCGCCCTCACCGTGGCCAACACCGGCCCGGTGGTGGCCCCCCACGGCCGGACCTCCGGCCACGGCCTGCGCAACATGCAGGTGCGGGCCGCCACCCTGGGCGGCACCGCCACGGCCGAAGCCCTGGCCGAAGGCGGCTTTGCCGTGCGGGTGCAGGTGCCGCTGTGAGGGGAGGAGTGGGGTGGGCAAGGGATGTAGAGAGGCATAATTGCGTCTCTACCCCAGCCGGACGGTGCCCGCGATAACCAGGGCTTCTTACTTCACCACCCCCCGCCACGCCGCGCCAGCGCAGTTCGTGTCGCATCAAAATGCGATGGTGGGGCCTGGGGCGGGCCGGTACCTTTGCCCTTATGTCTACCGCCACGCCCCTTGCCATTATTGAAGACGATTCCTCGATTCGTCAGTCCTACGAGACGTACCTCTGCGCCCAGCCCGAGTTTGAGTGCGTGCTGGTGGTGGGCTCCGTCGAGGAGTTTCTGGAGCAGCTGCCCCACGCCGCCCGCCCGCCCCGGCTTATCCTGAGCGACATCGGCCTGCCCGGCTTGAGCGGCATCGAGGGCGTGACGCGCATCAAGCGGGTGCTGCCCCGGGCCGAGGTGGTGCTCATCACCGTCTTCGCCGAGCCGGAGCGCCTGTTTCAGGCCCTGTGCGCCGGGGCGGTGGGCTACCTGCTGAAAAGCACCATGCTGCGCGACGTGAAAGCCGGCCTGCTGGAGGTGCTGGAGGGCGGCTCGCCCATGTCGCCGGCCATTGCCCGGCACGTCGTGCGGCACTTCCAGCCGGCCCCGCCCGTGGCCGAGGTGCTCACCACCCGCGAGCTGCAGCTGGTGCAGGCCATTGAGGAAGGCCTGAGCTACCGGCTGGTGGCCGAGCGCCTGGGCATCACCCTCAACACGGTGCGCACCTACATCCGGCGCGTCTACGACAAGCTCGAAGTGAACTCCAAAGCCGAGCTGACGGCGCGGCGGCGGCAAGGCTAGGCGGGGGAGAGGTGCCATGAGACACCCCCCGCCCCGCCGCGCCGGCCACCGCACAAAAAAAGGCCGCCCCGGTACTCCGGGGCGGCCTTTTCAGTGGGCACCAGCCTTTAGCTAGGCGGGCAGGGTGGCCCGGTGGGCCGTCACCAGGGCGATGAGCTCCTCCACCAGCGGCAGCTGGGCATCGACGAGGGCGCTGTCGAGCTCGGCCTCGATGAGGGCCTCGGGGCCGACCTGGCTCTGGCGGGCCATCAGCGCGTCGCGGCGGTCGGTTTTGATGCGCAGGTCGTTGGCCTGCCGGTCGCGGTCCCGGCCGGCGGGCAGGGTCGTGAGCACCGGGGTCATGGCCGTGATGTAGGCATTGAGGCCGGTGAGCTCCGAAGCCATGCCGCTGGCTGTGGCGCTCAGGTTTTCGGTGCGGCGGTTGGTTTGGGTGGTGTGGTAGGTCAGCAGGCTGAGCTTGGCCTGGGCGTAGGTGAGCACCGCGTCGCACTGGGTGCGGTTGGTGAGCAAAGAGAGAGAGTAAGCCATGATAAAGAAATGGTAAAGGGTGAAGGAGTGAGGGGCCGGAGTACCAGCTACGCCACAAAGCTCCGCCACCAATTGGCAGGCTGCTAACCCCTTACCCGTAATCACGGCAAAT
>JAQBNT010000305.1 GCA_028288445.1 Hymenobacter sp. | reverse complement strand
GCCGCCTTGAACGCCTGCACCTGACTCGCCTGCTCCACGGCGAAATCGGCGGTCGCCTCTGCCTTGATCACGCTCGAGGTCAGGAAGTTCATCCCCTGCTCCCCCGCCCACTGCGCCGACCGCAGTGACGCGCCGCCGTACCAGAGCCGGTCAGCCAGCCCCGCCGCATGCGGCTGCACCCGGTCCGACCACTCCTCGACCACGCCCTCCTTGCCGCGGAACGTCGACGCCGGCTCCCCGGCGATCAGTCGCCGCAGCCGCGCCACCCGCTCGTAGGAGAAGTCCTCGAGATCAGCCGTCGATGGGTACAGCGCGCCACGGACGTCGTCCCAGTGCATCGGCGGCCCCACCGACACCCCCGGGTTCAGCCGGCCGCCGGACAGGATGTCGACCGTCGCCAGGTCCTCGGCCAGCCGGAGCGGGTTCTCCCACCCCAGCGGCGTCACCGCCGTCCCCAGCGAGATCCGCGACGTCCGCTGCGTCGCTGCCGCCAGCACCGCGACCGGGGAGGAGATCCCGTACTGCAGGTGCCGGTGCCGCAGCCACGCGCTGTCGAACCCCAGCCGCTCCCCCAACTCGATCACCTGCAGCGTCGACTCGTGACCCGGCCCGGGGTCGTTCCCGTCGAACAGCCCGATCGTCAGGAAACCCAGCTTCTCCAGCGGCACACCCGGGGACGGCATGCACTGATCATCCCCAACGGCTCAGGGCTCACCAGCGTCGGCCGCATGCGGCGCCGGATCACCATTCTCGACGACTCCCCGGACGGCGGACCGGCAGATCGCGTCGACCGTCCCGTCGATCAGGTGGTCGCTGATGTCCCGGCGGGCGCACAACCGGGCATAGACGAGCGGTCCGGTGAGCGTCGCGAACTCGTCCTCGTCCAGCGGCGGACGTAGTCCGCTCAGCTGGTCGTTGAGCCAGGCGAGCCGAACCGCCACGACGTCCTGGAGCGCTCGGGCGGCCGCGCCGTTGTGCTCGGCACCGGCCATCAGCATCCCGATGGCCGGTGCGATCGCCGGATCAGCCAATGTCTCCCGCAGGTCGACGAGATAGCTCCGTAGCGCCTCGCGCGCCTCTCGTGGGGTCTCGGTCAGCGTCAGGTCGCGGCGCCGGACCAGATCTCCGACCGGTGCTTCCGGGCCGTCCCAGTACCGGTAGAGGGTCTGTCGGGCGACCTCGGCTCGCGCGGCGAGCGCGGAGAAGGTCATGCCAGCCGGCCCCTGCTCGATGAGCAGCTGACGGGCGTGGTCGAGAACGTGCTTCTGCGTCCACACAACGCGCGGACCAGCTGGATGCTGCACAACTTGATGTTCAAACTCTTTGTCGCCCGATCGTGACTCTCAGGTCACACCCGGCGATGAGGTCAGCGCTCGTCGGCGTCGGAGACGGTGACCAGCTCGGCGGCCGGCCGCGGCCGGGGCACGGACGACGTCCCCCACATGCCGACCGCCGACGGCGCCGTCATCAGCGCCTCGAGCTCGCCGGTGTTCAGCGTCGGCTCGACCAGCTCGGCGGACTGCTCGGGAGCAGGCCGCTGCGAGCCGGGAAGAACCCGGCGGACCATGCGGGCCACCCGACCGTTGCGCCGCCGCGCCTTCCGTTCGGCGGCCCGCTCGGCCTCCTCGCGGGCGGCGATCTCCCGGTCCAGGATCTCCCGGGCCATCCGGTCGGTCTCGGCGGCGACCACCAGGTCGGCCCGGGCCTGCTGCGCGCGCTGGCGGCCGTCGCGACGGATCTTCTCCGCCTCGACGTCCTCCTCGTCGCGCATCTTCTCCAGCTGCTCGTACGCGGTCGGCTCGGCGAAGTTGAGCAGCACCTTCATCAGCACCGGCAGCAGCTCCACGGAGAGGAACAGCAGGAACAGCATCAGGTGCGCGGTGCCCGCGGCCGGCCGGTCGGCGGCCAGCCGGTCCATCGCCTCGAGCCGGGCCAGCAGCCCGTCGCTCTCGGCGTTCTGCGCCGCGAACGCCGCCTGCTCGGCGGTGCGGGCGTCCGTCAGCCGGGTCAGGAGCGCCTGGTCGGTGGCCAGGTCGGCCTCGGCCAGGGCGACGCTGCGGGCACCGTTGCTGGCCGCGTCGTCACCGGCCGCCGTCCGGGCGTCGACCAGCGCGGTCTCGGCGGCGTCCAGGGCGTCCTTCGCGGCGTCGCGTGCGACGGCCTGCGTCGCGGCCGCCGCGGCGGCCGACTGGTACGCGTCACCCGGGCCGGCCTCGCCGGAGCCGCAGGTGCCGTCGAGCTCGCACTGCGCCTTGGCCTGCAGCTCGGCGAACCTGGCCACCGCGGCGTCGTAGGCAGTCTGCTTGGCGGAACGGTCGGCGACGGCCGCGGTCACCCGCGGGTCGGCGTTCGGGTCGGTGGCGCCACCGCCGGCGAGCACGGCCTGCTCCTCGGCGATCCGCTGCTGCAGGTCCGGGATCTGCGCGTACCGGGCGTCGGCGTCCAGGTCGGTGGCGAACTGGCCGGCCGCCTCGGCCTGCAGGGTCACGACCGTCGCGTCGATCTCCTTGTTGAACACCTGCAGCGTCAGCGGGGTGGAGATCACCGTCCCCAGCAGGACGGCGAGACCGATCCGCGGCACCGCCATCGCGACGTTGCGCAGCCAGGAGGGGTCATGCCCCATGCCGACCAGCAGCATCCGGTCCAGGTTCACGATGACCAGGCCCCAGCCCAGCCCGACCGCCAGCGCGATCAGCCACGGCGCGCCCAGCGCCATGTGGACGGCGAAGGCTGCCGACAGCGCCGCCAGCCCTCCGGTGCTCAGCAGCACGCCACCCAGGGCCACGTACTTCGCGCGCGAGCCAGGGGCGACCTGGAGCACGTCGAGCCGTA
>JAQBNT010000136.1 GCA_028288445.1 Hymenobacter sp. | reverse complement strand
GTCGCCGTGGCGGTTTTCCTCGGCCGTCCAGCCCCGAATCCACTCGGCCCAGCCGTTGTTGCGGTCGCGGTTGATGTTGTCGAGCTCGTGAAACCAGGCTTCGTAGTTGGGCAGGGCCTCCTCGGTGATGGTGTCGCCGATGAGCACGGCCAGCAGGTCGTAGCTGAGGCTGCCGGCTTTTTCGCGCAGCTCTTTTACTTCGTCAAAAAACGTGTCGTGGCGCGAATCGGGCAGGAAATCGGCGGGCTGCCAGCTCTCTTCCACGCTTTTGAGGAAGGTGCTCATGTTCGATTTCAGGAAGCCTTCCATCTGTTGCAGGACTTCGCCGCGGGTTGCTGATATGGAGGTTTGCATAGAAATAAGGCGAATAGACGCGGAGGGTTAATGAAGAAGAAACGCTTTTCGCGCAACAAAGGTCTGCCCGAACCGTAGGGGGCCGGGTATAAGATTATGGCATTGGGGCCGAATACAGGCCCTAAAAACGCATTCCCAGCGTCGGAATCACCGATTATCCGGCTTCTGGATGTGGTACCGCCACACCGAGGAATCAGCACTGTAGGCGATTGGCAGCGGCCCCAGCCACAGCGGCACCCGCGGCCCGCTAAGGCGAAAGCGACGGTTGAGCCACTGTGCGGTTTCGGGCGTGAGCACCCATAAAGCATCGGCCTCCGAACCGTAGGTTTCCAACCGGGCCAGGCGGCGCAGGCATTCCGTTTGGTCGGTGGTGCCAGTGAGGGCACGGCGTAGCTGAGCCTGGGAAGCATCGTGCGAGGACCAGCCCGTGAGCAGCAGCACGGGCTGACGGCCAAGGCCGTAGGTGCGGAAGGGCGAGAGGCTTTTCAGGAAATTGTTGGTACCCGCCAAGATGCGGACGCGGCGGGCTTCCTGGTGGGCAATGACGTTCAGGGCGCTTTCGTGCTGGCGCTGTTCGCGGCCGAGAACCTGGTGGCGGTGCCAGGTCTTGGCGGCGTAGAGAGTAGCGAGGGCTAGTAGTGCGATGATGGCCAAGCGGGGGAACCTCACCCCGGCCAACCCCGGCCCCTCTCCCCAGGAGAGGGGAGCCGGACGATTATAGTCAGTTCTTATCGATGTCGCTTCAGTTGCCTGAACTTCTTCAGCTGCTTCGGATGACTCATCGGGTTTCGTTACGCCAACGGTTTTCAACCAGAAAACCAGGTTGGTCAGCAGCCAGAAATCGAGCAGCGGCAGCGCCAGCCGGGGCGGCAGCTTGAATAGGCCCGCCAGCAAAACCAGCCCACCAGCAAAACCGAGCTGCACCAGCCAGAACCAGCCGTGACGCCCCCGGCGGCGGGCCACAGCAACGGCCGTGGCCGCCAGGGCCAGCAGCAGCGGGAAGTAGTCGCGTCCCAGCAGCGGGAGCCGCTGGCGCAGCTTGGCGGGCACTTCGTGGGTCAGAAAATGCGCCGCATCGAAGTGGTAGGCGCGCCGGGTCAGGACTTCGTTCACCACCGTGGAATCGCCCAGCAGCCACAAGCCGATGGCAGCAGTGCCGAGGCTGTCGGCCGGAGTGCGCGGCTGTGGGCGGAGCTGGTCGAAATCCAGGATGCGGCTGAAGGCGGCATCGCGGCGTTGGGCACGGGCTTCGGCCAGCGTTTGGAGCCAGTGCAGCAGGCCAGTGGCGAGCAGCAGGCCCAGCGCGGCACCGACCAAAACAGGAGCCGCCCGCCGCCAGCTCCCGGCCAGCCAAACTGCCGCCGGCACCACGGCAGCCGCTCCCAGTATGGCTAAGCTGGGCCGAATCAGCCACGCCGCGCCCAGCGCCAGCAGCCCCAGCAGCAGCGCCCCGCCCCGGCCGGCCCGCTGGGCCGCAAACAGCACGCCCGCGCCCGCCAGCAGCAGCGCCACCCGCCCGTGGCTGAACCACAGCCAGTGCTCCAGCCAGGCCAGCCCGAAAAACAGCGTCAGCCCCAGCGCCAATGGCCCCGGCCGCAGATAGGGCCGCAGCAATTTATCCAGCACCGCGAAGGTGAGCACCGTGGCCGCCGCCAGCAGCGCACCCAGCAGCAGCCCCAGCCACGGCATGCCGGGCGCAATGGTATAGGCGGCGGCCAGCACATGCCCATAGCCGTGCAGAAACAGCGGCACCGAGGGCACCGGCTTCAGCGCCAGCACCCCCGAAAAGAGCCAGGCCAGCGTGGTATCGTCGTTGGTTTCGTGGTAGCTGCCGAGGCCCAGCACGGTGGCCGCGCTCAGGGCCAGGGGCAGCAGCACGGTACGCACACGGAGGGCCGAAAACCAGTTCATGGGCGCAAGAACGGGACTGCGGGCGGGTTTCAGCCCAGCGGCAGGCGGGCCAGCACGCCCAGCAGGTGGTCGAAGGCAATGGCGTGGCCGGACTGGCACAACAAGGCATAGAGGGCGCGGCCCTGGGCGGCGTGGCGGTGGCGCAGGGCCTTACGCAGCTCCCAGCGCAGGCGCGTGGCCAGGGCAGCGCGCTCGGCGGAGGTGCGGGAGACGTCAAGGGCCTTGTCGCAGACGCGGATGGTGGAGGCCAGATAAGGGTCGTGGCGCTGGTAGGCCCGGGCGCTCATGCTGCGCGGGTGCTTGCGCTTGCGGGTGGTCACTTCGTCGAGATATTGGAACTGCCAGTCGCGGCTGGCGCGCACCCAGAAATCAAAGTCTTCGTAGGCCAGGGTTTCGTCGTAGCCGCCCAGGCTTTGGAGGCAGGCGCGGCGCATCATCATGGTGGGCGTGCTGATGAAGTAGCGCCGCAGCACCTCGGCAAAAACCCAGCCGCTGGCGGGCGCGGGTTGCAGCTGGCCGGGGCCGGCGGGCCGGTGGTGCAGGCCCAGCGAGCGGCCGGCTTCGTCAATCAATTCGCAGTTGGAATACACCACGCCCACCTCCGGCGCGGCGGCCTGAAACTGCGCTACCTGCTGCGCCACCCGCGCCGGCAGCAGCACATCATCGGTGGCGAAGTCAATCACGAATTCACCTGTGCTTTGAAAGAAAGCGGTATTGAAGGCGCGGCAGTTGCCCACGTTTTCGGGCAGCAGCAGCAGGTGCCAGGCGGGGTGCCGGGCGGCGTATTCGCGCAGGATTACGGGGCTGTCGTCGGTGCTGGCATCGTCCACGAGCCATACTTCCAGGTGCGGATAGGTTTGGGTCAGAATGGAATCCAACGCCTCGCGCAGAAACGGCGCGTGGTTGTGGCACAGCGCCACAATGGTAACGCTGGGCGCTTCGCTTAAGGAAGAATGGGGAATGCGGAATGGGGAATGGGGCATGAAAAGGCTGGCAGCAAACGGAAGCACAAGATTAATTCACTCAAGTTGCAGACTATTTAGCTAGCTTGTCCGCCGGAGTTTTCTTTCTCACTGGGCCTGAAACATATTCAGAAATCCTGAGCGAATATGTTTCAAGGCCTGAAACATATTCAGAAGTCTTGGGCTAATATGTTTCAGGGCACGCGGCTACTCCGCAACTTGGGTTAGTTCCTCATTCCTTATTAAATGGAAGGCCCCGCACACCAGCAGCAGCAATCCATACCGCACGGCGTGCGCCCACACCGCCCCGGCCAGCCCCAGGCGCGGCAGCAGCGCCGCCAGCAGCGCCGCAAACACCACCGCCGAGCCCGCCTGCACGGCCACGTACGGCCCCGTGCGCGCCCGGGCCGTGAGCTGAAAAAGGAACAGCCAGCTCAGCAGCTTGGCCCAGTCGCCGAGCAGCTGCGGGGCCAGAAACTCCCGCGCCCCCAGCAGCCGGGGCGCAAACAGCAGCGGTAGCAGCCAGTCGCGGCACACGAATATCAGCCCCAGGCCCACGGCCAGCACCGGGGCCAGCAACGTCAGCACGCCGCGCAGGTAGCGCCGCGCTGCTTCGGGCTGCCCCGCCAGCGCCGCCAGCCGGGGATAAAACACGCTGCTCATCACCGCCCCGAATACCATAGTATAGTTATCCGAGAGCTTGGCCACGGCCTGCCACAAGTCGGTGCGGGCCGGGCCGAAGGTGGCCAGCAGGTAGTCGCGCAGCACGTAGTCCACGGCCTTTCCGAAGAGCAGCGTGCTCACGGCCATCAGCAAGAACTGACTGAGCCGGCGCAGCGCCAGCCGGCTCACCGGGGCGGCCGGCCGTAGCCCCCGCAGCAGCCCGGCCCACGCCGCCAGCCCCAGCGCCGGCAGCAGCGTGAGGCCCTGCGCCACCAGGTAGGCCAGCAGCACCACCCGCAGCGGCCAGCCGCCCAGCAGTGTGGCTGCCGTGGCCGCCGTGCCCAGCACCGCCAACGTCACCGTGAGGCCGATGTAGGCCCGCAGCTTGCCCGCC
Source organism: Hymenobacter sp. (assembly GCA_028288445.1). GTDB lineage: Bacteria > Bacteroidota > Bacteroidia > Cytophagales > Hymenobacteraceae > Hymenobacter. The sequence continues at coordinate 16,358 of JAQBNT010000136.1, read as the reverse complement.
GCCAGCAGCGCGCTGCCCAGCATGGCCTGCCCGGTAACCAGCGCTATGCCCAGCATGAACACCGCCAGGCTGCCCCACCCCCAGCCCAGCAGCCCGCGCACGGCCAGCACGGCAGCCCCGGCCAGCAGCGCCGCCACGTTCAGCACCGTGGCCGCGCCCAGCCAGGCGCGGTAGCGCGGGCTGCCCGGCCGCAGCGGCGCGAGGTACTTCACCAAGCCCACCTGCACGCCATCATAAGGCAGGGTGGTGAGCATGGCCATCAGGTTCTGGAACTGGGCCAGCAGGGTGAGGCCGCCGGCCGGCGCATACGTGGCAAACAGCTTGTTGACGATGAGCGAGCCCGCCGCCCGCGCCGCCACCGCCACGCCCGTGCCCAGCGAGCCCCGCACGAAGTGCCGAATGGGAGACTTGATAGGGGAAGTGTCACTGGGCATGAGATGGCAAAGAACGGAAACTCCCCTACAGCTCCCGCTCCCAGCTCAGCCGCAAGCCCGCCACGCCGCCCAGATGCCGCTTAAACCGCAGCAGCGAGGCATTCGGCCCACTATCCAGCGTGGAAGTGCCTAGGTCAAGCACGGCCATGTTGCTGGCCCGGGCAAAGGCATGCAGTCCCTCATTCAGCAGCACCACCGGGCTGAAGGAATTGCAGCGCAGCGGGCTGGCCGGGTAGAAATTATACAGCACCTGCTTGTCCACCTGAATGGCCACCGTGAGGGCCGCCCACGCGCCATCGGGCTGGCGCACCGAGAACAGGAAATGCTCCTTCGGGAAGCGCCGGAACAGCTCCTGCACCCGCGCCAGGGGCAGCGACAGCGTCTGCCCCCGCTCATGCCGGCATGCCTGAATAAAATCATACGCCCGCGGCAGCAGAAACGGCGGCTCCTGCTCGAAGTGCAGGCCGGCGCGGCGGCACTTGTGCAGCCGGCGGCGCTCGGAGGGGTGCAGGTCCGCTTCGTAGGGCAGGGCGGGGTCGAGGTGGTAGTTCTGCTCGGCCAGGGCCACGCGGTAGTCCCGCTGGCGCAGGGCCTCGGCCAGCGCGGCGGCCCCGGCGGGGTCGTAGGCAAAGGGGTAGCCGCGCAGGGCCAGCCGGCGCACGCCCCGCTGGCGCAGCGCGGCTTCGGCCGCGTCCAGCAGCTGGTGTAGGGCGAGCAGCGGCAGGTCTGAAGCCATTTGAATGCCGCCGAAGGGGGCCTGCGCGGGGCTGCGGGCCTCATCATCGGCCGGCCCCAGGGCTACGTGCAGCTGCGCCACGGTGCGCCCGGCGGCGGGGTCTTCGAGGTAAAAGCTGAGCACCGGGCCGGCCGCCTCCTGCAGGGCCTGGTGCGCGGGCCGCAGGTACAGGAACGACTCGAAGGCCAGCGGCAGGCGGGGCGCGGCCGGGCCAAGGGGGCCGCTTTCGGCCACGGCCACCACCAGCGCCGCCGCGGGGCCCGCCGCGCGCGCCGCCAGTGCAACCAAAGAATCCGTACTTTTCAACGCTTAATCGTGTGGCTTTCCCGGCAAAGTACGGCACAGATTGAGCGCCCGCCGCCGGGGCCGGTAGCTGCGCGGCCCGCTCAATCGGCCCGATGAAGGCATCTTCATCATACCGCCACGCGTATGGGCCGACATTGTGCCCTGCTTTTGCCATTTCCCCGCTGCATGAATCCAATCAGCTCCTCCCCCCAGGACGGCCCCAACCGCTCGCCGGCGCTCACCGAGCCCGCCGATGCGCCCGCCTACACCATCACCGACCGGGAGGCCACCCGGCAGGCCCGCGAGCAGCAGGTGGGCCAGCGCCCCGGCACCCTCAACATTCGCCCCGATGCCCTCAAGCCGCGCCTGTTCCTCACCTCCTACAACGAGGCCACCTGCGCGGAAGCCGAATACACCGGCCGCTACGACGACCTCATGGACCAACTGCGCCAGCACCCCGAGCTCAAGCACTGGATTGACGTGCGCGGCTACGGCGACCTGCCCCTGATTGAGCAGATGATGCAGGATTTCGGCCTCCACCCCCTACAGATGGAGGACGTGCTGAACGACTACCAGCGGGCCAAAATCGACGTGTTCGACGATAATCGCCTCTTCATGGTGTCGCGCATGACGGACTTCACCCGCAACCTGGAAATCGACGACGACCAGCTCTCCATCTTCACCGGCCCGAACTACGTGCTCACGTTTCAGGACGACTACGACGACTGCCTCGATATGCTGCGCAACCGCATTCGCAGCAATTTCAGCACCCTGCGCCGCCACCCGGTCCTGTACTTGGCCTACGCCCTCACCGACGTGGTGCTCGACCACTACTACCCCACCATGGCCGCCATCGGCGACTACATTGAGGAGTTGGAAGAAGCCATTTTCGCCGATAAGCGCCCGCGCCGCCTGCTGGCCCGCATCCTGCGCATCAAGAAGGACGTGGTGCGCTTCCGCCGGCTGGTGTACCCGGAGCGCGACAAAATCGCGGAAATCCTGCGCCTGCCCGAGGAAATCATGCCCGAAACCCTCAAAATCTTCTACCGTGACGCCTACGACCACGCCATCCAGGCCCTGGACCTGGCCGAGAGCTACCGCGACAACATCTCCTCCCTCACCGACCTCTACATGTCGGACCAGGGCAACCGCATGAACGAGGTGATGAAGGTGCTCACCATCATCAGCACTATCTTCATCCCCCTGAGCTTTGTGGTGGGCCTCTACGGCATGAACTTCCAGCGCGACGACGGCCACGGCCACTTCCTGCCCCACAACATGCCCGAGCTCTATAGCCCCTACGGCTACCCCGTGGTGCTCATCGTGATGTGCCTGGTGGTGCTTACCCAGCTCTTTTACTTTTACCGCAAGGGCTGGCTCACCAATCGGTAGCCGGCCCGCGCCGCGCCCAAACCGTTCCTGCGAAGAAGTCCCGGCCATCCCGCCGGGACTTCTTTTTTATATAATTCCCCGCCGGGCAACTATTATTCCGCTTAATAGTGGCCATCTTCATCAAACGCTCATTAACTTTCCAGCCATTCTTATATTCCAATAGCTAATCATCTGCTTTACGCTTCCCTTTCACCTCACTCCTTTCTTTCATTTGGCAACTTCCTTACCCTGCATGACTTATGAACAAATCATTGCCCACCGCATAGCTGAGATTGCTGCCTTTGCCGACGAATACCCCGGCGCGGTTATCATTCTCAGCGGCGATGCCAGCCGGGTGCTGTATATGTCGGCCCGGGGCCTGCGCGACCTCGGCGGCATCACGCTGGAGGAGCTCACGGCCATGGGGGCTGATTATCATACGCGCTACTTCAATCCCGACGAGGCCCACGAGTACGTGCCCCAGGTGGTGAGCCTGCTGGAGCGCAACGATTTGAACTACGCGGTTACGCTCTTTCAGCAGGTCCGCACCGGCCCCCGGCTCGACTTTGCCTGGCACATGACCACGGCCCGTTTGCTGGCCCAGGATGCTGCCGGCCGCCCCCTGCTGGTCATCTGCTTCTCCACGCCCATCGACCCCAAAAGCCACATCACGGCCAAGGTGCAGCGGCTGCTGGATGAAAACACCTTCCTGCGCGAGAAATCGGCCACCTTCGCCAGCCTCACCGCCCGCGAGCGCGAGGTATTGGGCAGCCTCGCGCTGGGCCACAGCTCGCAGGAGATTGCGGCGGCCTTCAACATCTCGTCCCAAACCGCCGACACCCACCGCCGCAACATCCGCCAGAAGCTGAGCGCGGCCAACAGCTTCGACCTCGGGCAGTACGCCCGGGCGTTCAACCTGATTTGAGGCAAGGCCCGGGACCAGTGCCCGGGCCTCCCCTGCTATTCCTGCACCGGGTTGCCGGACGGCTTGGGCTTGGGTGGCTGATGCGTGCCTTCGTGGGGCAAATGATGCTCCTGGCCTTCGCCGATGTGAATGTCGCTGCCGCCGGAATAGGGCGGCGGGTCGCTTAGCAGCGGCTTCGGGGCGGGCGGTGGGGTTTGCTCGGCATCTTTTTCGGGGGCTTCCGACATGGGGATGGTTGGTTAGGTTCGGCTGGAAGTAGCCTGGCGAGCGGGCAATGCCGGCGGCCAGCCTAAGCCGGTGCGGCACTGCCCTTTCGATGCCGTAAGGTAGTGCGAATGACAGGACTTTTGCCCCAACCGGCCTACAGTAATTGTATGGGCGGGTGCAAGCCCCCCGGATACGCCCCCGCCCCTACCACGTTTTGCACCTGCGCCACCCGCTCGGCCACCGTGCCTTCCACCAGCGTGTAGGGGATATTGAAGTGGTCCAGCTGCATCAGTATCATGCCGTGCTGGAAGCTGCGCAGCGCCTCGGGGCCGCGCCAGCCGTCCTGCTCGAAGGGCACGGTGGGCGCGCACACGAAAGTGTGGGCGTAGCGCTGCCCGCACACGGCCGCCATCGCCCGCAGGGCCGGGTCGCAGCGGTGGAAATAGTAGTAGGAATAGAGCGCCGTGGTGGCCGCGTTGGTGTCGCAGAACAGCACGCCGTGGGACTGCGCGGCGGCTTCGTCCTCCAGCTCGGCATGGCGGCGGGCAATGTAGAGCAGGTCCTCGAAGTCGAGGTTGCCGTTTTTCTGCTCGTGCAGGGTGCGGCCGTATTCAGGCACCCACACCGTGCCGCAGGCCTCCGCCAGTGCCGCACACAGCGTCGATTTGCCACTGCTTTCGGCTCCCAAGAATACCACGCGGGGCACCTCGGCGGGCGGCACCACGCCCAGCTGCGCCGCCACCAGCGGGTGCAGGTAGCGGGCGTAGGCTGCGGGGTTGGCCCGCACCAGCGTGCCCGATACGGGCACCTGCCCCCGGGCGGCGTCCACGCTCACATGGGCCACGCCCAGGTGCGCGGCGAAGCCCGGCCCGTAGGCCTCGCTGCTGAACACCACGTCCACCGCCAGCCCCTGCCGGGCCAGCCACTGCCGCACGAACCCGCGCTGCGTGTCGTCGTCGGCCGCGTCGGGCGGCACCTCATCGGCCTCGGCGGTGAGGGAGAAGATGCGCAGCGGCGTGCTGCCGATACGCGGGCCGTCGGGCAGTTCATCGCCCCGGTACAGTTCGCGCAACCACTGGGCGCGCACCGGCGCGGGCATCGTTTCCGAATCGGGATTTGAATACACCAGCACCAGCAGCTCCGTTACCTGGGCAGCGGCTGTTTCGATGAGCAGTTGGTGGCCCCGGTGCGGCGGCCAGAACTTGCCGACCACGAGGCCGGTGCGGGGGGATGGTGGGGTCATGGGGTGGTGGGGTGGTGGATAAGTTGATTGGTGGCGGGTTGTCATCCTGAGCGCAGCGAAGGACATTATCACCAAAGCACAGTTTGCAGTAATATCAAATGGAGCAAACGTGGTAAGGTCCTTCGCTGCGCTCAGGATGACAACCCGCACCCACCACCCCGCCCCTACTGTGCCACCTTCAATTCCGTGCGGCGCAGCTCGCGGCCCACGATGCGCACCAGCTGGTAGGCATCCGTGGTGGCGTCGTAGCTCAGGCCCACGCCGGTGCCGGTGCTGGGCAGCGGCGCATCGCCCAGCAGCTGGCCTTTGGCGTTGTAGAGCGAGACCTGGCCCGGCCCCGGCTCCGTGACGGCGATGATGCGCCGGCCGTTGCCGAAATCAAAGAGCTGTACCGGCTTGTCGCCCGAGGTCACGAAGCGCTGGGTGAGCAGCGGGGCCGCCTGCGTGGGCAGGTACACGTCGAGCTGGTTGCCGTCTTCCCGGGTGATGACGAAGCTGCGGCCCCGCGCATCGGGCACCAGGTGGAAGCGGGCGGTGCGGCTCCAGGTGGCCACCCGGCGGCGGGTCAGGATGTCGCCGCTCAGGGTGAAGGTCAGCAGCTCGCCGTGCTGGTTCACGGCCTGGAGGTGGGTGCGGCCCAGGGTGCTGCCGGCCTGCACCAGCAGGTTGCCGGCCAGCCGCGCCCCCAGGCTCAGCGGGAAGCCGGGAAACAGGTTGCCCTGCCCATCGAAGGCGTACACGTAGCCGTTCTGGAGGGGGGCCACCACCACGTCGCGCCCGCTCACGCTGAGCAGCGCGGGCTCGCCGGCCAGCGGGAAATCGAGCCGCTTGGGCTGCCAGCCGGGGAACAGGTGGCCCTTGGCATCAAGCAAAATCAGGTCGTTGCCCGCAGTGCGGGCCAGCAGGCGGGCGGGCGCGTCGGGACCGGCGGGGGCGGCCAGCAGGGCGGCCACGCGCACGGTATCGGGCAGGTTGAGGGGGAAGGGCAGCACGGCGCTGCCATCGTTGGCCAGCAGGTGCAGGCGGTGGCCGGCCCCCAGCAGCAGGCCGCCCGGTACGCCCCCGCCACTGGGCAGCAGCGCCAGCCCCACCGCCGGCCCGGCCAGCGTGTCCGACCACAGCACCGCGTTATCGGCACTCACGAAGTGCAACGTGCGGGCCGAATCCTGCACCACCACGGCCGGAATGCGGGTGCCCAGCGCGGGCAATACCGTGGGCATTCCCACCAGCTCGTGTTTGAAGGCCAGCACCCGGCCATTGGCCGCCGCGCCGCCGGCCTGCGCCGTGGCCGGGCCCAAGTCGGGGTGGCGCAGCAGCAGTTGGGTATAATATTGGGCATCGGGCGCGGCCTCATTATCGGCCGGCACCAGCTGGAAGGCGAACTGCGGGAAGCGCTTGAACAGGGCCTCGTTGCGCAGCAGGCCGGCCCGGCGGTCTTCGGTAAGCACGCCCAGCAGGGCATTCCAGCTGTTGCGCGTGTCCACGAAAATGCTCAGGCGGGCGCGGGGCAGCGTTTCCTGCAAAAAGGAAACCTGGGCCGGGGTCTGGGCCCAGGTGCGGCCGGCCACCACGTCGGCGAGGTAGCCGTTCAACGTCAGCTCATCCGAAAGCACGAGGTAATTGCCCACCAGCACGCCCGCGCTGGCCGTCACCTCCACCGCGCCGGGCAGGGCCGGGGCCAGCAGCGGCCCCAGCACCGCCGCCTCCGGGAAGCCGACGGGGTGGATTTCATACGGCCCCACTTTGGTGAAGGCCGGCGAGTTGCCCTCGATGCGGCGCAGGCGGGCCAGCCACTGGGCCGTGCGCGCCGGCACCGGGCAGCGCACGAAGGCCAGCCGCCCCGGCCGGCTGCCCGCCGCCACGGCGGCCAGGTAACCAACCGCCATTTCGCCCCCAAACGTGGCCCGCAGGCTGTCCAGCGCGGCATTGCGCCCCAGCGAGTCGACCAGCGGGGTGCCGGGCCGGGGTCGTACCCGGTAGGGCCAGGTGCGCGCCGGCTGGGCCGCCAGGTGCAGCAGCAGGGCCGTGCGCGTGCTCAGGAATTCGCTGAGGCCCAGCGGCTGCGCGGGCTGCCCGCGCAAGCGCTGCTGGAGGGTGCCCCGCGCCGTTTCGGGGTTCGAAAAGCCCTGGAGCTGCACCCGGCTGCCGCCCAGCTTCATGCCCAGCAGGCCCTGCGAAACCAGCCCGGTGAGCTGGTCGACCTGCCCGTGGGCATCGCGCCGAAACAGCACGTCGAGAAACTGCGGCAGGCGGCGGTAGTTTATCAGCAGCGAGCCGTCCACGCCGCGCAGCTTCAGCAAATCGGTGGTGCCGAAGCTGGCCAGCACGGTGGGCGCGTCGGGGTGGGCCAGGCGGCGCACGGCGGCTTCCACCAGGCCGGCATTGGTGCTGATGAGAAGGTGGTTCCGGTAGTTGAAAACGGTGAGGCCAAGCTCGGTGCGCTGCTCGGTGAGCACGGTCAGCTCCTGGCCTTCGTAGTCGCGGGTGGCGAGGCGGTAGCGGGGGTCGCGGCCCAGGGTTTCGAGCAGGCCGCGCACCTGCCGGTACTCGCTCACGCGGCTCAGCGGCACCTGGTACAGCACGTCGAACTCGCCCGGCCCCGTCACGTGCACCGAGGTGATGACCAGCTTGCGGCCCAGCAGGTTCAGCAGGGCGTTGCGGCGGCGGGCGTTGCCGCCGGCCAGGCTGTCGGCCAGGGCCAGGTGGCCGGCCGCCTGCTGGAAGTAGCGCACGGCCGTGAGGTTGTCCCACAGCTCGGTTTCCTGGAGGTGGCGCACCAGCGCGGGGTGGTCGTGGGTGCTCAGGACCAGCACGGCATCGTCGGGCACCAGGGCGTAGGGGTCGACGGGCACGGCCGCCAGCGTGCGCCGGTAGTAGACGTACGTGGCCAGTGTGAGCAGCAACAGCAGCGCGGTGAGTAACGCCAGAAGCTTTCGGGACATGCAGGGGCAGCGGTTGACGGGCGACGAAAGTACGGCGGGAAGCGGCTTGGCGGATAAGCTGCCCGGTAGTGGCTGGCCTCCGCAGCCTCCGCCACCCGGTTTCCTCCGCGATTATACCCGAACCAAGGCTGGTAGGAAACCTCAGTATTTTCCGGGAGGTTTCCTACCAGCCTTGGTAGGAAACCTCAGATTTTTTCAGGCGGTTTCCTACCAGCTTGGTAGGAAACCTCGGATTTTTTCGGGCGGTTTCCTACCAGCTGCCGGTGGCGCTAGTCGCGGCGGGCGCGTATCTTTCCCTTCGCCTGGTAGCGGCGTGTTGGTTATGAGATTTTCGTTCGGTTTTCGTTTTGTTGTTGCGGGGCTGCGGCTGGCCCCGCTGCTGGCCCTGCCGGCCTGCTTCCAGCTGCGCGAGCCCGAGCCCGCGGCCTCGGCCAGCGAGTGGCTTCAGCCCACCCAGATTGACATTCTGCTGGCCAACTTCACCACCGCCGTGCAAAACGTTAACGTGGGCAACTACGAGCGCACCTTCAGCGGCCCCGACTACCGCTTCGTGCCCGACCCCACCAGCGCCGGCTCCTCGCCCGCCCTCTTTGCCAACTGGAGCGTGCCCGAAGAAACCACCTACTTCAGCAGCCTGCGCCGCCGCACCGCCACCGGCACCACCAACACGCTCACCCTAAGCGGCCGGCGCGACCAACTCTACACCACCGATTCGGCCGAGGTTTCGGCCCTGTACCAGCTCAAAATCACGCAGCAGGACACGGCCTTCCGCGCCGGCCTGTTGCAGGGCAACATGCGCCTGCTCCTGCGCCGCCGCAACAACGAGTGGCGCATCGTGGCCTGGCGCGACCAGCGCACCACCCCCGGCCTCTGCTGGACGGATTTGAAGAAGTATTTCAGCTCGCATTGAGGGGCTAAGTGAGAAATTTCGTCTGTCATCCTGAGCGCAGCGAAGGACCTTATCACCGATGAAGGGTTGGCTGTATTCTCAACGACGCAGCCGTGATAAGGTCCTTCGCTGCGCTCAGGATGACAGACGAATTGCTCATTCTTCATTAAGCTAAGCACATCGTATATTTCGCCTCATGAACTTGCCGTCCCGCCCTTCCCGTCCCACCATGATGCTCTCGGGCATTGTGCTCATGCTGACGGTGCCCGCGTGCAATCCCTTCGCCCCGGCCCTGGACGAGGTGCCCACCGACCAGAACGAGCTACTGGGCAACCCCGTGTACGTGCGCGGCTTCTTCGACCGGTTCCGGTCGGCCTACCAGCTGCGCGATTCCACGCTCTACGGCCAGCTGCTTTCACCGAAATTCAAGTTTACCTACCGCGACTTCGCCGCCAACCTGGACCGCTCCTGGACCCGCGACGTGGACGCCAACACCACCTACCGCCTCTTCCGGGCCGCCCGCTCCATCAATTTGCAGTGGACGCAGTACCTGCCCAATTCCGACACGCTGACTTCCGACACGCTCGCCAGCGTGGAACGCTCCTTCCTGCTCACCATCGAGCAGCGCGACGACGAGCGGTTTTCGGGTACGGGCACGGCCCGGCTGGTGCTGGTGCGCAAAAACCGCAACGACCCGTGGCGCATGCGCAGCTGGTACGACCGCAGCGAGTTCTGAGCCGCGTGGCGTGGCCCTCGGCGGTCCCTATTCCCCTTCCCCTTTCCCTGCATGAACGAAGCCCTGTTGCTCTACGGCCTTTTCTCGCTGTTTACCCTCCGGCCGCTTTTCGGTGCGAAAGACCCGATGCTTGAAAGCATTAGTCCGAGCACCAAGCGGGAGTTGCTGAAAGGCCAATACCCCGCTGCCGATGCGGAGCTTACCGCCGCCCTACGCACCGATTCGGCCAACGCCACCCTCTACTACCTGCGGGGCGTGTGCCGGGGACACCAGCAGCAATGGCCCGCTGCCCAGCTCGATTTCAGCCGTGCCATTCGCCACGACTCGACCGACGGCTGGTTCTACGTGGGCCGGGCCAGGGCCTGTTTTGAGCAGCACCGCCTCGGGCAGGCCCGCCACGACTTTGCGCTGGCTTTCAGGCGCACCCCCAGCGCCCACAGCGAACCCGACGTGGCCGCCCTGGTGGGCGTCACCGAACTATTTCTGAACAATGCGCCCCAGGCCGTGCAGGAACTAGAACTGGCCACCGTACTCGATTTGCGCAACGATTTTGCGCTACATTACCTCATCGTGGCCCGCACCATCTGCCACAAGCCGCAGGCTGCGGCCGCCGCCTGCAAAGAATACATCAAGTGGCACGTCAAGCGCCCGGAAGGCTACGTAAATCGCGCCCTGCTCCACGCTTCGCTGGGTGAATTTGAGCCGGCTGCTGCCGATGTGCAGCTGGCCCGGACCCTCGCCCCGGCCCACACCGGCAGCGCCCTGGCCCAGGTGGTCATCACCGCCCTGAGCGGCCACGCCGCCGAAGCCAACACCCAGCTGGCGAGCCTAGCGGCCCAATCCCCGGACCCGGCCCGCCTCTACCTCGATTTGGGGGATTACTACATGCAGGTGGGCAAAAATGCTGCCGCCAACCAACAATGGGCCACCGCCCGGCAGCTCGGAAACGAGCAGGCGGCCGAGCGGCTGGCGGCCGGTTTCCGCCCCGCGCCCTGATGCTGGAACGGCTTCCTTTCCCCTGATTTTCCCTTTTGCATCCCAGGCCTGCCTCTCGTGGCGGGCCTTTTCGTTTTCTTTGACAAAAATCTCCGCTCTTTTATGACCGAACCTCAACCCGACCAGCCGCATTTCAAGCGGGCCATCAATCTTTTCGACGCCATCATGCTCGTCACGGGCAGTATGATTGGCTCGGGCATCTTCATCGTCTCGGCCGATATTGCGCGGCAGGTGGGCAGTGCCGGCTGGCTGCTGGTGGTGTGGCTCATCACCGGCTTCATCACCATGGCCGGGGCCATCAGCTACGGCGAGCTGGCCAGCATGTTCCCTAAAGTGGGCGGCCAGTACGTGTACCTGCGCGAAGCCTTCGGCCGGCTCACGGCCTTCCTCTATGGCTGGACGCTGTTTCTGGTCATTCAGACCGGCGTAATCGCGGCCGTGGCCGTAGCCTTCGCCAAGTTTACCGGCGTGCTCCTGCCCTGGTTCAGCGTGAAAAACGTGCTGTTTCAGGCCGGCAGCTTCGAGTTCAGCAGCGTGCAGCTGCTGGCCATTGTGCTCATCATCGGCATCACCGCCCTCAACGCGCAGGGCGTGCGCACCGGCAAGCTCATCCAGAACGTGCTGGGCAGCACCAAGCTGGTGGCGCTGGCCCTGCTCATCATCTTCGGCGTGGCGCTGGGCCTGAACCACGAGGCCATCGCCGCCAACTTCGCCGACCTCTGGACGGCCACCCGCTACCCGGCCCCCGGCGTGAGCGCCGCGCCGCTGCCCATCAGCGGCTACTCGCTGGTCATCGCCATCGGCATGGCCATGACGGGCTCCCTCTTCTCCTCGGATTCGTGGAACAACATCGGCTTCGCGGGCGAGGAAATCCAGAACCCCGAGCGCACGCTGGTGCGCAGCATGGCCATCGGCACGGCCATCGTCACGGCCCTCTACATCCTCATCAACATCGTGTACCTGCTGGTGCTGCCCCTGCATGGCGCCCCCGAAGCCGCCACCCTGGCCGGCCGCGGCATCCAGTACGCCACCGACGACCGCGTGGCCACCGCCGTAGCCGAGTCGGTGCTCGGCAAAGCCGGCGCATACGTCATGGCCGTGCTCATCATGCTCAGCACCTTCGGGGCGAATAATGGCATTATTCTCAGTGGCTCCCGCGCCTATTTTGCCATGGCGAAAGACGGCCTGTTCTTCCCCGGCCTGGCCCGCCTGAACGGGGCCGGCGTGCCCGGCCGCGCCCTGTGGGCCCAGTGCCTGTGGGCCAGCCTGCTCTGCCTCAGCGGCTCCTACGGCCAGCTGCTCAACTACGTGATGTTTGCCGTGATTCTGTTTTACGTCGTCACCATCATCGGCATTTTCGTGCTGCGCCGCACCCGGCCCGATGCCCCGCGCCCCTACCGCGCCTGGGGCTACCCGCTGGTGCCGGGCCTGTACATTGTGCTGGCCAGCGCCTTCTGCATCATCCTCCTCATCGCCCCCGATACGGCCGAATTCTCACGCCGGGGCCTGGGCCTGGTGGCGCTGGGCCTGCCGGTGTACTTCCTGTTTGGCCGCCGCTTCGGGGGCAAGGCCAGCGCGTAGTATTTACAATCAGGATATGGGCTGTCATCCTGAGCGCAGCGAAGGACCTTGTTACGATTGAATGCGCATTATTAAACGGGATAAGGTCCTTCGCTGCGCTCAGGATGACAGTGCTTAGAACGTCAGAATTACCAACCATTCTCCACACAAAAAAAAGGCCTCCCGCACCGGGAGGCCTTTTTTGTGAAGTCCTGACCAAGAACTTAGCGGCGCTTGCGGCCGGCTTTGGCGCGGGGCGTGAGGGTCACGTTCACGGGCTTGCTGCCAGAGTTGCGCACCACTTCGTCGTCGTAGCCGCCGTAGCCGTAGATGAGGATGTTGTCGCCGCTGGGTACTTCCATGGAGTAGTTGCCGTTGGCGTCGGTGCTGGTGCCTTTGCTGCTGCCTTTCAGCAGCACGGTGGCCCCTACCAGCGGGTGGCCGTTCTCGTCCTCAATCTTGCCCGACATGGTAACGGTAGTGGGCGCGGCGGGCTCGGGGGCGGCTACGGGCGCGGGAGCCGGGGCCGCTTCCACGGGCGCGGCCGCGGCGGCAGCGGCGGCTGGGGCAGCGGCCGGCGCGGCAGAAGGAGCAGCAGACGTCGTTTTCACCACCGCTTTGGTGGTGGTTTTGGCGGTGGTTTCTTCTTCGGCCGCAGCCGGGGCGGCTTTGAGGCCGGCGGCAATGCTGTCGGCCGAGGTGGGCGCGGTGGCCGTCACGGCCGCATCATCGAGCATAAACGAGGGCGTGACCGAGGCTAGGCCGGTGCCGCCGCCTTTGGGCAGGGCCACGTAGGCCAGCACCAGCGCCAGAATCACGCCCACCAGAATGTAGGTGAGCTTGTTGTTGCCACCCGACACGACATCCTCGTCCTGAGCGTCCAGGTTCGGATTGTAAGGCTCGTTTTCAACCTTGGGTAGATTTTCTGAATTCATCGTTAAAAAAGTAATGGGTGGGTTAAAGCTTGCGCAGAATTTATTTAATGGCCAGAGCCAACTTTCCAAATAGGCTGCGCAAGTTAAGCTTTTGCGGCGTTATCTGCCGCAGCCAAACTTTTTTTTGATTCGGCAAATTGGCGCAGTTGCCCAAATGCCATTACCGGCCGCCCACTTCGCTTCTAGCGCGTTGGTGGCTAACGCCTAAGAAAACCGGGCCGGAGCCGCCGGACCGTAGTCGCAGCAGGCTCCGGCCCGGCCGGTCAAGTAGCGCGTTAAAATACGGCTGGCCGCTTACACGTCGCTGATGGTTTCGCCGTCGTTAGCAGGCGTAGCAGGCCCACTGAGGCCTTTTTCACCAAACTTCTGCTCCCGCGTGCGCAGGTTGTGGTCCAGTTCCACGCTGCCCTCGGCCTCGAAACCCGGCCCCTGGGCCTGCTCGCCGGCATTGGTGTGGTCGTTGCCGCCCTGGGGGCTGGTTTCGGAGCCGCCGATGTGCAGGTTTTCCAGTTGGTCCTTCTGGTCGCTACGCTGGGTGTAGCCGTTGGCCCCCACGTTGCGCAGGGCCGTAGGGTCGCCGCTGGCTTTGTTGTTGCTCTGGTCCTGCTGGTATTCTTTCTCTTTTTCCAGCTTTTCGTTTTTCGAAAACTGCTTGTTTTCGGTGATGTCGGCGTGTTCGCCTTCGTTGGGGTCGGTGCCGTTGCCGGAGATGTTATCGGGTATCATAAGCTGGAGTCGAGTAGGGAAGCGTGAACAAACGCATTGCCTATGCTTACGAAGGCCGCCACTTTCCGTTACGGCCACGTCGCCTCCCGGCCAGAGGCAGGTGCCGTAGCCTGAGCCGGCTTTCCGCTACATTTGACCCTTGGCTTTCTCACTCCGCCCATGCACCTCGTCATCCTCGGCAACGGCATCACCGGCGTGACGTGCGCCCTGACCGTGCGCCGGCTGCGGCCCGAAGCCCGCATCACGCTGGTATCGGGCGAAAGCGCCCACCACTACGCCCGCACCGCGCTGATGTACGTGTACATGGGCCACCTGCGCCCGCAGGACATCAAGCCCTACGCCGACTGGTTCTGGGAGGAAAACCGGCTGGCCCTGGTGCACGCCACCGCCACCGCCCTCAACACCGCCGAAAACCTACTGATTCTCGCCGACGGCACCACCCTTCCCTATGACCAGCTATTGCTGGCCACCGGCTCCGAGAGCAAGCGCTTTGGCTGGCCCGGCCAGCACCTGGCCGGCGTGCAGGGCCTCTACGGCCTGCCCGATTTGGAAGCCATGACCCGCGACACCCACGGCATCGGCCGGGGCGTGGTGGTGGGCGGCGGCCTCATCGGCGTGGAGCTGGCCGAAATGCTGCACAGCCGGGGCATCGAGCCCGTAGTGCTGGTGCGCGAGGCCCGCTACTGGGCCTCCGTGCTGCCGCCCGAGGAGGCCTACCTGGTGGACCGACAGTTCCAGGAAAACCACGTTGCGGTGCGCTACGGCACGGAACTGCGCGAGATTCTGGGCGATGCGCAAGGCCGGGTGCGTGCCGTGGTGACCACCGCCGGCGAGGAAATTACCTGCCAGTGGATAGGGCTGGCCACCGGCGTGCGGCCCAACCTCACGCTCGCCAACACCTCCAATGTGGAAACCGCTCAGGGCATTCTGGTCGATGAATTCCTGCGCACCAGCGTGCCCAACGTTTTCGCGGCCGGCGACTGCGCCCAGCACCGCCGGCCCGGTTCCGGCGCGGTGCCCATCGAGCAGCTCTGGTACACCGGCCGGATGCAGGGCGAAACCGTAGCCCACACCATCTGCGGGCAGCCCACGCCCTACCGGCGCGGCATCTGGTTCAACTCGGCCAAGTTCTTCAACCTCGAATACCAGACCTACGGGCAGGCCCCGGCCGGCCCCGTGCCCGGCCTCACCAGCTTCTACTGGGAGCACCCGAATAGCCGGGCGGCAGTGCGGGTGTATTTCCAAAGCGGGGCTCCGCACGCCGTGGTGGGCTTCAACGCGCTGGGCCTGCGCCTGCGCCACGCCGTATGCGAGCAGTGGATTGCGCAGCGCACGCCGGTAGCTACGGTGCTGAGCCATTTCGGCGCGGCTAATTTTGACCCCGAGTTTTTTCCACAGCACGAAAAAGCCGTCGTGGCCGATTTCAACCGGCAGTTTCCCGGGCAGCCCGTGGCGCTGAAGCAGCGCAAGGGACTTTTTGCGCGTCTGTAGCCTCTCTTCTTATCTTTTTTGCTGTGGATTTCTCCAAACTTTACCGGCCCTCGGCCCTCAACAGCTTCCAGTTCATCGCCCTTACGGGCCTGCTGATGAGCGCCGGCGCGCACCTGATTCTACACTTCTTCGTAGGTCACCACCCGGCAGGCTTCAACTGGCTCTACGTGTGCTGGGCGGGCTTTTACCTCGTGGGCACGCTCATCAACCTCTTCGGCAAGCCCGACGAGCCGCACCACCATTAATTCAATGAGGAATGAAGAATTGGCCATAGCGGCTGTTCTGAATTCCTCATTCCCAATTCCTCATTCCTCATTAAAAAAGAATGACCCTCACCCCGCCCCTGCCCGCTTCCTCGCCCGCCGAAAAGCTCACGCTGGCCGTGGTGGCAGGCGGCCTGCTGGCGCTGCTCCTGGCCCTGGCCGATGCCGACCCCGGCCACCGCCACACCTGGTTCTGGCTGGCCGTGGGCCTGGTGAACGCCGGCACGCTGGCCTGGAGCGGGCTGAAATTTGGCCGGCACCCGGCCGGCGTGCAGCAGGATAATCTGTGGCTGCGGGCCAGCACCGGGCGCGGGGCCGTGGCCTGGGTCACGGGCCTCGTGCTCACGGGCTTCTACGTGGTGCTGTATTGGTTCAGCAACGATGATGGCCAGGGCAATTTCGGCCTGCTCAACAACCTGATTCACCCACTCGACGGCCTCAGCCAGGCGCTGCGCGCCCGGCCGGCCGACCAATGGTTTCTTTACGGCACCTTCTACACGCTGGCCGTGCTGCTGATGGGCGGCCGTGCGCTGTGGAAATACCGGCACTCGCGCTACCAGATTATCCGCACTATTTCGGTGATGTTTTTCCAGCTCGGCTTCTCATTTTTAATTCCCGG
>JAQBNT010000298.1 GCA_028288445.1 Hymenobacter sp. | reverse complement strand
GAATAACTAATCCCTCAGCAGTGCTGCCGCTCAAGTTACAGCCACAGAACGACAGTAACGAAGAGTGCAGCCGCGTGCTTTGTGATCATGACGGCCACTGACTTGCCGTCATCATGTATGCCTTCCTGAGATGCGCGCGTCATCATAAGGATTATCGTAGCCCTGTGTACCGTGTCCTCCAATTGAAGGCCGCTAATCGACTTCATCGTCTTCAAGCTTCAACGGAGCGCAAACTTCCGACACACACCAGCCGTACAGTGCAGGTAATTGCTCCTTCGGGGAAGAAGTCAGACGCCCCGAGTTCTGGGTGGCAGGCAGACACTGTCTGATGGAGGAGCGGCGAAGAAGTGGCCAAAGCGATGACGGCAGTCGAACCTAAAAGCCTTGGTGTCAACCTTGTTGTCCGCATGACAAGTGATGGAGGGAATAAGAACACTCCGTCCGTTGCTCAGCCGAGTTGTGATGTAGCCACAGTGGGGACTTAATCGTCTCGCATCTCACCCGCCAGCTTATTTTTCCCCTTTTCGATCACCGCCGGGCTAATAGCCATGCTAGATGGAGTAAGTACTCCGTGGACGGCACCAAAGCTGGCGATCTGCGGCCCCTCCGGGAGGGGGCGTGCCGATATGGCGAGAGTGCAGTGAAACGGGGCGGTTGGAGACGAGCGTGAGGCTATTCATCACGAGTAGCCAATGGTGATGGAGGGCCAAGAGGCATCAAGAGCATGGCTGAAAGGTGGAGTGCGCCACACCCTTTTATCCTGGACCTTGGAGTGGGAAGTCTATGGGCTTGGTGCTGGTCGCGCCATCATGATTGCCGTGCTGGAGTCAGGCATCGTCTTATTGAGGTAGAGTGCCGACCACTTCACTTGAAGCGCTCGAAAGGCTGGCTACATCATTTCTTGCCCACCCAATTGACGATATCAATGCGTTGCACTTCAAAGGCATTGCGTTGATGCGCTCATTGCCATTTATCGCGATGCTGTTCAGGCTGTTGTGATGGAGTTGAGGCTACATTTTCGCCGCGCGATTATTCCTCCTTAGCGCGTCCCTCACGTGCTATAGAGGGATGCAGTGGGCTTCGGGACACTGCGGGCTACGGGACAGTTATGCAAAATTGCTCTGATATGGCTAGTTGTGGCTAATCGTGGCTAAATGTGGCTGGTTATGAACACCAATGCCGATACATTTCCGTTGTGCTTGCACAACTGTCCCTTAGCCCACCCTGTCCCGTAGCCCACTGGATCCCTCTTGCCGCATCTGCGATCCACACCACCAACAACTCGTGAAACTCATATTGCACAGGAGGGCCACGAAATGTGTCACAGCAATTTGGCTTTGACCCGCATTGCGCCTTTGCCGTGGAGAAATCTGCGGTTTCCGCTTCCGACTCTGCCTCGGCTCTCGATCCGCTGAGTTTGACGATTTGTTGACTACCGCGCTTTTCGAATGGCTCCCGAGAAGTCACGTGCAGTAAGCAAACCGCGACCGTGCCTCGCCATGAACGCGATAAATATACTGCGAACTACTGCCGCCGCCTTCCAAACCACCATCCACATCAACGTCGCAGCAGTAACTATCTGCCAGCCCCCGTGCCGTGTTCTCCGCTCTCTAACTATTCACATTTAGCTATATTCATCTAAGACTGCTCTGTTGCCTCTCCCTCATCGTTGCCAAGGTTCAAGCGCTTGCGCCGGTCTTCACAAGAAAACACGCTCTCCATGGAGGCGGCTTGAACGGATCCACTACAGTGTACCGTTGTGCAGAGGTCACAGCCGCCTGGCTCTTCACCATTCTTAACTTTGGACGTTTGGTGTAACTCAAGCCGCCGGCACTGAGGTGATAAGCACGAACGAAATCACTCATAAAAGTCATCAAGCACGGGTCTCTCGCGCATCGCGCAAGCGATCCATCCATCCACCAGATATCGCTGCACTGACCTCGTGAATGCCACACCTGTTATTTCGCTGTCATCAGAACGTCTGCCAGTTTTGACGACGCGCGGGGTGCGAACCGTGTAGCATTCGAGTGTCGAACTCTAGCGGACATAAAAAACTTTACGTCTTATGCTTACAATTGTGCGTGCGTTGTATGAAAGAGGTCGAAGAGCTGCATCATGAATGCATTATGCTGGTGTGTGCGAAACCTGAGGCCAATATGAATCACGCCTCGGGGCCCACCCCTCCCACGTTTAACCGCCTCCTTATATCTTTCTGCGCTTTGAATTCACTGATGTGACACGTCGACTTTACCGCAGTAGAATTATTACTGAAGGGCCTGTCAATCGAGCCATCCTGTCGCCCATGTCAAAAATTTTAGAGCGATGTGACATAGAATTGTACTTTACGTGGTCCGTTAATTTCCCGGGTGGCCGAAGGTATATCAATCAGCAACATAAACATCACCTCATGTCTTCAGCTCGCATTCACTACCGTCGCTGTTTCCTACCGCATCTGAGTGCTATACTACTGTACATCATCAGTCCGAGTCTGCATCGGGGATTGGAGGTACTTTCGTGATGGATGTTTCGAGTTTTGAGATTCCTGACCCCGGCCCTCGCTCGTGTGTCAGAAGGGGAAGGGGCACAATAGCCTATGCGCGCACAACGTAAACTCTTTTCTCATGTTGCAACGAGGACCCTTGCGCCCGTAATCACTGTCTGAACTCATCGTATAACCATGATGACGCGGCAGCGCTGCTCGCTCCCATGCGTCATGATCGTCAACACATATCCTCTCAGACCGTGTCAGGAGTCGTTGATTGACTGTCGAGGTTGCTGTGAAGTCTAGAAGGTGGTGGGGGAGACTTCGAGTTGCCATTGACTTGGACTGCTTGGCGGGTTTTGGGGCTAGGTTAAACTTCGCAGCGGTGTGCCGAGTTGCGGCCTTAGCTCCTAATTATGGTCGGCAGATGCTACGCCAACTGCGGCCGTGGCGTGGTGTCCGCATGTCGCTTAGTGCGGCAAGGCGTGGTTGTCCGCATATGACCCAAAGCGTCAGGGCGGTGAGCGCGGTCTCAGTGCGGTCGCTTGGTTCTGCCAACCAAGATGGCGTCATCAGGACGTTGACGTGGAGAGGCTCTGAACTGTGTTGTTGCGCGCGCTACTCATGCGCGTGGGCGGAGGTTGCCGTTGCAGGCAGAAGTATGCGGAGGGATTGGGCGCCAAATCTTCGTGATGCCTTTGGGCGGGAACTGGACAACATAATGGCTATGATTAGCTAGAGTACGGTCGCTCCAGATTGATTCTGCGCTCCTGCAACTGCACGATCTGGAAGCCCATGAGCGTGGTGGGTTATGCAGCTACTCTCCAGCAAGTAATGCGAATTGTGTTATGATCGGCATTTGTGCCAGCGATAAGTCCCCGATTCGTTTCACTGGACTGAGGGATCGACGGGTCGAAGCCGAGGAACGGGTATCGCTCGAGCGTGTTGGAGAGCCCGTGTCTGCCTGTTCATCTCGTGGGGCGAATTTCAATGAGCTTGACTTTGCTCGAGGTGCCTGATCGAGGTCTGGACTTGATTCTCCGTGGATTGGAACCCTTTTGTCTTCGATTCGCCGCGCCTTACTTGGATCCCGCGCAGAAGCACCGCATGTGCTTCCCGACATCTCCACCTCTTGCTCTTGCTCTTGCTGTGTATGTTATGCGAAACCTCTGGCAATGTCTTTCGCTTTTGTGTAGTATGTGTATTTGGCGGTGTCCCTGACTTGTAGGCTTCGATCGCGGCGGAGTTTCGGTTGAATTCGAGGTAATGGTTGGTTGCGTCAGGATGCCCGTCGAGCCAGAGCGCGACGCGTTGTGTGGGACCCTGGAGGGCGTGGTGCCGTACCATTATGGCATTGCGCTTTGCAGGAGTCGCCTTGCTCATGTAACGCGTCTACGACGAGTCCACCAGAACTGTTGCGTTGAGGATGTATGAAGTTGTCGCGATTGCGATGGTCGCGTTTGGCGTTGTTGTTCGCCAGCGCTAGTGCACGTTGACCGAAAGTGTGGGATGCGGATACGCTCCGCACGACCCCGCAGCCTCTTCAACACAATAGACTCCAGGAGATTCTCGAAGACAGACCTAAAGATATATGCCGTATGCGATATGATTAAGTCTATCCTGTTCCAGCAGCAGATATACAATGTGAAGCCCATCAAGATCGTCCACAATTCGGAAAGGCAGGTAGTCGGGCCAAGTCCACTGTGGCAGCGACTATCGCCCCTCTCGCGACCGAAATGCAACTTCAATTCAAGATCAATAATGTCCCATCGAACATTTCCCTTATACGATCCAACCCCCCCCCCTTTTTCTTCTTCTCTTCTTTAGCGACATCCCGCAGGACCAGGCGACGCAGTTTGGTGGAGCGATTAGGGGGTTCGAATCAAGCGGCCATGTCGGCTTACAATTATTGAGTTACTCCCCGCACTTGGTCACGCGGGTGCCATAACAGACGGTACATCCAAGCGAGAATAATGTGCCACCAAAAACCACCAAATCGACAACTTTACAACTTCGGTCTAAGAGCAATTCGGCTTAAATAAACAGTACTGGATACTTGATATTGGTACTTCCAACTATTCTGGACAATTCTGAAGCCTAACCTCGAGTTTATGTGGTGATATCACGCTTTTGCGGGGGCTTTTAGATTTTGGTGTACCGTCTGTTGTGGCACCCGCGTGGCGTGACATATCTTTTCACTATTTCCCCACGTCTTATCTCTCTCCAAGTTTCGACTCTTTTAAATTCGATTGTAGCCTCATTGACAGAGCAATGGCTCGGCTTGCCACGTCTCTGCGCTCCTGCAGCGTGATTCTCCTCCTATATGGCCTTCTCCACATCGCTGCCGCTCAAGAGTCGTCAAACACGACTTCGGCCCACTCCAAGACAGTGTGTGGTGGGTGGGTCCCCGAAGGTGACACGCGAGCAACTTGGGATACCTTAACCGGTTGCTTCCTCGTGTGCTACATCTGAACCTGCCGGATCAGGAAGACGGCCCCTGGTATGAGATCTGACGAAAGCTGAAGTGGACCGTGGTTACTGTATTCTTCCCGGAGTTCATCTTGGCTCATGCTGCTAGTGAGCGACAGGCTGCCATCGATGATACGAATGACATGAGAGCTCGGGCATCTTTCCAGAGTCAGGCTGAACCCGAAAAAACGAAGGATGTCAACGTCACGTCTCCACACCACTGGAATGTCGAGATTAATATCTTTTGGGAAGATTGGATTCGACACCCTGTGAAAACATGGCGCTTGCTACGCGAGATGAGGCGTAAAGCGAAGGATGTCGAAGGATGTCAAACTGGTAGCACATGCACAAAGGCTACTACGTCAGGCACGGTGTCTTGCTGCCACTTAGACAAAAGAGCTGTACCTTCGAGTTGCTCCACCAGCTCTCCGTACGATGGTGAGATGGAGAAAACGTGGACGATAGCACACTCATACTATGCAAACATGGGTGGGATCAGAATCAAGACTAGAGATAATGGCCTCGAAGGTCCTTCGCAAGCATATCTCTGCACTGCCAAACATCTGGCCCGGATCGACTTCGATCCAGACTACTCGCCGCTCAGGCGTCTCACGATCGACAGGGATGAGATCACAGATAGATGTGAAACGGACGCTTTGCTAAGGCAAAT
>JAQBNT010000057.1 GCA_028288445.1 Hymenobacter sp. | reverse complement strand
TTTTGCGCACCGCCGCGTCGGCCTGCAGGAAGCTGCGCGACACGTTGAGCGGGATATCGGGCGAGTCGATGACCCCGTGGAGCAGCATCAGGAACTCGGGCACCACGTCCTTCACCTCGTCGGTAATAAACACCTGGCGCGAGTAGAGCTGAATCTTATTGCGCTGGAACTGCAGTTCGTCCTTCACCTTGGGGAAGTACAGAATGCCCGTCAGGTTAAATGGGTAATCCACGTTCAGGTGAATCCAGAACAGGGGCTCGTCCATGCTCATCGGGTACAGCTCCTGGTAGAATTTCTTGTAGTCCTCATCGGTCAGCTCGCTCGGCTGCTTGGTCCAGATGGGGTTGGTATCGTTAATC
The DNA here is from genome assembly GCA_028288445.1 of Hymenobacter sp. Taxonomy (GTDB): domain Bacteria; phylum Bacteroidota; class Bacteroidia; order Cytophagales; family Hymenobacteraceae; genus Hymenobacter. The sequence continues at coordinate 2,778 of JAQBNT010000057.1, read as the reverse complement.
AGCTCGCCCTCGAACTCAATCGGAATGGGCAGGAACTTGCAGTACTTGGTGAGGATGGTGCGCAACCGGGCTTCTTCCAGAAACTCGTCCGAATCTTCGGCCACGTTCAGCACCACGTCGGTGCCGCGCTCGGCTTTCTCAGTGCTTTCCAGGGTGAAGGAGGTGCTGCCGTCGCAGGTCCAGTGGGCGGCTTCGGTGCCTTCCTTGTAGCTCTGCGAGAAGATTTCGACCTCGCTGGCCACCATGAACGCGGAATAGAAACCGATGCCAAACTGACCGATAATCTTGTCTTTCGTGGCGGCATCCTTCTCCTTGTACTGCTCCACAAACTCGGTGGCGCCGGAGAAGGCAATCTGGTTGATGTACTTCTTGATTTCCTCGCCGGTCATGCCCAGGCCGCGGTCGGAAATCGTGATTTTGCGGGCTTCCTTGTCCACGGTCACGCGCACTTTCAGCTCGCCGAGCTCGCCTTTGTACTCGCCCAGCTGGGCCAGGCTTTTCAGCTTCTGGGTGGCATCAACGGCATTGCTGACCAGTTCCCGCAGGAAAATCTCGTGGTCGGAATACAAGAACTTCTTGATAATCGGGAAGATGTTCTCGGTGTGGATGGAGATGGAGCCGGTTTCTTGCATGATATAAGATGGAAACGGTTGAAGACAGACGGAATGGCCGGGCGCAGACGCGTCGGCCACGGTTTCCGTAGCTTTCAAAGGACGTTCCAAGGGATGATTCGCTGTCAGATTGACAGCGGCGGCGGGCTACAGCAGCTCGGGCTGGTGCCGGTACGGGGCTTCGAGGCGGCCGGCCGGGCCGGGTCTGGACCCAAACACGGCGTCCCATTCGGCCTGTAGCTCGGGCAGGCGGGCCGAGTAGTCAGTCAGCCATTGCAGGCCGGGATCGGGCTGCGGGAAATATTGGATATCGAACTTAATGATGCTCCGAAACATGGCCAGCAGCGAATCGATGGCCAGTTGGTTGTGCACACGATGGCGGTGGTTCACGAGCACCACGCGCTCCAGCGGCAGCTTCACGATGCTCGGCATCCAACTCACGCCCAGCCACACCTGGTCGTAGACCGAGATGTCGGGGAAAGTATTCATATTAAGCAGCAGGTGGCGCGGGCCCAGCTCCCGGTCCAGGGTCAGGAGCTGCTCGGCGCTTTGGCGCAGGGTACGGGTGTCGGCTCCTGAGGCCCACTCGATACGTAACAGGCTCAGCTGTTCGTCGTATTGCAAAGAAAAGTCAGGAATATTGCTAATTATCACAGAAAAAGGCGCTAAAAGGCCGCTTGGGCAGCAAGTTACGGCACCATTACGGGAAATGCAGCGCGATGGATTGGGGAACCGTAACCCCTCGTAAGATTTATTTACTGAGCAACTTCCGGCCTTTACCGCCATCTTTGTATTGTGCAACCCCTCCGTTCCCATTTAGCCCTGCTGCTGCTGCTCTGCCTCGTGCGGACGCTGCTGCCCGAGGCATGGATTCTGGCCTTGCACCCCCACGCCCACACCACCGAAGAGCCGGCCCAGGCCCCCGCGTTTCGCCATAAGGGCAAGGCCCTCATCAGCGCCAAGCACCAGCACTGCGACGTAGAACAGTTCTACAACGTGGCGTTTCAGGCGGCGGCCCCGGTGGCGGCACCCCGGCCCCGCGTGGCGATGCGCTACGCCGCCACGCCCGCTTTGCCGCCCGTGCGGCCAGCGGCCGGCGAGGTGCTTTTTGCGCGGTCGTTGCGCGGCCCGCCCGCCCGCGCCTAATCTCCGGCGCATTCCTTTTTTCTTTCTGGTGTTACCCTGCCTCGCCCGCAGCCGTGCTTCTGTGCGGCTGGCAGGCCGGGCTGCTTTGGCTTTTTTTATGTCATTTCTAATTCCCCGTTTCTCTTTAGTGATGGGCCTGGCGATAGCGCCGACGGCTCTTTTTGCCCAGAATGTCCCGCCCGTTGCGCCGCGTGTGCGCACAGCTGCCCCGCCCCTCACCGGCCGCATTACTGACGCGGCTACCGGCGAGGGCCTGCCCGGGGCCAACATTATTTTCGACGACCTGAAGCAGGGCACGGCCGCCGGGCCGGACGGCTCGTTCAGCTTCAGCAGCCTGCCGCGGGGACGCTTCACGGTGCAGGTGCGCTCGTTGGGCTACAACACCGTGACGCAAACCGTGGACACGGGCAGCGGCCAGCCGCTCGATTTCAAGCTGACGGTAGCGGCCACCGAGATTGGGCAGGTGGTGGTCACGGGCGTGTCGCAGGCCACGCAGCTGCGGCGCTCGCCCATTCCAACCTCGGTGGTGGACCACACGCGGCTGAACCAGACGGCCGGCTCGAACCTGGTGGATGCCATTGCGCACACGCCGGGCGTGAGCCAGATTACGACCGGCGCGGCCATTAGCAAGCCGGTGGTGCGCGGGCTGGGCTACAACCGCGTCATCACCCTGAACAACGGGGCCAGGCAGGAAGGCCAGCAGTGGGGCGACGAGCACGGCATTGAAATTGACGAGTTTAGTGTGGACCGGGCCGAGATTATCAAGGGGCCGGGCTCGCTGCTGTACGGGTCCGATGCCATGGCTGGCGTCATCAACTTCGTAGCGCCCGACCCCGTGGCCGAGGGTCGCATCATCGGGACGGCCACGGGCAGCTACCAGACCAACAACCACCAGCAGGGCTACTCCTTGCTGAACGCGGGCAACCTGCACGGCCTGAACTGGCTGGTGCGCGGCACCCGCAAGGTGGCCGGCGATTACCAGAACCGCTACGACGGCCGGGTGTACAACTCCGGCTTTAAC
>JAQBNT010000054.1 GCA_028288445.1 Hymenobacter sp. | reverse complement strand
ACACCGGTTCCGTCCAACGGCCGGGCGGGGCCAACCCCCGCCCCTACATCGCTTAGACAGCACCTCACTACTGCGCCGAAAACCGAAAAGCCGCCGGCGTGAGCCCGGTTTTACTTTTAAAAAGGCGGGTGAAGTACTGCGGGTACTCAAACCCCAGCTGAAACGCGGTTTCGTTGATAGTGAGCGAGGTGGTAAGCAGCAGGCGCTTGGCTTTTTCGATGAGGGCCTGGTGAAGGTGCTGCTGGGTGGTCTGGCCGGTGAGGGTGCGCAGCATGTCGCTCAAGTAGGCGGGCGACACGTTCAGCGCATCGGCAAAATGCTGCACGGTGGGCAGTGGCTGCTCGGTATCGACGGCGAAGTAGTGGGTTAGCTGAGCTTCGAAGCGGCTGAGCAGGTCGTGCTCGGGGCTGCGGCGGGTGAGGAACTGGCGGTGGTAGAAGCGGTTGGCGTAATTGAGCAGCACGTCGAGCTGCGACACCAATACGTCCTGGCTGAAGGCATCAATGGGCCGGCTGTACTCGGCCCGAATGTTACCCAGCAGTGCATCCAGGGCCGTTTCCTCCTGGGCCGAGAGGTGCAGGGCCTCGTGCACGGCGTAGGAAAAAAAGCCGTAGCCGGCGATTTTCTGGCCCAGCGGGTACTTGCGCAGCAGGTCAGGATGAAACACCACCATCCAGCCACTGATTTGGGAAATATCCAGCGTCCCATCAATAGCAAACACCTGCCCCGGAGCCTGGAAACCCATCACGCCTTCACCAAAATCGTAGGATTGGTGGCCGTAGTGCACTTTGCCCTTCAAATTCTTCTTGACCCAAACGGTGTAGAACTGCTGGAGCACCGGCGTGAGCTTTTCGGGCAGCACGTTGCCGCGGGTTTGCTCCAGGTCGATGACGGTGAGTAGCGGGTGGGCGGGCGCGGGCAGCCCGCACAGGCGGGTGTAGTCCGTGACAGTTTCCAGCACGCGGATTTCGGAGGGCTGCGGTTTCATGGAAGCGTTGTTTTTTTCAATTCCTGTCATCCTGAGCTTGCGAAGGACCTTATCACGATTGAACAGTTTATCGTAATTCTAACGGCACTGATGGGATAAGGACCTTCGCAAGCGCAGGATGAAAAATGGGTTTATGTATCTGTTATCCAGCAACAGGCTGCGGCAGCTGTTGCAACAGAAACTGCAGAATTTCGGCCTGCATCTCCACCTGAAACTGCATTCGGTCGAACCCCGGCGGGTCCTGCGAGGGCGGGAACGCGGGGCCGGTGCGCTCGGGTGGAAACGGGCTGAAGAAGGAATAATGGCCGGCGTTTTCGATGATGCGGTGCTGCACCTGTTGCCGGTCGGCTACCCCGTTCAGTACGATTTGGGCGTGGAAATCGGGGGTCCATTCGTCCTTTTCACCCATCATCAGCAAAATGGGGAGCCGTACGTTGCGCAAAGCTTCGGCCGCCCGGTACCAGACGGTGGCCGGGGCCAGCAGCACCAGCGCCCGCACCCGCGCATCGGGCACCACAGGGATGGGCTGCGGCGGCTCAGTCGCGGTACCCGGCTGCCCACCGGCCAGCGCCAAAGCCGTGTAGCCGCCCAGCGAGTGCCCAATCAGCCCCACCCAATCGGGCCGTAGCACCGCCCCGAACTCCGCCAGTAGCCCATCAATAGCCAAGCTGAGGTGGTGTGGGCGGGACACAAGGTTATCGGAGGTATTGTGCCAGGAGTTGTCGTCGCGGTGGTTGGCGTGGTGCCGGGGCAGGCCCACCACGAAGCCGTGGCAGGCCATGAAGTGCGCTAGCAGGCGATGCGTGAGCGGCGTACCGCCGGTGCCGTGCGAAATCAGCACCAGCGGAAACGGGCCGGGGTTGATGGGCGCATCCAATGCCACTTCCAGCCTGTAGGGGCCAATGGGTTCGGGCTGGCCGGGCGTGCTGGTGGGGTACAGCACGAGCAGCGGGAAAGTCAGGCCCAGGGCAGCATCGGCTATTTCCAGGGTGCGGCAGCCTACAAAGTCGGTCATAAAGCCGGAATTAATTCAGGTGCAAGTAGCGCCGAAAGCCCGAGTCCCCCGAAATTTCATTTCGGGGGACTCGGGCTTTTAAAACCCTTCCGGGTACGCCGCGCCCGCCGGGCTGCCCACCGGCATAATGGCTTCCAGCTCCGCCAATTCGGCCGGACTCAAGGCAATGCTGGCGGCGGCCACGTTCTGCTCCAGGTACTTGCGGCGCTTGGTGCCGGGAATGGCCACCACGCCCTGCGCCAGCACCCAGGCCAGGGCCAGCTGCGCGGCCGTCACGCCTTTGGCCTGGGCCAGGGCTTGCAGCTTCTCCACCAGCGCCAGGTTTTTGTAGAAATTCTCGCCCTGGTAGCGCGGGAACCAGCGGCGCGAGTCGTTGGGCTCGAAGTCGTCGGGGGTTTTGATGTCGCCCGACAAAAAGCCCCGGCCCAGCGGCGAATAGCCCACAAAACCAATGCCCAGCTCACGCGCCGCTTGCAGCGCGCCGGTTTCCTCCACGCCCCTATCGAAGAGGGAATACTCGGTTTGCAGAGCCGTGATGGGGTGCACGGCGTGCGCCCGGCGCAGGATGTCGCCCGACACTTCGCTCAGGCCCAGGTAGCGCACTTTGCCTTCTTCCACGAAGCGGCTCATCATGCCCACGCTGTCTTCGATGGGGGTTTCGGGGTCGAGGCGGTGCAGGTAGTAGAGGTCCACATAGTCGGTGCCCAGGTTGCGCAACGAGCGTTCGATGGACTTGCGGGCGTACTCGGGCCGGCCGTTCAGCCGGCCGGTGAACTTCTCGTCGTCGCTCACCTCGAAGCCGAACTTGGTGGCCAGAATGATGTCGGCCCGGCGGCCGGGCAGCACCTTGGCCACCAGCCGCTCGTTCAGCATGGGGCCGTAGAGGTCGGCGGTGTCGAGCAGGTTGACGCCCAACTCCAGAGCGCGGTGCAGGGTGGCGAGGCTTTCGGTTTCGTCGGCCTCGCCATACACGCTCATGCCGTCGATGCCGGCCGTCATGCCCATGCAGCCCAAGCCTTCCACGGGCACTTCCAGGCCCTGACTACCGAGGGCCACTCGCTTGATTTCACTTGTCATAATGCGGTTGTTTTTGAGGATACTTTGATACGTCAAAGGTCCGCCCCCCCACTCCGGCGGGCCTACACAAAACCCTGTTTCTGCAACACAAAACGCGGCTACTGCCACGCCTGCACGCTGCCGCCGCCAAACACGGCACGCTTCAGCATGGGCCACACCCGGTCCTGAAACGGGTCGAGAATGCTGGCATCGTCCAGCGTTTGCAGCTGCGCGGGGCTGAGCTGGATTTCGAGCGAAGCCAGACTATCCTGCAGCTGCGCCACTTTGCTGGCCCCCACAATCAGCGAAGTCATCCCGGGCTGGACCATTGCCCAGGCAAGCGCCACCTGCGCCAGTGGCCGGCCCAGTTCGGCCGCCACCGGCCGCAACGCATCCAGCACACGCCAGTTGTGGTCGGTGAATTTCATATTGCCGAATGGGTTCGGGCCGGTGAGGCGGCCTTCGCCGCTGGCTCCGGCACCGTTGCGCTCGTACTTGCCGGCCAGGAAACCGGCGGCCAGCGGGCTCCACGGCGTGATGCCCAGTCCCAAATTCAGGGCAGCCGGTGCGTGCTCGGCTTCGATGCGGCGGGCCACCAGCGAGTACTCCATTTGCAGGGCAATGGGGCCGGGGATGCCGTGCGCGGCGGCCAGCGTGGCGGCCCTGGTGGCGTACCAGGCCGGCACATTGCTGAAGCCGAAGTAGCGGATGCGGCCCGCACGTACGAGGTCGCCGAGGGTTTGGAGCACTTCTTCCACGGGCGTCACGCCGTCGTAGGCGTGCAGCCAGTAAAGGTCGGCGTAGTCGGTTTTGAGGCGGCGCAGGGAGCCTTCCAGCGCACGGTGGATGTTTTTGCGGCCGTTGCCGCCCACGTTGGGGTTGCCGGCCTGCCCGCCGAAGCTGAACTTGGTGGCCAGCACCACCTGGTCGCGCAGGCCACGGGCCGCGATGTAGCCGCCCAGCATTTCCTCGCTTTGGCCGCCCGAGTACACGTCGGCGGTATCCACAAAATTGCCGCCGGCGTCCACGTAGGCATTGAAAACGGCTTCGGACACGTCATCGCCCGAGCCCCAGCGCGGGGTGCCAAACGTCATGGTGCCCAGCGCCAGCGGGCTTACCACCAGGCCGGAGCGGCCCAGGGTGCGGAAATCGGTGAGCTTCATCGGGAAACGAGGTTTGGGGCCGGAGCGTCGGTGCTTCGGTTGCTGAACAGGCAGCGCCCGCAAAGGTCTGATTGGCCCAAGCGGCCGGGTCTACACAAACTGCCGTTTCTGCAACACAAAACGCGGCTGTAGAGACGCATAATTGCATCTCGTCGTCAGACGAGCATTGCCGCACCGTTCTCACGCCCTCGTTCAACGACGAGACGCAATTATGCGTCTCTACTCCAGAATGCTCAGCAGCAGGGCCACTTCGGCGGCCTTCACCGGCTCCTGTAGGCGCTCGAAGCTCATTTGCAGGTTGCGCATGGCGCGGCGCACGATGTCGAGATGTGAGCAGGGCTCGAAGAAAATGGGGTTGGGCGTGATGTTGAGCTGGGCCACGTAGTGCTCGATGTCGGTGCGCGAAAGCACCAGGCCGCGGTTGTAGCAGTTGATGTAAAACGGCTCGGCTCCCGGCAATTCGGGGCGGAAGGTGAGCACGAACAGGTTGGGCAGGTTCACGCCGAACACCGGCAGATTGAGCCGCTGGGCCACCAGCAGGTAAATCACGCACAGCGTGAGCGGGTTGCCACGCTTGGTTTCAATCACGCGCTGGAGCATGGAGTTGGCCGGCGAGTGGAAATGCTGGGTGTTGGCCGCGAACTTGTGGGTGCGGAAGATGACGTAATTCAACGTCTGGACTTGGTCGGCGGGGTGCATTTCGGGGCGCAGGGCCGTCCAGGCCTCGAAGCGGAGCTGCTCGATGGCGCGGTTCAGGGCCTGGTAGTCGGCGTCGGGGTACTGGTAGGTGTTCAGCAGCCACATGCCTTCGAGCAGGTCGGTGGCCCCGGCTTCGCGCCACACTTTGAGGCGCTGCTGCAGGCCTTCAAACTGCAGGCTATGAATCAAATCCTCCAGGCGGTGCTGCTGCTGGCTGTCAAGCGTTTCCTCCCACGATTCCTCCAGAAAGGGGATGATGCTCTCGCCCAGGTTCTGGATTTTGTCCTGGATTTGCGGCGCGATTTCCGGGTCGTCGAGCAGCGAGATTAGGGCTTTGATTTCTTTGTTGGTCATGGAATGCGAAACGGCCGCCGCTAGGGTTGCGGGGCCGAATTTAACACGCGGAAGGGCCTTTTGGGTTTCGTGGGGGGTGCGATTAGTCGGTAAGGCTTGCCCGCACCATCTGTCAT
>JAQBNT010000132.1 GCA_028288445.1 Hymenobacter sp. | reverse complement strand
CTTTTTGGTGATGATGAAGGTGACGAAGTCGTAGACCTCGCCGTAGCAGCGCAGTTGGTTGGCCACGCGCTGTAAGGTGTCGCCGTCGCCCTTCACCTCGTAGCCGTGCATGAAGTGCTCGGTGATGTGCACCACATCGGCGAGGGTGGTGCCGGTGGTCAGCTCATCGATGCGCACGACCCCGAGCAGCAATGGGTAAAGCAGGGTGCGGATTTCCGGGTCGTTCATGGCAACCCCAAAAGTAGCTTACCGGCGCGCGGCAGCTTGAAATTAAATACATTGTTATAATTAATATATATAATGTGCATTACAAATAAATTTAGTTATTTTTGTTTAGCCACGAAATAGTTGTGTCAGAGTAATAATCCAGAATCTCCGGGCCGGTGCCGATGGGCACGGCGGGATGTTGTCCGGTGGCGGGGCATGGTGTGGTCTAATCAGTCTTTCCAAATAATTATAGCATTATGAAAATCACTGTATCCGAAGCAGTTAAATACTGCTTTACCCGCGAAACAATTGCCCGGCTCGGCACCCGCCTTGACGAAGCCGCACCCAATGTTGAACAGGCGATAAGCCAGGCAGTGCCATTGGTATTAAATGAGTTGTCGGAAAAAGTAGGCCACGGCCTCACGCCCGAGGGCCTGCTGGAGCTGGTGCGCGAAGCCGACGCGGCGCAGGTCCTCCAGCAGCTGGCGGCCCTGCACCCGGCCGCCCGCTACGAGCGGGGCGTGAACCTGCTCCTCGACCTGCTGGACGGCTCTTACCGCAGCACCGTGAGCCGCATTGCGGCTGGGGCCGCCATTCGCCCCTCGGCCAGTGACACGCTGCTGCAAATAGCCGCCACGGCCGTGCTGGGCGTGCTGGGCAATGCCGCCACCGAAAAAAGCCTGTCGCCCACCGACTTCGTTTATTGGCTGCACGCCGAGAAGGAGGCCATTGCGGCGGCCATGCTGCCGGCTCCGGCCCTGGGTGCCGCGCTGCCTCTGCCCACCGAACAGGGCCTGCGCCGCCAGCCCCCGCAGCCGGTGCAACTGGCCCCCACGCCGGCCGCCGCCTGGGCCGAGCCAGCCGCGGAGGCCGCACCGGGCAGCGGCTTGTCGCCGTATTGGCAGTGGGGCGGGCTGCTGCTACTGGCCGTGTGCCTGGGGTATTTCTTCGGCCACAGCACGCCGGACCGGGCATTGCAGCCGGCGGCTACTACCAGCAATTTGGTGGAGGCGACCAGCCCAACGCCGGCTCCCGCCGCGACCACGGCCGCCTACACGCCTCCCACCCCGGCCCCTACTGAGGCCACTGGGCCGGCTCCCGAACCAACGGTACCGGCCGCCCGGCCGGCTCCAGCCATTGCCAGCCGGCCCGTGGAAGTACTGCCTGCCCGCACCCCGGCCATCGGAACCACTGCGGCCACCCCACCGGCCCCAACAACCCGCCCGGCCGCCATCGGCAACGAGCCCAATGGCCGCTACGACCAGGACCGGGACACCTACGTCTACGATACCGGCAAGCCCATCGTGCTGACGCTGGCCGACGGTACGACCCAGAAAGTGGGGGCCAATTCGACCGAAAACCGGCTTTACACCTTCCTGTCGTCGCCGGCTTTTCAGGTTGATTCGGTGAACCGGACCAAGGGCTGGATTAACTTCGACCGCATCAACTTCGAAACCGGCAAGGCCCAGCTCACGCCCGAATCGGCGTTGCAGCTGGGCAACATTGCCAGCATTCTCAATACGTTTCCACGGTCCATCGTGAAAATCGGGGGCTATACCGACAGCACCGGCGAAGCCCTGGTGAACTACCAGCTCAGCGAAGACCGCGCCCGGGCGGCCATGCTCACGCTGGCCAGCATGGGCGTGAATGTCAACCGACTGCAAGCCAAAGGCTACGGCCCCAAATACTTTGTACGGCCCAACAACACCCCCGCCAACCGCGCCCTGAACCGGCGCGTCAGCATTCGGGTGGTGCACAAGTAGGCCCTCTTTGGGGTTGCTTGGTGCGTGACTTATGCGCTGGCCTGCAATTCCTGCTGGCAGGCGCGCAGCCATTCTTCGGCCTCGGATATCTGCTGAAAAATCTGGAGCTCCAGCGCGCCGGCTGCTCCGTGCTCGAAATTCACGGTGAGGATGTCGGACAGGGAATCGGCCTGCACCACATGGGCCACGTAGCGCAGGCCCATGGCGGCGGCCTGCGGCACCCAGATGCGCTCCAGCCACTCGATGGAGTCGAACCACGGACCCATCAGCTCCACGTTGTCGTTGAGCAGGCAGGGGTTGCGGAGGCATTGCAGGGTGCGCAGGTAGTTATCGGCCCCGCGCAGGGCCTCCTGCATGTCGACGAAGCCGCGCCAGGTGGCCCGCAACCAGCCCCCGGGCTCTTGCGAGAGGGTACACCGACTGCCGTCGGCATCGTGAAGGGAGCTAAGAATCATGATAGAAATGAGTAGAAGGTTTTGTTAGCTAGGTAAGAAATAAATACTGCCGAAAATGGTTTTTTTGCCGGTGTACGGCTTTCCCGCATTACTGATGCGTGGGGCCCGCGGCTAAGGTCAACAATTAAAAAGCAATTGCGCCTGATTAAATTGGAGCTGCACACGCGGTGCATTTGCGGCGGCGGGGGCGGCGTTTTCGGCCGCTTGGCAGCGCGGCGAATTGAGCCAATGCCAACCTTTGCAATTTGGTAACGGTTGCGCTAGCAGGAGCCGCGGACGGGGGGTGTTATTTCGCCCCTCGTACTGTACCTTGGCGGTGTGCCGGCCCTGCCGTGGGGCAGTCCGCCGGCGGCTCGGTTGCTTCAACTTTTCTTCCTGCATGTCCCGAAAAAAGGTCTTGTTTCTTATCGGCTCGCCCAACCAGACCACGCAGATGCACCAGATTGCGCAGCTGCTGGAAGACGAGTTCGACCCCTATTTTAGCCAGCTCTATTACGATGGCTGGCAGCGTCAGTTCTACAAATTCCTGCTTTGGACCGGCGGCCTGGACAAAACCATCGTCACCGGAAAAATCAAGGCCAAAGCCGATAAGTACCTGGCCGAGCACGGCTTGCAGAACGACTTCGAGGCCCGCGTGTTCAACAACCAGTACGACCTCATCGTGTGCTGCTCGGACGTGGTGGTGCCCTGGCCGCTGATGAAGACCACGAAAACCGTTTTCGTGCAGGAGGGCATGACCGACCCGCTCAACTACTGGGCGCGGCTGGTGAAGCGCTTTACGCGCTACCCCATCCTGGCCATTGGCACGGCCCTCAACGGCATGAACAACTGCTGCGACATCTACTGCGTGGCCTCAGAAGGCTATGCAAAGCACTTCGAACACGTTGGTGTCGATGCCGAAAAGCTCATCGTGACGGGCATTCCCAACTTCGATAACATTGAACGGGTGCGCCACAACGACTTTCCGCACCACGGCTACGTGCTGGTGGCCACCTCCGACCTGCGCGAAACCTTCACGCCCGAAAACCGCCCCAAATTCATCCGCGAGTGCGCCCGCATCGCTGCCGGCCGCCCGCTGGCCTTCAAGCTGCATCCCAACGAAGAACTGCCCCGCGCCACCGACGAAATCAAGGAACACGCCCCGCCCGGCACCCTCATTTTCACTGAAGGCAACACCGACCACATGATTGCCAACTGCGTGGAGCTCATAACCCAATACTCGACGGTGGTGTACGTGGGCCTGGCGCTGGGCAAGCCGGTGCACTCTTATTTCGACGTGGACGACCTGCGCCGCAAGCTGCCCTGGCAAAACGGCGGCACCTCGGCCCGGCGCATCGCGGCCATATGCCGGGGCTTTAGCCGCTTTGAAGGGAGCGGGCCGGCATTTTTGCGGCAACTCGATGCGGAGGCTTTTGCAACCGTAACGGCGGCGGAAGCCTCTTCGGTGGAGGGCTAGGCACTGGCGGCACTATTTTAAGAATGTATTTACCAACGGCTTACCAATTAGCCAGCTTTTTGCCCGGCAAATTTTAGCGTATTTCCGTTTCACGTCCGACTACGCGATAGCGATTCCTTTCCTTTATGCCCGTCCCGAAGATTCTGACCGTTGTGCAGGCCCGCATGGGCTCGTCGCGCCTGCCGGGCAAGGTGCTGCTGCCGCTAGCCGGCCAGCCCCTGCTGGTGCGCATGGTGCAGCGGGTACAGCGCGCCCACCTGGCTGGCACCGTGGTAGTAGCCACCACCACCGAGGCCGCCGATGATGCCATTGCGGAACTGTGCGCCGCCCACGGCCTGGCATGTTTCCGGGGCAATGCGCTGGATTTGCTCGACCGCCACTACCAGGCCGCCCGCCATTACGGGGCCGATGTGGTGCTGAAAATTCCCTCCGACTGCCCGCTCATCGACCCGGCCGTGATTGACGAAGTAGTGGGCTATTACCTGCACTTCGCCGACCGCTACGATTTCGTGAGCAACCTGCACCCTGCTACTTTCCCCGATGGCAACGACGTGGAAGTAATGCCCATCGAAGCCCTGGAAATGGCCTGGCGCGAAGCCCAACGGCCGCTGGAGCGCGAGCACACTACCCCGTTTTTCTGGGAAAATCCCGGCCGGTTCCGGCTGGGCAACGTGGAATGGGACGCCGGCCAGGATTTTTCGATGAGCCACCGCTGGACCATCGACTACCCGGAAGACTATGCTTTCATAAAAGCCGTTTACGACGCGCTGTACCCGACCAAGCCGGACTTTGGGCTCGATGACATTCTCAACCTGCTGAAGCAGCGGCCGGATATTGCCCAGCTCAACGCCCATCTGGCGGGCGTGAACTGGTACCGCAACCACCTCGACGAACTCAAAACCGTGGATTCGTCGCAAACCAAACAAGCCTCCACTCCTCCCCTATGACCGACCAAAAACGCCAAGAGCTGGAAGCCCTGGCCCTGCGCGTGCGCGAGCACATCGTGCGCCTGAGCACCGATGGCGGCTGCTTCACCGGTGCCTCGCTGAGTTGCGCCGACCTGCTGGTGTACCTCTACGCCGACTGCCTGAACGTGCGGCCCGACAACCTCCAGGACCCCACCCGCGACTACCTGTTCCTGAGCAAGGGCCACGACGTGCCGGCCCTCTACGGCACCTTCGTGGAGCTGGGCTTCATCGACAAGGCCCGCCTCGACCAGCACCTCAGCACCAACGACCACATTTACTGGCACCCCAACCGCAACGTGCCGGGCGTGGAGTTCCATTCGGGCTCGCTCGGTCACCTGCCCAGCGTGGCCTTGGGCGTGGCAATGGACTGCCGGATGCGCGGTCAGGACAACAAGGTTATCGTCATCACCGGCGACGGCGAGCTGAACGAGGGCACCGTGTGGGAAAGCCTGCTGGTGGCCAGCGCCCATAAAGTCAATAACCTCACGCTGGTCGTCGACCGCAACCACTTCCAGGCCAACGTGGCCACCGAAGACCTGATTCCGCTGGAGCCGCTGGCTCCCAAGTTCGAAGCCTTCGGCTGTGAAGTACGCCGCATCGACGGCCACGATTTCAAAGCGTTGGAGGAAGCCTTCTCGGCCCTGCCCTTCTCCGATACCAAGCCTTCCGTCATCATCTGCGACACGGTGCGCGGGCGTGGCCTGCCCAGCATCGAGGCGCGAGCCGACCGGTGGTTCTGCAACTTCTCGGCCGAGGAAGTGGAAGAATTGCTGCGCGAGCTGCACAGTCAGGTAGCCACCACGCTGACCAGCGAAACCCTCACCGTCCGCTAATAGCTTCTTATGAATTACGAAGAACTTATCAAGGAAACTGCCCTCGCCGATGAGCGCCTCGTGGTGATGACGGCCGAAAACCGCGCCCTCATCCGCAACCTGCCGGCCGTGCTCGGCCCGCGCTTCATCGATACCGGCATCACCGAGCAAACCCTTATTGGTGCCGCCGCCGGGCTGGCCCTGCGCGGCCGCGTGCCGGTGGTGCACGCCCTGGCTACCTTCCTCACGCTGCGGGCGTTTGAGTTTATCCGCACCGACGTGGGCATCGGCCAGTTGCCCGTGAAGCTGAGCGGCTTCGTGCCCGGCTTCCTCTCCGACGGCAACGGCCCCACCCACCAGGCCATCGAGGACGTGAGCCTGATGCGCGGCATCCCCGGCATGACCGTTTTTGCTCCCGCCGATGAGCAGGACATGCTCGCCATGCTGCCCGCCATCTGGGCATCGCCCGCGCCGGCCTACGTGCGCATCAACACCCGCCCCGCCACCTACGAGCACGCCCCGTTCGAAATGGGCAAGGCGGAAATCGTGGCCGAGGGCACCGACATCACCATCCTTACCTACGGCATGCTCTTCGAGCAAACGCTGGTGGCCCGCGAACTGCTGCAAGCCCAGGGCAAGTCCGTCGGCCTCATCAACCTGCGCAGCCTCAAGCCGATAGACGAAGCGGCCCTGCTGGACGTAGTGCGGCGTGGCTCGCTCATCGTGACGGTGGAGGACCATTTCATCACCGGCGGCCTGTATTCCATCCTCGCCGAAGTGCTGCTGCGCAACCAGCTTACCGCCCGCGTGCTGCCGCTGGCGCTGGAGGAGCGGTGGTACCGCCCCGGCCGCCTCAGCGCCGTGCTGGAATATGAGGGTTTTACCGGCCACCACATTGCGCGCCGCATCAGTGAATTTCTGGGCGAGTCGGGTGCCGCTATTGCCGAAGGCCCGGCCGTACTGGAAAATCAGTTCGCCGAGTAAATAACTCAATCGTCTGTCATGCTGACGAAGGAAGCATCTTATCGCGGCTGCTTTTGTCAGATTTACTAACCCATGCGGCGCGGACGTGATAAGGTCCTTCGCTGCGCTCAGGATGACACAAACACCCATGCCCAACACCGTTTCCTTCAACGAGAATTACCCCGACATCACGAAGTCGGACGAGCTGTACGCCCGCGCCCAGAAAATCATGACGCCCGTGACGCAGACCTTGGCCAAAGGCCCGGGCCAGTATACCAAAGGCGTGAGCCCGAAGTACGTGAAGCGCGCCAAAGGCTCCCATATCTGGGACGTGGACGGCAACGAGTACATTGATTTTCAAATGGGTATTGGCCCAATTTCGCTAGGCTACGCTTACCCCCGCGTTGATGACGCTATCCGCGCCCAGCTCGAAGACGGCATTACCTTCTCGATGATGCACGAGTTGGAAGTGGAGTTGTCGGAACTGATTCACGAGATTATACCCAATGCCGAAAGCATCCGCATCAGCAAAACCGGCGCGGACGTTTGTTCGGCGGCCGTGCGCGTGTCGCGGGCCTTCACCGGGCGCGATAAGGTGCTGTGCTGCGGCTACCACGGCTGGCACGACTGGTACATCGGCACCACCAGCCGCGACAAGGGCATCCCGCAGGAAAGCAAGGACCTGGTGGCCGCGTTCGAGTACAACAATATCGACTCGCTGAAGGCGCTGCTCGACGAAAACGTGGCCTGCGTGATTCTGGAGCCGTTTATTTTCGACGCGCCTAAGGACAACTTCCTGCACGAAGTGGCCCGCCTGTGCAAAGAAAACGGCACGCTGCTCATCTTCGATGAGATGTGGACCGGCTTCCGCGTGGCCGTGGGCGGTGCGCAGGAGTATTTCGGCATCACGCCCGATTTGGCGGTGTATTCCAAGGCGTTTGCCAACGGGATGCCCATTGCCCTGCTCACCGGCCGGCGCGACGTGATGCAGCTGTTTGAGCAGGATGTGTTCTTCTTCACCACCTTCGGGGGCGAAGCGCTGAGCCTGGCCGCCGCCGTGGCCACCATCACCGAGATGCGCGAGAAGAATGTGCCCGCCCGCCTCGCTGAGCAAGGCAAAAAGCTCAAGGACGGCTACAACGAAATCGCCACTGAGCTGGGAATCAGCCAGTATACCAAGTGCTATGGCTATGACTGCCGCACCATCGTCACCTTCGACCCCTCAGCCGGTAACGGCATGGAGCTAAAGGCCTTCATGCAGCAGGAACTGTTCAAGCGGGGCATCATGTGGGGCGGTTTCCACAACATGTGCTTCTCGCACACCGATGCCGACGTGGCCCACACCCTGGCCGCTTACCGCGAAGTGCTGCCGCTGCTGAAAGAAGCTATTGAAGCTGGTGATATTGCCTCGCGCCTCTTGGGCGAGCCGGTGGAGGCCGTGTTCCGCAAAGTGACCAACGCCGCGCCGGTTAAAGCCAAGTAACCTCCATGCATTTATTCGATTTAACGGGCAAAACAGCCATCGTCACCGGGGCCTGCGGGCTCATTGGCCAGAAGCACTGCGCGGCGCTGGCCGAAGCCGGGGCCAACGTGGTTGTGGCCGACCTCAATGCGGAAGCCGCTGCGGCCGTGGCCTTCGGACTGGGTGGCGGGCCGCACCTGTCGTTGGCGGTTGATGTGACCAAGCCAGAATCCCTGGCCGCCGCGCGCGACCAGATTCTGGCCCGCTTCGGCCACATCGACGTGCTGGTAAACAATGCCGCCATCAACGACATGTTTGAAAATCCGGCCTTAGCGGCTGACCTCAGCAAATTCGAAAACTTTCCGCTCGCCACCTTCCAGAGAGTGCTGGAGGTGAATGTGACAGGCGTTTTCCTGGCGGCGCAGGTATTCGGTACGCCGATGGCGCAACAGGGCCACGGCTCCATCATCAATGTGGCGAGTACCTATGGCATCGTCGGCCCCGACCAAAGCATTTATCGCAACGAGGCCGGGGAACAAACCTTCTACAAATCACCCTCCTACCCCATGACCAAGGGTGCGGTGGTGAATTTCACGCGCTACCTGGCGGCCTACTGGGGCGCGGCCGGTGTGCGCGTGAACACGCTCTCGCCCGGCGGTGTGGAAAACAGTCAGGATGCCTTTTTCGTCAAGCAGTACAGCGCCAAAACACCGCTGGGCCGTATGGCTACGCCTACTGATTATCAGGGGGCAGTTGTATTCCTGGCCTCCGATGCATCGGCTTACATGACCGGGGCCAACCTGGTAGTGGATGGCGGCTGGACGGCTATTTAAAGTTAAAAATACCCGAACGATGTAGAGACGCAAGTATGCGTCTCTACATCGTTTGCACCGCTGAACAAAGGCCGTACGGCCCGTTTAACGACGAAACGCAAGTATGCGTCTCTACTTTCACCAGGCACAAGCTGAAGCATGTGCTACAACCCAACCTTCGCCTCATGCAAGCTGTTGAAATTCGCAAAAACCGATTCATTGGCGCGGGCCACCCGGCCTACATCATTGCCGAAATCGGCATCAACCACAACGGCTCGCTCGACCTGGCCAAGCAACTCATTTCCGAAGCCGCCAAGGCCGGCTGCGATGCCGTGAAGTTCCAGAAGCGCACGCCTGAGCTGTGCGTGCCCAAGGACCAGTGGGAAAAGCAGCGCGACACCCCCTGGGGCCGCATGAGCTACATCGACTACAAGCGCAAAACGGAGTTCGGCCAAGCCGAGTATACGGCCATCGACGACTACTGCCGCGCCCTGGGCATCGACTGGTTTGCCTCGTGCTGGGACGAGCCCTCGGTCGATTTCATGGAGCAATTCGCGCCCGTGCTGTACAAGATGGCCTCCGCCTCCCTCACCGACAAGCCCCTGCTCGACCGCGTGCGCGCCACCGGCCGCCCGCTGATGCTGAGCACCGGCATGAGCACCGTGGACGAAATCAACCAAGCCGTGAAGTGGGTGGGGCTTGATAAGCTGATGATTGCGCACTCCACCTCCTCCTACCCCTGCCCGCCTGCCGAGTTGAACCTGCGTATGGTGCCCGTGCTGCAAGGCATGTTCCCCGGCACGCCCATCGGCTACTCGGGCCACGAAACCGGTCTGGCCACTACGGTGGCTGCTGTCACGCTGGGGGCCAGCTTCGTGGAGCGCCACTTCACGCTGGACCGCGCCATGTGGGGCTCCGACCACGCTGCCTCGGTGGAGCCCGGTGGCATGGCCAAGCTCGTGCGCGACATCCGCGACGTGGAGGAAGGCCTCGGCGATGGCGTGAAGCGCGTGTACGACTCCGAGTTGGAGCCCCGCGCCCGCCTGCGCCGCGAGCTGACGCCGAACAACAAGTAAGCGGCTCGGGTTAGGAACCCGATAATGCGCCCGTTTGTCATCCTGAGCGGAGCGAAGGACCTTATGACGTTAGAACGAGTTGTTCTGGAGTGATAAGGTCCTTCGCTCCGCTCAGAATGACAGGCAATTTCCAATTCCATTCAGACCATGCATCACGTCGAACTCATCACCACGGCTATTCTGCTGACTTGGGTGGCCATCGTGATTACGCTGGAGCGCATCATCCCCTACCGCAAGGGGCTGCCGTTTTTCCGCGAAGGCTTCTGGACCGACCTCGTGCTCTATACCTTCATCCAGAGTTTCGCGCTGAAAATCATCATTTTTGATTACATCATTCAGCCGCTCGACCAGCATTTTGGGTTCTCGAAGCTACATTTTGTGACGGGCTGGCCCATTTGGGTGCAGGTGCTGTTTTTCGTGATTACGCACGACTTTTACATCTACTGGTTTCACCGGTTTCAGCACAGCAGCCCGCTGTTCTGGCGCACCCACGAGGCGCACCACTCGGGCAAGCAGGTGGACTGGCTGGCCGGCTCCCGCTCGCACGCCTTGGAAATCATCATTAACCAGACCATTGAGTTTGCGCCGATTATTCTGCTCGGGGCCGACCCCATGGTGGTGCCCATAAAGGCCTGCATCGATGCGGTGTGGGGCATCTGGATTCACTGCAACATCGATGTGCGCTCGGGCCGCCTGCAATATTTCATCAACGGCCCCGAGATGCACCTCTGGCACCACGCCGACCACGAGGAAGTATTCTACGCCAACTTCTCCACCAAATTCGCCTTCTGGGACTGGATTTTCGGCACCGCCTACCGCCCCGACCACAAGCCGCTGAAATGGGGCCTGCCCTACGCTTTCCCGAAGGATTATTTCAGCCAGCACGTCTTTTCCGTGGCCCGTTTCGATGAGGAAGAGCTGACTAAAAAGTCCCGTTTATTCCGCGCCTACCACGGCATTCGCGGGCGACTGCTGACCAGGCTCACCAACCGGGTGCCGGCCCTGCGCCCGCTGCACGGCTGGCCTGTGCCGGAGCCGTACACCGAAACCATCCCCGCGCAGCGCCCGGGCGGTAATTTTGGCGAAACTCCGGTTCCACCCGCCTCTTCTCACACAACAACTGCTGCCGCCTCGTCCCGTTGATTAATCCCTGGTTTTCGCTGTTTTTGGCCTCTTTTATGGAGGTTTGCTGGACGTATAGCCTCAAAGCCCTCAATATGCAGCGCATCAAGGAGGTAGCTTGGCTGCACAGCTTCACGCAGCCGGCTCTGCTGCTGCCGGTGCTGCCGCTGCTGGCCTACGTGGCCTTCGGGCTGGCCAACGTGCTGTTCCTGTCGCAGGCCATGCGGACCATTCCCACCGCGACCGCCTATTCGGCCTGGATGGCGCTGGCCGTGGTGGGCATCAAGCTCGTGGATGTGCTCTACCTCAAGCAGCCGTTTTCATGGCAGAGCGTGTTTTATACCAGCTTGATTATCATTGGTGTGCTGGGGCTGCGGCACATTGAATAGCCCCCGGTTTTCGCAATTCGCAAGCGGCTCTTTCTACTCAGAAAGAGCCGCTTTTTTTGTGCTCTGGAATT
>JAQBNT010000006.1 GCA_028288445.1 Hymenobacter sp. | reverse complement strand
TCTCAGAAAATATATTTCTCAAGAATTATTAATGAATATTCACTTAATTCTCAGGAAATATTGTGCTTTGTTTGCTGAGAATTTTATTTTTCAGAAAATAAGTAAATAATAAAATTTGTTTACCCGTAATTAAAAATCTTTATTTTTCAGGAAATAAAAAAACAAGTTTACAAGTAACTATGAAAGTCAAGAAACAAGCTGCTTATTTTGCAGCGGGCTGCGCCGGGCGTCGCCTTTATCGTTAGTTCCTTCGCTTTATGAAAATCATCTGCGTTGCCAACCAGAAAGGCGGCATTGGTAAGAGTACCCTCATCACCGTGCTGGCCGGAGCGCTGGCCGCCGACTACGGCTACCGCGTGCTGGTGGTCGATGCCGATTCCCAGCAAACCCTGGCCGGGGTGCGCCTCACCAACGACCAGCCCAGCGTGGACCTGGAGCGCGAAGCCGGTACGCTGGCGGAGCCGGCCTTTCCCTACGCGCTCGAATCGGTGGGCATGGGCCAGGTATACGACCGCCTGGATGAGGTGAGCGACGATTACGACGTGGTGTTCATCGACGTGCCCGGCCGCTCGGACGATACGGCCATGATTGACGTGCTCAGCGGGGCCAACGTGGTGCTTGTGCCCGTGGGGGCCTCCGATGCCGAGCGCCTGGCCACGATTTCCTTCATGCAGCTGCTGCAGGAGATTGCCCGGCTCTCGCGGGAGCAGGGGCTGGACTTCCAGTTCTTCGGCGTGCATTCGCACCGCACCAACCTGAAGGAAGAAAAGGACATGGACGAATTCACCGACGCCCTGGGGTTGCCGCGCCTGCAGGCTTCGCTGCGGCAACTCGGCTGCTACAAGCGCCTGTCGACCCGCTACAGCTACCTCAACCCGGCCTACCGCCGGGCAGTGGGGGCCGATGCCGCCGTGGAAGCCGAAGTGCGCGCCCTGTGCGACGAGCTGATTGCCCGGGCCCAACTCACTGCTGAAATTGTCGCGTAATGGCCAAGATTCAACGCCTGAAAATCTCCACGGACGAGAAGATGTCCATGCTGCGCGGGCAGCCGGGCCACATGCCGGCCGCCCCGGCCACGCCCGAGCCCGCGGCCACCGCTCTGGAGCCGGCTCCGGTACCAGCGCCCGAAGTGGCTGTGCCGGCAGCGGCCGCGCCGGCGGCACTAGCCGCACCGGTTGCCGCGTGGGGGCCCGTGGAAGCGCTGCCGACGGCCGCCGTTGCCTCAGCGCCCAGGAAGGGGAGGGGCCGGCCGCCGAAAGCGCCGGCCCCCGCTCCCGTTGAAGGTGCTTCGGCCGGGCTGCAGCCTTCCCTGATTCGGCTGGAAGGAGACACCCAGCGGGCTGCCCTGGCCTACATCCACGAGGAGCTCATGCACCACAGCCGGCGGGTGTACCTCAAGGAGCTGGTCGACGAAGCCGTCAACTATTACCTGCAGCACGGCCCGCCGGCCAAAGGGAAGTAGGGGAGGGGCAATGGGGCTGGCCCTAGCCCCTGGAGGTGGCGGGGGCCGGCACCGGGCGCAGCGCGCGCGGCACGTAGCGCACCCAGTTGGGCTGGTAGTCCACTCCCCCGAATAAGTAGAGCATCAGCATGCGGGAGTAGCGCACCGAGAGCGGCGTAAACACCGTGGCCAGCAGGCCCACCACCGCCACGTAGACCCAAATGGCGGGGTCGCCGGCCAGGAAATACAGCGCGGCGGCCGTGACAGCAAAAATGGCCACCGAGAAGGCGTAGCTCACAAACATGGCCCCGTAGTAGAAGCCGGGCTCGGGCTCGGTGGGCTGCCCGCACACGGGGCAGACCTCGGGCATGTCGGCAAAATGGACGCTGAGCGCCCGCGACGTGAAGATTTTGCCTTCGTGGCAACGGGGACAGCGCAGGGCCAGCAGGGCGGAGGTGTTCGAGGCAGTAGGGGCCATGATTGTCAGGAGCTTGTTGAACAATGCAAAATTACTTTGCTCCCCAGGGCCGGTATCAGCCCATATGCGGGCACCTACCGGACAAATCAACGGCCGGCACCTCTTAATGCGCCCGCTGATGCTGCCGAAAAGCTTCCGGCGTCTGGCCCGCGTATTTTTTGAAATAACGCGTGAAGTACGACGGGTCCTCGAACCCCAGGTAATCGGCTACCTGCCCCACGGTATCGGCCGAGTGGGCCAGTCGCCGCTGGGCTTCGGTGATGACCCGTTCGTGAATCAGGGCGCTGGCCGTCTGGTTGACGACCTGCCGGCACAGGGCGTTGAGGTGGTTGGCCGTCACGGCCAGCTGGTCGGCGTAGAAGCGCACCGTTTTCTCGGTGCGAAAGTGGGCGTCGAGCAGGTGGCTGAAGGCCCGCACCTGCTGCAGGCCGTGCGACGGCGCGGGCCGCTCCGGCTCCGGCACGTAGTAGCGCCCGGCCAGCTCCAGCAGCAGGTACACGTAGGCCCCCACCACCTCGTTGCGATTGGCCGCGGGCGTGGTGTTTTCCTCAAATATGCGCGTCAGCAGCCCGCGCAGGGTGCTTTCCGTCGGCGGCAGGTAGCGCACGGGGGCCTGCGCCGGGTCAAAGAACGGGTAGGCGGCCAGGCGGTCGGCCGGGTATTGGCGTTGGTAAAAGGCCGCGCTGAAAAAGAGGATGTAGCCTTGCGCATCGGGCGAGAGCACCCAGCTGTGGGCCTGGCCCGGCACCAGAAAGTAGAGCCCGCCCGGCCGCAGCTCATACGTCACCAGGTCGATGGTGTGGGTGCCGTGGCCCTGCGTGACGTAGAGCAGCAGGTAGAAGCTGTGGGCGTGGGGCAGGCTCACGGCCGGAAAGCGCGCCAGGTGGTCCTCCAGCCGCTCGATGTAGTAGCCGGGGCCGGGCCGGTGGGGCTCGGAAAAGTGTTCGAGGGCCAGCACGGGCAGGCTCGGGGTTTTCATAGGCAGGTCCGTCCCCAGGCAAGCTCGGCAACGGGTTTATTCTGCCGGAACCTACGAAGAATTTGACTGAATGCTGCCCTCACGGCGCCGGGCACAAGGCCCCCAGGCTTCCGCAAGGCCCTTTTGAAACATTCAATAGGATAAACACAACTGCCATTTGCACGAATACAATGTGCAGTAGCGTAAATACGGCTGTCATTTGCACGAATACAATAGGCAGGAGCGCAAACACGACCGTCAATATGACAAACACAACTCGCAATAGGATAAATGGCATGTGCAGGAGCGCAAATACGATGTTCACCACGCCAAATACGACGGTGCGCAGCCCCAGCGGGGGCGGCCTAGAGCCAACCAACGCCACCGCCCCCAAGCAGGCGGCTTAACCTCGAACCCCGGCGCTGGTGGAGTGCGCAAGCCCTAACGCCCGGGGGGCGTATCAGGGCTGCGCCAAGGCCTCCCGAATGCCGTTTAGCCCGCCGGAAATATTTTCCAGCTGGGTGAGGACATTCTGGAGCTGGCCCCCGCTGCTGGTGCGCAGGTTATGGGTGAAAGTGGCTTTGATGGAATCCCAGCGGGCAAGTTCCGACGGCTGAAGCCAGCCCAGCAGCTCGCGGAGCTTGAGTAAGTTGGCTTCGGTGCCGCTGGTCAGGGTTTGGGCTTCGTTGTCGTAGTGGGTGGCCAGCAGGGCCTGCACTTCCTCGTCGTTCATCACGGGGCGCACTTTCTCGGCCAGCTTGCTCATGTTGCGGTAGGAGCCCTGGAGCTTGAAGGGCGGCTCGGTGCGGTACTCATTGGCCTGCGCCGCCGAGCGGATGTACTCTTCGTTGACGCGGGCCACCGCGTCGCGGATGCGCAGCAGCTTTTGCAGCACGGCCACGTACTCGCCGATTTCTTCGGGCGAGTGGTTAGCTTTGAAGGTGAGGTTGGCGCTGTCGCCGGTTTCGGCCAGGCGGATGAGCGGGTAAACGTCGGCCTGGCTTTTGGCCACGAGGCGGCTCAAGACGGGGTTGGCCACCAGGGCGTTTTCGAGGTAGCTGAGCAGGAACGTGGCCGCCGTGTCGCCGATGATGTCGCCGAGGTTGTAGATGTCGGCCCGGTTGGCCAGCATGTCGGGAATGCGGAACTGCTCGCCCGATTCGGTGTAGGGGTTGCCAGCCATCACCACGCACACCTTGCGCCCGCGGAAGTCGTAGGTGCGGGCGCGGCCCTGGTACACGCCCTCAATCTTGCGCTGGGCGTCGCAGAGGGAAATGAATTTTTGCAGGAACTCGGGGCTGCAGTGCTGAATGTCGTCGAGGTAAATCATGACGTTGTCGCCCATCTCGAAGGCCAGGTTCAGCTTCAGCAGCTCCTCGCGGGCCCCGGAGTTGGGGGCCTGGGCGGGGTCGACGCTGGTCACGGCGTGGCCAATGGCGGGGCCGTTGATTTTCATAAAAATCAGGCCCAGGCGGTTGGCTACGTACTCCATGAGCGTGGTTTTGCCGTAGCCGGGCGGCGACACCAGCAGCAGCAGGCCCATGAGGTCGGTGCGCTTATCGGCCCCCGCCGTGCCGATTTGCTTGGCCAGATTGGCCCCGATGAGCGGCAGGTACACTTCGTCAATGAGCTTGTTGCGCACGAAGGACGAGAGCACCCGGGGCCGAAACTCATTCAGCCGCAGCTCTTCGCTGAAGCGGGCCAGCAGCTCCTTTTTCAGCGTTCCAAAGGCTTCAAACAGCGGCACCACCGTGTGGGCGTAGTGGTGCAGCCGGCGGCGGTATTCCGGGAAATTCAGCTGGTAGCTCCGCTCGTGAACGCGGGCGTGCGAGCCTTGCAGCCCCGTCAGGGTTTCGCGCAGCGGCGTGCGCACAATGCGGGCCGGGTCGAAGGCATTGGTGAGCAACAACACCGCGCACTCGTCCCGAAACCCGGTGAGGTGAACCGTGGGCGACTGCTGCAAAAACGACTGCAGCCACTGGCGAACCAGCTGAAACTGCGCCGCCGGCTGGTCGGCCAGCAGGGCCACCGAGGCTTCGTATTGCGGCGTGGCATTGCGCTCCTTCAGCGACTGCTGGAACAGCTGCAACAGCTCCGCGGCTTCGGCCGCAATGACGAAGGTTTCGCCGCGGGTTAATTCAAAGAATAAGTAGGCTCCCGCTTCGGCCAGATGCGCCGGCAGAAATAAGCCGGTGCCCGCCGCAAATTCCTCAATGGCCAACTGCAATTCCGCCTTCAAGCCATCAAACTCCCGCGAGTCGGGAAACACCTGGAGCAGCACGCCGATGCCTTGCAGCTGGTGCTGCCAGGCGGCTTTGCGCTTGCGCCCCGTGAACCCGTGCCAGTAGAGCGCGGCGGCCGTGCGCGCTTCGGTCGCGTAGCGCAGCAAATCGGCGGTCCGGGAAAGGCGCACCAGGGCTTCGAGCAGCAAGGCCGCGTCGTGGTCGTGCACGCCCTTGAGGTAACCCTCGGCATAACGCGGGGCCATAAATTGCTGGACGTGCGTGGTCAGCTCCGCCACGGTGAGGTGGGAGAGTTCCGCCAACGACAGCACTGCAGGCGCGCCATCGAGGGCGGGCGCGGGGTGCTGGGCGGCTTGCAGAACCAGCCAGGCCAGGTACTCGGCCCGGTATACGTCGGCATTTTCCGAAACCACCGGTTGGTCCCACACGGAGCGGGCGGCCAGCACGGCGGGCTCGGTGATTTTCTGGAAGAAGTTGGTGCCGGTGAGGTGGTAGTGCAGGTCGCCGTCGCGTAGCACCACGGTCAGCTCCAGCGGCTGGGTGTTCACAGTGAAGGCGTAGGGGCCGAATTTAAGGGCCTGGCCGCCGTCGGTAAACAGTTCGGCGCGGTCCTTGAGCTGGCGCACGGCGTCTTCCTTCACCGTTTTGAGCCGGCTCTGGATGTCGTCGGCCTTCACCGGGTCGCCAAGCGTGAGCAGGTCCTGCACGGTCTGGCGCACCTTCTCCACCATCAAATCAGAAGCAAAGTAGCCGTTGATATCGGCGACCGTCTCAAAGCGGCCGAGACGGTTTTGCACCGCTTTCAGAATGCGCTCCGCCGATTGCAGCAGCGCCGAGGCACGCTGGTTACGGGCAGCCACCAGGCTCACCTTGCGCGACTCAAACGCCTCCGACACCTCCTCCCGCTTGCCCGCCAGCTGGTTCAGGAACTGGTCGAAATCGGGAAACTTGCCTTCCAGCTCTTCCAGCTGCACCATGAGCTTGGTGCTGTACTCGTCGCATTTGGCCGGGGCGTCGCACAAGTCGAGGTAGTTGACCAGGGCCTGGTCGAGCAGCTTGATTTGGGCCGTGAATTCGGCCTGGGCCTCGGTGCCGGCCAGTGCCTGCCGCCGCCGCTTCAGCGCCGCCCGAATCTGATTGAAGCCGGCGTAAATCGTGGAGATGTTGTCGATGATGCGCGTGGTCTGCGTGGGGTCCTCCATCGGCAGGTTGCTCACCACCTCAATCAGCAGTTCCAGCTCGGCGGATATCGCATTGGCTTGCTTTTCCTGCGCGTTGGCCTCGGCCACTTTCTGCACCTTCTCAATGCCGTCGGCAATGGCCTGGACCCGCCCGGCGTAGGGCTTCAGCGCGTCGGGCTTCAGCAGGAAATCCACGGTTTGGCCCGCCACGTCCTTGCTGGTTTGCTCAAGGTCAGCCGCGGCTTTTTCCACCGTGGGCAGCTCCACGTAGCGCAGTTCCTTCAGGGAAATGACTTCGCCGCGCACGCTGCGCAGCTCGGCCAGCAGCAGCACGTATTCGTTCACCTCAGTGGCCGTGGTGCGCCTGATGCGGCCGGTCAGCTCGTCGGCCCTGGCCAGCACGCGCTGGGTTTCGGCCCCCGTGCTTTTGCGAATGCTCAGCACTTTGTCGAACTCGGCCACCGCCGCGTTGGCCGCCTGCTGAATCTCGCGCAGCGGCTCGGCCAGGGCCTGGGCCGCCGGCTCGCCCAGCCAGTGATAAGCATCGGTCAGGGTGCCGGTGAGGCGAATCAAATCGAGGTAGAGGCCGGCGTAGCTGTCGTCCTTGCCCAGCAGCGTCAGCACTTCCTGGGCCTCGGCCATAGCCCGTACTATTTCCTTGTTGCCCAGCTTATACAGGTAGGAATCGGAGGTGACCGGCAGCTCGAAATTCGGTGCTACGTAAGGCGTCTGCCAGATTTGCACCGCGTGGTGCTTCTTGGGCTCGTCATCCTTGCGGAAGTAGCACAGCTCGCCGTTCTCAAACAGCGCGTAGCCGTGGCAGCTGATGGGATTGTCGACGCGCTGCGCAATGATGTTATACGAAAGCAGCAGGTAGGCGCCCTGCTCCTTATTGAAGAAAACGTACAGAAAATCCTCCCCGTTGGGCGACACGATACGCTTCTCAAAAAGCATGTCGCGCAACCCTTTTTCAAATAATTTCCCTTCCCCGGTTTGCAGGTAAAACCCGTGCGGAAAAATCAGTCCCTGGTTGTCCGGCAGCAGCACACACGCTTCCGCCAGGGCGTCCAGTCGCTGGGCGGTCTGCAGCTTGGCATTGTAAAGCAAATACCGGTAATCCTGCTCTTGGTACGGCCGGATTTTTAGCAGAATAATGTTGCCAATAATGGCGTAATAAATCTCCGAATCGTCGAGCGTCTGGTCTTTGTCGGCCACCGGCTCCGCGTAAATCCCGCGCCCCGTGGCCGTGTTGTTTTCAACTTTGATGGTGAGGTCGCCGTGGATGGTTTCCACGAAAACCTTGTCCTCAATGCTGATATGCGGGTGTTTGCCGGCCCGCTGCATGTCGCGCGTGGTGCGCTTCCAGGCAAACTCGTGCTGCGGCGGAAACACGTACTCGTGGTCGCTGCGGTTGTCGATGTAGGTCAGCGACTCTCCCTGCAACAGCCACTTAAAGGTTTTGATATCGTTCGCGCTTTTGCCCACCCGGAACACCATGAACAGGTGCGCCCCGAACTGCGCAAACTTGACGAATTGCGTGTTCTTGTAATACTTGTAGAGGTTGCGGAATTCCTCGGTGAATTGCGCGTTGGCGATAAGCGCCAGCGGCAGGGAGCTGAACTCATGGTTCGCATAGGCATACGCCCCGAATACATCCGATAGCTCCACCTCCGTTTTCAGTCCGAGCACGACGTTGAAGCCGAAGAGGAAATTGCTCCCCACCGGCACCATGTCCCACGGCACGCAGTTGTGCTCGGTGTTGATGCGGCCCGTGCCAATCAACCGGGTGTCAATGGCCCCGAAAACGGCTTTGCGCTCGGTGTTAAGCCGTTCGAGGCGGGCCTTCAGCTCCGTGCCGCTTTTCTGGAGGCGGTTGCGAAGGATTTCGTAGGTGCCGCCCTCTAGTTTGACGTCTGGGCTGGGCGCGGTCGTTGGTTCCATAGCAGGGGTGCCAGGGGTAAATCAGGAAAGGATAAGGGGACAGGCACCAAGGAAGCTGAGGCCCGAAACGTGTCCGGCCGAGCGGGGCGCGGCTTGTGGTCCGCTCGGCCGGACGTTCCGGTTTTCGCTGGCGGGTGCTTAGTTAAGGTTCAGCGTTTTCACCGGCTTGTCGCCAATCCCGAGGGCCGTGGCCGTGCTGGCCAGCTGCGTGATGGTGCTGCGCGTGGCCTCATCGCCGGCCTTGTTCATCATTTGCAGCAGCAGGGCCGAAATGCTCAGGTTTTTCATGTCGTCCGAGCTCAGGCCAAACTGGTCCACGAAGCGGCGCAGGTTGGTTTTGAAGTCGCCGCCGCCGTTGCCGTCCAGCGAGAAGAAAGCGTCTTTCACCGTGCCCAGCACTTCGGAGTTGTGTACGGCCCGGTCTATCATCTTGCCCTTGGTGATGGCGCCGATAATCTGGTCGAAGAACATCGTCTCGCCGCCCACGATGTCGATTTTGGCCGATTTGAGGGCTTCCGAGATAACGCCGGCCTGGGCGCTGGCAATATCCTTTTGGATGTTGATTTGGGCCAGCTCCACGGCCTTGTCCTTGTCGAGGCGGAGCTTGAATTCCTCGTGGTCTTTGCCCACGCCATCGAGCTTCTTCATGGCGTCGGCCTTGGCTTCGATGCCTTTGGCTTCTACCGCGAAGCGCTGCTCGTTCACCGTCACTTCGGCCAGGCCGCGCTTCTGGTCCGCATCGGCTTTGGCTTCGATAACGCTGGCTTCGGCCAGGCCCTTTTCGCGGTTCACCTTGGCGGCTACCACGCCCAACTTTTCGTCCGCGTCGGCCTGCGCCGTGGCTTTCACCTGGATGGCCTGCGCTTCGGCCGAAGCTGTGAGCTGCATCACGTTGGCTTCCGACTCGCCCTCTTTCTGGCGGGCCGCCGCTTTGGCTTGCATCACCTGCGCTTCGGCCAGGCCCACGGCGCTGGCTTTGCTGGCTTCGGCTTCGGCCATGATGCGGATGGCCTGCGAGCGGTGCTCCGAAGAAGCTTTGTCCGCCTCCGCGTCAATCAGCGACTGCTTGGCGCGGAACTCGGCGGCCTGCTTCTCCATGTCGGCATTGCCCACGAAGCTGATGGTGGCCTGTTCGGTTTCCTGCTGGGCCTTGGTCACGGCCACCAGCTTCTCGCGGTCGGCCTGGGCCTGGGCGCGGGTGTCCTTAATTTTCTCTTCTTCAATCACCGTGGCCTTTTCCACGGTAATCCGCTCGCGGATAATGCTCTGGATGTTCTTGCGCTCCTCTTCCAGGGCCTTTTCCTTTTCAATCTGGGCCAGCGCCACAATGCGCTCCCGCTCGTTGATTTCCAACGAGCGCGCCTGCTCCACGCGCTCGGTTTCCACGGCGTCGGTGCGTTGCTTGTTGCGCTCGGCCACCAAGATTTGCCGGTCACGGTTTTGCTCGGAAATCTTGATTTCCTCGTCGGCCGAGATGCGGGCTTTTTCGCCTTTCATGCGCTCTTCCTGCCGCACCTTTTCGGTTTCGGAGGCTTCCCGGGCCTTGATGTTGGCAATTTCGCGGTACTGCTTTTCTTGGGTTTCGGCCAGCTGCTTTTCCAGCTGCAGGATGGTTTCCTGCGCCTCCACGTCCTGCTTCTTGATGGTTTTTTGCTGGTCGCGCTGGAGCTGGTTAGATTGAATTTTCTGCTCCGAAGTCAGCGCGATGATTTTCTTGATGCCCTCAGCATCCAGAATGTTGTCCTGATTCAGCGCGGTGAGCGGGGTTTGCTCCAGGTAGTCAATGGCGCAGTCATCGAGCACGTACCCGTTCAAATCGGTGCCGATGATGCGCAGAATTTCCTGCTTGAACTGCTCGCGGGAATTATACAACTCGATGAAATCGAAGTGCTTACCCACGGTTTTCAGTGCTTCCGAAAACTTCGCATCAAACAGGCTTTCCAGCGCCAGCGGGTCCGAGGCCCGGTGTGCACCGATGCTTTGGGCCACGTTCACCACGTCGTCGTGCGTCTTGTTCACGCGGATAAAGAAATTCACCTTCACGTCGGCGCGCATGTTGTCTTTGCACACCAGGCCCTCCGAGCCGGAGCGGGAAATAACGATGGCCTTGAGCTTAATGTCCATCACCTCCAGCTTGTGGAGGATGGGCACCACGATGATGCCGGAAAACGACACTTTGGCGTCGCCCATGCCGGTGCGCAGCAAGGCCTCGCCCTGCACGGCTTTCTTGTACATCTTGGCGATAACCGCCAGGAATCCAAGGAGAAACAGGCCGACTATAATCAGGACGGCCCAGGAAAGGGAAGCTAACATGAAGTTGAAAAGTAAAAGGGTGTAGACAATGGCTTGTGGGTTGGATTGTTAAGCAGAAAACGGAGGGCCGCCAGCCGCATCAGTGCGTGACGAAAGGCTCGACGAGGTAGCAGCGGCGGGCGGCGTCGAAGTCGATAACCAAGGCGGTTTCGCCCTTGGCCAAGGGCGCACTGGTGCTGCGCACGTTCAGCATAAGCGGGGCCCCGTCGATGCGAACCGAAGCCTGGCCCAGGTGCTCGGCGGTGGCGGGCAGCAGCACTGTGCAAACCTTGCCGATAACGACCGCCCCGGCGTCGTGGTCCTTCTCAAGGGCCGTGAACAGCTTCACAAACGGCAGGGTCAGGAACTTGGCCACAAACAAGCTGCCGACGAACAGCGGCAGCAAATAGGCCAGCCCCAGCAGCAGGGAGGTATTGCCGGTGTAATAATTAGCCAGAATGCTGCCCACCCAGAGAGGCAGGAATACGAAGCTGAGAAAGACCATCAGCGGGATGCGGCCCAGGTTGAAAAAGGCCAGGGCCCCATTCAGCCAGCTGGTGCCCAGGCCCTCGTGGGGCAGGTGTCCGTCGTAGTGAAGGTGGCCGTGGTCGTCGATGCTCAGGTCCACGGTTTTCATATCCAGCAGGCCCACGATAACCGTGAGCCAGTAGAGCAGCACGAAAACCAGCAAGCCCGTAGCCACCAGATTAGGCGGCGAGATGGCAGCTTGTAAAAGTTCGGTCATGGGCATACAATGGGCAGCTTAAAGGTAGGGAGATTGTGCGCATTCCAGCGGCGGCCCGGCCCGTTTTGGCTATTCGGTGTACCCAAGCTTCGCTTTTAAGGCTTTGAGGTCTTCGGTGGCTTTGCCGGCACCGGTGGTGCCCAGGGCTTGGTCAATCTCCGCGTCGATGCTCTTGCCGGTCTGCGCGATTTCGCCGTAGGATTCGGCCAGCGCTTCCTGCACAGCTACTTTTTCCTTCATGCGCTCCAGCAAAGCCACCGTGCCGGAGGAGTCAAGCTGGGCCAGTTGCTTGTTGATGGTGATGGTGGCCGTGCTCACCGTCACGCGGGCCTTCAAGGTCTTCAGCTCATTTTCCCACTGGCCGATGGTGGCCTTGAGCGTGACCACGTTCTGGTCCATCTGCGCGGCCGACTGCTCAAACCTACCCTGGTCGATTGCAGACCCGGCCGCCTGCGCTTCATTCCCGGCCTTCTTTAGCAGGGCTTCTCCGGCGAGGCGGTCGGCTTCGGCCGCGTCCATTTCGCCCCTGTGGGCGCGCTGGAGCAGCAGCACCGCCTTGTTTTCGTAGTCGGCGGCCTTGGCCCGGAAGCTTTCGCCCTCGTTACGGGCCCGGATGGCCAGGGCCTTCACCTCGGCCAGGCCGTGCAGGCTTTTGTCGAGGTCCTGGCGGAGGTCGCGCAGGCCCTGCTCGGTCATTTTAATGGGGTCTTCCAGCTGATTGACGGCCGCGTGGGCCTCCGACTGGCCGATTTTGAAGAGACGGTTCAGGATGTTCATGGCGAAGAAGGGTTAGGCAGTAAGAGGCTTGGAAAACCGAATCAATTCCTCCGAAAACTCGCTGAGGAGCAGGCCCAGGGAATTGACGCAGGCTTCGAACTCCGGCAGGTCGAGGGTTTCGATTTGCAGGGTATCGCGGAAGATGAGCTTGCGGCCGGTGTCGTCCAGGGCAAAAGCGCCGTGGATGATGTCCCGGTTTTTTTGCAGCAGCAGCCGGTAGACTTCGAGCGAGGGGGCGGGCAGGTCGAGCAGGTACTGCTCCATAATCAGCAGCGGGTCGCCGCAGCCGATAACGAGGTTCCGAATGGCCAGCTCCGGCTTGTCGACCACAAACACGCTGTCCTGTTCATCGGCGTGGCAAATATCGAAGCCCAGCTCCAGCAGGTAGCTTTTGATAATGGCGAAGTAAGGGTTGGGCATACAGTTGCAAAACAGCGTTAAGCTGCTCATAAAAGTAGCAGCAGGTGCGGAAGCTTTGAAAGATTATACTAGATTTACGACACAATAATAAGCAAAGTTTTAAATGTGCTCATGTTTTGAGCGAAATAATATTTCGATACCATGTCAAACGTTGGCAAGAATATCCGCAAGATTCGTACGGTTAAAAAGCTGAGTCAGGCAACTTTCGCGGAATTGTTTGGGTTGGCGCGCCCCAGCGTGGGGGCGTATGAGGAAGGCCGGTCGGAGCCGAAAATGGAGACGTTGATTCAAATTGCTCAGCATTTTGGCCTGTCGGTTGACTTGCTACTTACGAAAGAGCTGACAATAAATGAGCTGTACCACTTTGATATTTTCAAAGAGAAGCTGCAGCAGCCGGTTTCGGCACCAGCGCCGGCAGCCAGCGCGGGCCGTTCACCAGCCGCCACGCCACTAGTGTACCGAAACCGGGCGCTGGAATACATCGTGCACCACCACGACCCAGCTTTTGTGGAGGCATTGCCATGGCTGCAGTTGCCGCACCAGCTCACGGGGCCTACGCGGGCATTTGAGGTGTCGGGGGCCGATATGCTGCTGCACCGCCAGGGCCTTCGCCACCAGGACATCGTGCTATGCACCCACGTCGACAAGGCCACGCCGCGCTTGAAAACCGGCAATGTGTACGTTTTTGTAACCCCAGGCAAGGTGCTCATCCGGCGCCTGGCCGAGCAGCTGCGGGACGCCCAGTTGCTTCGCCTGCGTGCCGACAACCCCGACTACGGCAGTCAGGAGTTGGAGATGACCCAGGCATTGGAAATATGGGAGGTGCGCGGCGTGTTTACCACCCATTTGCGGGCCCCTGCTCTGCTGGACGAGCGGGTGGCGGAGTTGGAGCGCAAAGTGGAAGAATTACTCGACCGTAGCCAGAAATAAGACTTAAAGTGGCTGGGGCGAGGCAATCAAGCGCCGGATGGTGTGCGCCGTTCGGTATGGTAACAGGCAAGGCGAGGCGTGATTTCAATGTTGGCTTCGGTTAAGCAGGTTTCGTCGTCATGGTCAACCACTCCTGCCAGTGATATTAAACAATGCGTAACGAACAGATAACTAAGGTAATAAGGCATTAAAAGGCACAAATTTCGCTGCATTTAATGCCCTTTTTTACCTCACTTGTTCGGCGCTATTCACTTCTAAGCCTCTCAATTATTTTATACCCTTATTTTCTGCCAAATTAATGATTTTCATTTGATTATCAGTTGCTCAGCTCGGCCTGCAAAGCAGCAACCGTTTTTTCGGCCACTGCCAGATGCTGTGGATATATCTCCGGATTCGCCGGATACTTTGCCGCGTAAGCGGCGACAGTGGCGGGACTTCGCAGCCAGTTCAGGCTGTTCTGGGCTTCGTCCAGCTCCCCTTGCAGCTTTTTCTTCTGGCGTGACTGCGCGGCCGGCTTAAGCGCCTTTGCTTTCAGACGGCTCTTCAGGGCCTGGTCGTATTCGGCCAGCAGGTAGCCTTCGGTTAGGGCTTTGTACACGGCTCCCGCTTGCTTTTTTATTTTGCCCAACCGCACCTGCTCGGCCATCCGCTCCACCACGAAGTGAATGTATCCTTCCTGGTAATAGCCTTCTTCCAGCTGTTTTTTGATTTGCAGCAAGCTTTTGCCCGCCACTCCGATGCTCAGCAGCAGTGTGGCCCACTCCTCCCCTGCCGCCGGGGATGTAGCGGCCGGCTCGGCCAGCATGCCCGCGCCGGGGGCAAACAGGAACCGCAGCTCCGTCACCGATTTTCCCTGCCGAATCATCTCGTAGGTAAACGGCATATCCGTTTCCTGGAGCTCCTGCTGCGCCCGGTCCAGCACCCGGGCCCTGAAATGGTCGAAGCGCCCTTCGTACTCCGTCGTGAGCCCCAGCAGGTTGCGCAGCTCGCTCAGGCTCACCGTTCGGCGGCCAAAGGCGGCGTACTCCTTCAGCAGCCAGTAAATCCGGTGCGACGAAACGCTTTTCAGCTTCTGCAGATGCTTGATTTCCGCCTTGGTAAAGTTGTCACGAAGCTGCAGCAGGTAAGGGCGAATAGCGTCATTGAACCGCGACACAACCATTCCTTCCGATTTGGAATAGCTGGCAAAGCTCATCAGCGGAATGGAAATGATATCCGGGTCCTTCTGGCGGCGGCCTTCCGGCCCGAGCTTTTCAATGTCCAGCGCCCGCCGGGTAAGCTGTTTTACCATGGCCGCCACTTCCGAGTACGGCACATTCGCGCTCCCCTCTGGGGCCAGCTCCCGCACGGGAATGCTGCATTCGGTGAAGGCCGTATCATTGCGGCCAATTCGGCCGAGCATGCACAGAAACAAACGCATTTCCAGCGTGCCCAGACCGAATCGGGCATTCACCAGGGCATTGTGCTGCACGGCCAGCACATCAGGAATCAGAACCGGGGGGGCAAGAGCCTCCGGCAGCGCATGCGTTTTCATAAAAGCAGGGACAGCATGGATAACTGCTTCAAAGTAACGGGGAATACAACAAAAAACCCACAAGTTTTTTGGGTTGTGGGGGTGAAACGGGGTTTTTGTGGGGGTGAAACGGGGTTTTTGTGGGGGTGAACCTCTATATCGAATTCATAATCAATAAGTTACAGCACCCGTAAACTATAAACTATAATAGTAAAATAAACTACTAGTTCTTTGAGTAGTTTTTATTTTTTTATTTGTAAAATACAATTATCAGTGCAATTATCGCATATGCAAGAAGTAGTTTGACACTGGGGCCGGCGCGCAAACCAACGGGGTTTTTGTGGGGGTGAAAACCAAAAAAGCTGTTTTTGAAGCCTGAAGCAACATCCTGATTTTCTCACCCCCACAAAAACCCCGTTGGTGCGGGAGATAAAAGCCTTGCCGTTTTATATCCACAAAGCCACTGCCGATTTCGGTAGCTCATCGTCGCATTACCGGTGGACAGAGCATCCACGAGTGGGCACCCGACAGCAATGGTGCCCAGGATTACGAAGCCTTAACCGCCGAAGCTGACCCTGCTATGAACAGCGCAACCCGCCCTTGGCCTTGGCCAAAATCCGCAATGGGCGTAGGCAACTACGGGCGGCCCTGCGCCCCGAAGGCCACAGGCACTGGAAATTGCTCGCGGAGCATGTCCAGAATAAGTGCCCACAAATGCTCGTAGGGAATTATTTCGATTTCGGCGTAGGCTTCACCGGGCGGGTTGGTGCTTTGGAGTTGCTGCAAAATGGCCTTTCCTCCTTCCGCCGCCTGATTTGAATTAAAGCCCTTGTCCACCATAACGCGCAAAAGACGCAGAAACAGCTTGCTGCGAATCATGCCGCTGCCCGCCATGTGCCGCTGCTGGTACTTGCGCAAGCGTTCCAGCCGCACCATGATTTCCTCGAAATTTCGCTCGCGCATGTAAAGCAGCATTTGCAGGACCAGGATGGCAACGTTCAGTCCTGCTTTATCCGTGCTGAACTCGGTCATCATCGAGGCCCACCGGGCCATTTGCATCCGGCGCGCGGGGCCCATGCGCTGCGTGGGGTGCACAAAGTCGCCGTAGGCTTTGTATAAGTCCCAGCGTTCCAGGGCCGCCGGCCGCTGCTTGGGAAAGGCCGGGTTTCTCATCACCGTCGTGAAGAGTTGTTGCGCGTATTCGTAATCCTGCGCGTGTAGGGCCAAGAGCACATGGTTCTCCTGAAAAAACAGCCAGTTGCTGGAAGAGGGGTGAAAATCCTGCACGGCCAATTGCGCCAGTTTCAGGCCCTTGGTAGGCTGACGGCTGCGCAAATGTGCAAAAACAGTCATGAAATGGTTGTAGCGCTTGTCGAACCGGCGCTCGTTGAGCTTGCCCTCTCGCAGCTGCTTGCTGGCCAGCGCGGTCAAGCGAATAATCTCCGGGTAATTACCCTGTAGCTCGTGGATGGCCAAACGGAGCCGGTAGAGGTAGTTGTAGGTATTGAAGGTCTTGGCCCGCCGGTGCAGCGCTTCCAGTTTCTCTAGGTGCGCCGGCAACAGGGGCAGCACGGCCCGCCGGCTGCTCACCGTGCTGGCCAGGGCTAATTGCGTCCGGGCGTGCAGCCGCTCGGCCTCGTCTTCCAACGATTGCGTAAGCTGGGCCTCCTGGAGTACCCGGTCTGCTTTCTCAAACAGGCGGGCTTTGCGCATCTGCGCGTAGAGTGTGCTCAGCATGCGGGCACACTGCACGACGTACTGCGTGAATTCCCCTTTCTGGGCCATGCTCAGGCAACGCTTAAGCAGCTGCTCGGTCAGCACATATTCGCCCTCGGCAAAGAGAATGCTGATTTTGTGCAGCAAGTCGAGGCATTCATTCTGGTAGCGGCGCGATACCAGGTGGCGCGAGTCGGAGTGGTCGAGAAAATAAAGGTGGTTGAGCAGCTTGCTGCGCACCCGTGACTGGAGCTTCTGCAACGCCCGGATGTTGGGGGCTGACGACTTGCCGTATACGGCCTTAACTATCTGATTCTGAGTATAGTCTGGCGAATCTAGCAGTACGTGCACCAATTGGTATTCCTTGGTTTTATGCCCGGCGTACAGGTCGAGCACCGGCACCGAATGCAGCGCACGCGATGTCACAATTCGCGCAAGATTAGAAATGTCATTCATGTAAAAATAGCTTCAGCAGGCTGGAAACGGCATTTGCAGACTGGACAGTCCATAAAAACCCGTGTCTTAAAAACAGGAGCTGTTTCCTTTTTTCATTTGCGGGGCCAACTCACCTTTGTATCGTGAATAGTATAGGCAATAATCGACTAATATGTCGCAAACAGGTAATATTTTTTTAAAATGCAAAAATAAAATCCTTGCTGGCTTGCTGCATTCGACGTTGACCATTACAAATTCTTAATTATATAAAAGAATAACTTGTATTATTCATTGTCTGATTTACGCTAAGAGTGTCCTTTTCTGGGCTTAAGGGGTGTCCTAATTTTGTTGTGTTCTTAGTTAGTACACAAACACTTACCCCCCTATACCATGCTCGACTTCTTCGCCATCGCACTGTTTCAGATTGCCTCCGTCCTTGGATACAGCTCTACGAATCAGCCAGTCGCCAATGACTCGACTCCCCCCCAGACTGAGGCCGATGGTACGGTGGGTAGCGGTGGCTGGGGCAACGATGTAACCTGCAACGATACGACCGTAGGCAGCGGCGGTTGGGGCAACGATATTACCGGCCGATAAAAACCGGCCAGCCTCTGGCCGCACTGTATGCGCCGGGGCTGGCAGAACCGGGACTCGGGGTGCGGCCTCCGCCGGCGGGTAGGCCAGCATGGCCATCGGCGGCGCAACGCTTTGGGCGGGCAAGGTAGGCGGATACCTCCGCCTCTGAGGCGGCATTGGTGGCCGTTGCCTGGTCTTGCCCACCTGCTTGAGCTTGGCCGACGAAAGGATGCGCGCAATTGGTAGAGCGCACCGGATAGCCACGCTGACGGGAGCCAGGAGCACGCGCCGCCGCTAGGCGGCGCACCGGAAGTCCGGCGGCAGTGGGTGAGCAAACAGTCGCTGCACGGCAAGTCCGCAAAAGCCTCGCTGGGGTGGCATATTCCTCTCCGGCAAAACCGGCATTCGTCGTTTATTGATAGCCGTTAGGCGAGTAAATGTCCCCGTCTGGATAAAGCAGCCAGTGGCAGTACTTGTGGTACTGCTTACCGCTTCGTTATCTTTGACCCATAAGTACCCCGCACGGGCTGGAAATGTGGAAAGGAAGGACCTTCTCGTGCTGCGTGGTTTTGGCTGAACAGGTGGGGTAGACACCTCTAGGCTAAGCCCGCTACTTTAGAAGGCCGTTGCAGTAATGCAACGGCCTTTTTCGTGTGGGTAGGCCGGCCAGTCCAGCCTGTACACGATGCGTAACTCTCTAATTAAAAAAAGTCCCAACGCATGCGTTGGGACTTTTTTTAATAACGAGCTGCATTGTTAGTCATACTAGCTGGGTAGGGCTCTTGCTAGCAATACGCCTCGATAGGCTGAAAAGTGAAAAGGGTAATTTTGCTATTTTATCAAATACTGAATACCTGATTAGTTCAGACGGAGTCGAATAACTTTTTGGCAAACAACTGGTAACGGTGAAGTCGTAGCTGCTATTTAGCGCAAAAATACCACAGTAAGCAGGCTATGTGAAAGGAATATATTTGCCGTGTCGTCACTATTATTATTTTAATAAAATATACAATAATAATAATAAACTTAAAATAATATGCTCATTGTAAAGTGTTTATAGTGTACAAAAAATGTCTTTGCTTACACCAAATACAATGTTGTGTGACATATCAAGTAATCTGTACGCGCTCTGAATTGCAGGGAAATTCTGTAACGGTTTGGATAGTAGCTGAAAAATGCCCTTGTGTCCTTGTTTCCAACGCATTGCTTCCCGGTAGGACTTGAATTCTTCGGATGACGCGGCCGCCGCCGCTACGCTATCCGAAGTGGCTGAATCGGCGGCCCGCTGGGAAAGCTTGTGGGCCAGCGCTGATGCCGGCCCGATTGAACCCAGCGGCCCCGATGAGCAGGCCCCTCGGCCCGGCAGCCAATAGAAAACCACGAAAAAGGCCTGGCTATTGCGTAGTAGCCAGGCCTTTTATGCTTGCCTCATGGACCGTTACCTGGCCGGGGGAACGTGGTAAATCGTCGAGGCCAGGTAGCCTGGCTTTAGGCTCATGACGTTTACTCCGGCTACGTTCTTGCCGGTAATAACGCGGTTGGCGACGAAGTACAGTGGCACCAGCGGCATCTGCTGCTGCATCAGGGCCTGAAATCGGCGTAGCAGTATATCGCGCCCGGCCGGCGATTCGGCGGCGGCCACCTGCTGCATCAGCTGGTCGGCGGCCGGCGAAGCAAACCGGGTCAGGTTGGCTTCGCCAATGCCCTGGGTGCCGAGGATAG
Organism: Hymenobacter sp.; assembly: GCA_028288445.1. Classification (GTDB taxonomy): domain Bacteria; phylum Bacteroidota; class Bacteroidia; order Cytophagales; family Hymenobacteraceae; genus Hymenobacter. Next base: position 4,032 of record JAQBNT010000006.1, on the reverse strand, counting down.
GCAAAAAGTTAAACAGGAAAGGGTTGCCCTTGATGCTTTGCACGTACATGTCGAAGTCGCCCGTTTGCAGCAGGCCGCGCAATACGCCCGACTCGGTGGGCATCAGGGTGACCGGGATGCCCAGGCCCTTGGCGGCGCTGGCAAATTGCAGGGCCACGAGCTCGTAATTGGTATCACTGCCCCGATAGCGCACCTGCAGGCTTAGCTGCTGCGAGGGGCTTTTGCCCAACTGCCGGTGCCACCCGGCCGGCCCGCGGCGCCATCCGGCTTTCGTGAGTAGTTCGGCGGCCGCGCTCGGGCTGTAAGGTATCAGGTGCAGGCTGTCATTGTATTTGCCTTTCTCCTGCGGGCTGATGAGGCCGACCGTGCGGAAGCCTTTGCCCAGCTGGCTGGCCTGGCGCAGCTGCTCCGCGTCGAAGAGCCGGCTCAGGGCTTGCCGGGTGGCCGCGTCGTGCAAGGCCGGCCGGCTGGTGTTGAAACCAGCCGTCATCACTTCGTAGGTGGGCGAGGTATAAAAAGATAGTTTTTGCTGCGCCGCTGCCGAGTTTTTCAGCCGCTCAAATACCCGGGCCGGTACGTTGGGAAACACGTCGAGCTGACCGCCGCGCAACGCCAGCGAGGCCGAAGATTCGTCCGGGATGATGATGTACTCCAGCCGGGATGGCTTGGCTTGAAACAAAATGGAGCCGCCTGCCTTATCGCCCCACCAGTTCTTTTTGCGCGTGAAGACTACCTGCCGGTCCCGGTTCCATTCCGTGAGCGAATAGGGCCCGCAGCCGCCTAGCTGCTGCGGGTGCGGGGCCGGGCGGGGGGCCGTGTAGCGGGCGGCTATCAACTGCTGCACCTGGGCCAGCTCCGTGCGCCGGCTGGCCCTGGCCCAGCCCTGGAATTCGGCCAACGAATACTTTCTCAGGCGTCCTTCCGGGTCGAGGCTGGCTTCCGGGACCACGGGAAAGTCGCCCGAGGCCTGCGCGTAGTCCGGGGCTTTGCCCTTGCATACGAGCGTGAACCGGCGCGCGTCGTGCGGGTCCGATTGTATATCCCGGATGAAGGCTTCCTGCAGCTGAAACCCTTCGTTGGGTACGCCCTTGCAAAAAATAAGCTTGAGGGTGAACGCAACGTCGGCGGCCGTGATGGGCTGGCCCGAGTCCCAGGTGGCTGCGGGCTTCAGGCGGTAAGAAAGCAGGGTCAGCGAATCTCCGCTGTAGCTCACCAGGGGCAAGGCTTCGGCCAGAAACGGCTCGAACTTTCTGGTTTCGGGGTTTACGGCCAACAGGCTGCCGGTCATCAACCCCTGCGCCTCGACGGCGTTCTGGTTGGGCTGCGCAAACGGGTCCAACGATTCCGGGTCCTTGGCCCAGCGAATGCGAACCGGGGCATCAACGGCTTGGGGCTTCGAGGGCGAGGAACAACTGCTCGTGACCCCGGCCGGTACGGCCAAGGAAGCGAGCAACAGGAGACGAGGCGTGTAAGCCATACGGACGGATTGAGAGTACCAGAATAGTAGAAATCCCGTTGCATGCCGCAAACCGGGTGATTTCAGGCAACAGGGCGATTTCCGGTTGCCCGGTAAAGGTAGGAGAAAGCAGAACTTGCGACTGTTCTGCTTTATTTCACTGTTTGTGCCCGTATATGGTAATCGTTTATTCACGGATTGAGCCGGAGGGTATAATTGCCAGCGCTTCCCGCTATCCTATCGGCTTCGCCACCAAATGAAAGATTCCCGCAATCTGGCTCGCATCATCATCAATCGCCGGCAGGGGCAAGTGCCGCTGCTTGATTTGGAGGCCGGCGATAAGGTCAAAGAAAACCGGTTGGTATCGGCCCTGGCCGAAGGGAAAGAGCCCACCCGAAACCAGCTGATTCGCTCACTCTACGACCAGCCCTCGGCGAAGAATGATACCGCTTTTCGCCAGTTGCACGCCCGCGTTTTTGGCAAACTGCTCAACCACCTCTACTTTCTCGACCATTCGGACCCCCGCTTTTCGGTTTCCCGCCGGTACCAGCTCGAATGCCTCGACCTGCTGCACAAGGGCCTGATTCTCTACCAGGAAGGAGCTTCGGTCTTGTCGGCCCGGCTGTGCGTCAGCTGCTTGGCGAAGGCTACACAGGATGGCTTTACGGCCTATGCGATTGAGGCCGCGCAGCAACTGCGCACCATTTATGCCGAAATGCAGGAGGCGAAAAAATTCCGGGCCGTGGCGAAGGACCTGGAGCGTTTGCAGGAACTCCGGCGACTGGAGGAGCAAGCCGAAGCGATATACGCCGAAGTGCGGTTGGCGCGCACCGGCCTGGTGCTGCCGCTCTCCGCCACGCTGGCCGCGCTAAAGCATCAGCTCGAACAACTGCGGCAGCTGCACCAGCAGGCCCAGACCCCCGGCACGGCCGACCTCTACTACCGCATGCAGATGGTGTACCTGGAGCAATCGGGCGACTACCAGGGCATCATCGACTTCACCCTGGAGTCGGAGCGCCAGCTGGCCCGCGGGCAGTTCAACGCGCACCGGTTTGATGTCCGCTTTAACCTGTTCATGCGAATGTATGCGTACCTGCTGACCCAGCAACCCGAAATGGGGCTGGCCGTGGCCCAGGAAGCTGAGAAGCATTTTCATCCCACGGCGGTGAACTGGATGTATTTTGAGGAGCACCGCCTCTTGCTGGCCATGCACGCCGGCCAGTTTGACCTGGCCCGGCGGGTGGTGCAGCGGGCCCAGCTTAGCCCGGCCTTTGAGCGTCAGAACAAACGGGCGCAGCAGCGCTGGGAGTTGTTCGGCGCTTACTTGGACTTCGTGCGGCCGCCCACCAAGCCCAGCCTGGCCCGCCGCCGGCAGCTGGGCAAGCTCGCGCTGATGATGCCCGAATACAGCCGCGATAAATGCGGGCTCAACGTCGCCATTCTGGTTGGGCAGGTGCTCTACTTCCTGCAGGAACGGGATGCCGACGCCGTGGTGCTCCGGATGGAATCCCTGCGCAAGTACCGACTGCGCCACCTGCGGGAAGCGACCAATCAACGCACCCGCCTGTTTCTGCGCTTGCTTCAGCTCATTGCCGACGAGCAGTTTGACCCCGCCCGGTGTGCGGAGCGCGCCGGACCGCTCCTGCACCAGCTGGCAAACACCCCACCGCCCGGTGAGGCTTTTGCGGAAGTCGAGATAATTCCCTACCCCGTGCTGTGGGGCATCATTTTGCAGCACCTGCGCACCTCCCCACCGGCGCTCAAACCCCCATCACCCTGACCACGGCCCGCACCTGCAATCGCGGAGGTTACAAAACTCCGCGCTCCGCGCCAGGCAACGCCGGACTGCGTAATGCAGCTTCTTCCTGTGGCGTACGCCCGTTTCGACGAATAGAAACCGGCATAAACCAGCCCAGGAAGCCTGAGCTGGTTTATGCCGGCTAGTTTATGCTGCGGTTTTCTTTGGGCGACCGGGTTTCTTGGGCGCGGCACCCTCTGCGGGGCCTTCGGTTGGCGTGCGCGGGGTGCGGGGCTTGCGGGTCTTGGGCGTCGCGATGTACTCATCCGAAAGCACGGTTTCCATTTCCGCGAGCGCGGCCTGCAGGGCCTCCAGCGCGTTGGCGACCTTTTTTACGCGGCGTTTGAGGTCGGCTTTGAGGGCGTCGGCCTGCTGGGCCGTTTCTAATACTTTTTGGAATTCATCAAAATTGAGGGCCATGCGGATTCAGAAGTAAGTGAAAAATACGACTCAAAAGTAGAAAAAGCACGCAATACGCGGCCCCAATCTCCCGCCGGGAGGACCTTACAGCCCCAGTTTCTGGGTGGCGTTGTGCTGGCGCACGTTGTCGAGGCGGGTGTAGCGGCGAATCATCTCGGAGGTCTTGTGCTTGGTCTGGTTCATCACTTCCGAGTTATCGGCACCCGCCAGGCAACTGTCGGCACCGATGCATTTTCCATGTAGCGGATAGGCTAGGAAGTAAACGGCCTGTTTCCGGGCAGGCCCCAAAACTACGTTTAACATCCGATAAGTAAACATTATCGGATGTTAAACGTAGTTTTGGGGCCTGCCCGGAAAC
>JAQBNT010000265.1 GCA_028288445.1 Hymenobacter sp. | reverse complement strand
GCGGTTTGATGGTGTGGATGTTGATAATTTCGGCGTTGATGCCTTTCTCGGCCAGGAGTTTGCCAGCGAGCACGGCTTTCCACACGAGGTGGCCGGTGGCGAAGATGCTCACGTCGGGGCCTTCGTTCAGGACCCAGGCTTTGCCAATTTCGAATTTCTGGTCGGCGGGCGTGAAGTTGGGCACCACGGGGCGGCCGAAACGCAGGTACACGGGGCCTTCGTAGTCGGCGATGGCGATGGTGGCGGCTTTGGTCTGGTTGTAGTCGCAGGGGTTGATGACGGTCATGCCGGGCAGCATTTTCATCATGCCGAGGTCTTCCAGAATCTGGTGGGTGGCACCGTCTTCGCCCAGCGTGAGGCCGGCGTGAGAGGCGCAAATTTTCACGTTTTTGCCGGAGTAAGCAATGCTCTGGCGAATCTGGTCATAGACGCGGCCGGTGCTGAAGTTGGCGAAGGTGCCCGTGAAGGGGATTTTACCGCCAATGGTCATACCGGCGGCCACGCCCATCATGTTGGCCTCGGCAATGCCGACCTGGAAAAACCGCTCGGGGAAGGCCTTTTTGAAGGCGTCCATCTTGAGCGAGCCGGTGAGGTCGGCGCAGAGGGCGACGACGTTGGGGTGGGTGGTGCCCAGCTCGGCCAGGCCAGCGCCGAAGCCGCTGCGGGTGTCTTTGGATTCGGTGTAGGGGAAGTCTTTCATTGGGATATTAAGGAGGTTTCGTTAGAGCAAACTCCCCTCCTTACCAAGGAGGGGACGTTGAGCCGCAGGCTCAACTGGGGTGGTTGTGGCGTTGAACGGCAAGCGTCAGCGCGTACTAAAACTACTTTCAATAGTCTGTAATACACTTTCCAGCGAAGACCATATCAGCTTATTCTCAAATCTAATAACCCGAATGCCCGCCGCATTCAAATAATCAGTTCGCGCCGCGTCGTGCAAATTACCGGAAGCTGTGAAATGACCCGCGCCATCTAATTCAACCGCAAGCTTTTCCTGCGGGCAATAGAAATCTAAAATGAATTCACCAATGCTGTGCTGGCGGCGGAATTTGCGGCCGTTGAGCTGGCTGCTTTTTAATCTGTTCCAAAGCACTGCTTCGGCGGATGTCAGGTTGTTGCGCAGGGTACGGCGTTCGTCTTTTTTGTGAGGGAGATTGTTGAGGATGGTCATGGGTTGTGGCTCTTGGATTCCGTTCAACGACTCTTGCACGCCACAACCACCCCAGCTGCCGCTTAGCGCCAGCATCCCCTCCTTGGTAAGGAGGGGAGTTTTCGTTCTACTTTATTTTCCGAAAATAGCCACCGAAGTCGTCTGCCCGCTCCGAATACTGAAATTGCGCACGTCCGTGTACTTGCTGCCATTGCTGGTGGCGGTGCGGAACACCAGCCGGTAAGCTCCCGGCTGCATGGGCAGGTTGATTTTGCTGCTGCCGCCTTGTGGCAGGTCATAAATCCAGGTCTGGGATTCGTCATCATTCAGCTGGTAAATACTGCCGTAGCCTTTCAAATCCGAGGTGATGTTGAGGGTGCCGGGGGCGTCGTAAGTGAAGGTGTATTCCTGGCCCTGCTTGATGGTGAGGCGGCGGATGGTGCGCGGCAGGGTGAGGGCTTCGACTTCGTAGTTGCCGGCCAGCAGCTTCTGGCGGGTGCCGAAGGTGCCGGCCGTGACGGTAGCCCCCGCCGGAGTGCGCACTACGGCGCGGATGGTGCCGTAGGGGTTGGGCGAGAGGGGCGGGTTTTGCAGCCAGAGGGTGCCCTGCGGGGTTTTGTAGGTAAGGACGTTGGCTTTGCCGGGGGTGATGGGGATATTGGCCTGGCGCACGGGCGGCACGGTGTTTATCACGAGGTCGTAGCTCTGCAGGGCGTCGATGTCGAGCACGTCGGCCTTGCCCTGGGCGTCGCGGTAGTGCACGTAGTTGTACTCGGGCTGCTCGGTCACGTTGTTCACGAACGTCATGTTGACGTTCGTTTCCACGGGCTTGCCGTTGGCGTCGGTGAGGTTGACGGAGACGGTGGTTTTGCTCAGGGTTTTGGCGATGACGTCGTTCATCACCGTGCGGAAGGTCTTCACCTCAGCAGCGTTGTAGTACTGACCGAGGCATTCGAGCTGCTTGCCGAAATCCCGCTCAGCCCCAATGCCGATGACGAACGGCTTGAGGAAAACGTGCTTGCGCTGCAGGGCGATGGAGGCCGCGCAGGGATCGCGGTTGCACGATTCGAGGCCGTCCGTAATCAGCAGCAACACATTGCGGGACTGCTTATCGGTGGGGAAGTCATTGGCCGACTGCTCCAGCGAATACGTGATGGGCGTGTTGCCCTGGGCCTTGAGCGTGGTCAGCTTCTTCTTGATGGCGGCGGCGTTGCGGGGCGCGAAGGCCACTTCCAGCTTCGAGTCCTGGCAGTTTTTCTCGGAGTTCGGGTACTGGTGGCCGTACACGCGCAGGCCCAGCTCCAGGTTGGGGTAGGCGTTGAGCGAGTCGACCATCTTGCTGAGCATGCGCTTGGCCACTTCCCAGCGGGGCTGGCCTTCCCAGGGCGCCATCATCGAGCCCGAAGCATCGAGCAGGAAGAGAATGCGAGTGACTTTGGGCTTTTCGGGCGGGGCGTTTTGGGCACGCGCTTCCTGTACTGGCAGCCCCAGCGGGGCCACCAGCAACAAAAAACACAAGGCCCGGAGCAAGCGCGGCAGCATGAGCAACGGCCGCAGCCTAGTAGTCGCCTTCGGTGCCTACTTTCAGCTCATCCAGCGCGGTGGCCAGCTGCGCATCGTTCGGAGCGACGCCGTGCCACTTGTGGCCGTCCATCATGAAATCGACGCCGAAGCCCATTTTCGTATCCATTACGAACATGACGGGGCGGCCTTTGCCGGCGGCGGCTACGCAGCTTTCGAGGGTCGGAATCAGGGAATCGAAGTGGTTGCCGTCGCCTTCGATGACCTGCCAGCCGAAGGCCTTGAACTTGGCCGCGATGTCACCGAGGCCACCGATTTCGTCGGTCGAGCCGTCAATCTGCTGGCCGTTGCGGTCCACGATGGCAATCAGGTTGTCGATTTTGTGGTGGCTGGCATAGAGGGCGGCCTCCCAGTTCTGGCCTTCTTCGAGCTCGCCGTCGCCCATGAGCACGAACACGCGCTGCTTGTCGCCGTTCATCTTTTTGGCCTGGGCCGCGCCGCAGGCCACGCTCAGGCCCTGGCCCAGCGAACCCGAGGCCACGCGCACGCCGGGCAAGCCTTCGTGCGTGGTGGGGTGGCCCTGGAGGCGCGAGTTGAGCTTGCGGAACGTGGCCAGCTCGCTGACGGGGAAGTAGCCGGTACGGGCCAGACACGAATACATGGTGGCCGAGGTGTGGCCGTTGGACAGGAAAAACAGGTCCTGGTCCTTGCCGTCCATGTCGAAGGGCTCGGGGTGGTGCTTCATTACCTTGAAGTAGAGCGCCACCAGCAAATCGGTGATGCCGAGCGAGCCGCCGGGGTGGCCCGAGTTCACGGCGTGCACCATGCGCACGATGTCGCGGCGCACCTGGGTGGCAATTTCCTTGAGCTCTTCGTTCGTCTTTTCGGGTTTTTCGACGGTCTTGGCGGTGGTATCGGTCATGAGTCGGGAATAGTTGGGTTCGGTGGGTAAAGGTAGTAAACGGCGGGATGGACACGGTACGCGCGTACCAACGCCTCCGCCGGCCGGAAATAAGCCCGGTACGCGCGTACCACGGGCTTTTCCGACCAGAAATGGCCGCAGTACGCGCGTACCAAGGGCCCCGCTGTTCGGAAATGCCCGTGGTACGCGCGTACCACGGGCTCCGCCGGACGGAAATGGCCTCGGTACGCGCGTACCACGGGCTTCGCCGGACGGAAACGGCAGCGGTACGCGCGTACTGCGGGTAGCAAGGCCACGGCCGTTACTTCAGCAGCTGGGCGGCGTGCTCTTTGGTGTCGACTTTCTTGATAACCTGCTCAATCAGGCCGTTCTCGTCAATCAGGAAGGTGGTGCGGACGGTGCCCATGTAGGTTTTGCCGTAATTTTTCTTTTCCTGCCACACGCCGTAGGCCTGCACAATGGTTTTGTCGGTATCGACGAGCAGCGGGAAGGGCAGGTCGTACTTGAGGGCGAATTTCTTGTGGGCCGCCTCGCCGTCAATGCTCACGCCGATGACCTGGATGTTGCCGGCTTTGAGCTCCTCCTGGTGGTCGCGCAGGTTGCAGGCCTGGGCGGTGCAGCCGGGGGTGTCGTCCTTGGGATAGAAGTAGAGGGCCACTTTCTGGCCGCGGAAATCGTGCAGGCTGACGGTGTTGCCGTCCTGGTCCTGGGCGGTGAAATCGGGGGCGGGTTGGCCGGGTTCGAGGGGCATGGTGGGCTAGTGTTTTGGGTTACTAAGGGAAGACGAAAGAACGGAAAACTCCCCTCCTTACCAAGGAGGGGACGTTGAGCCGCAGGCTCAACTGGGGTGGTTGTGGGCGTTGAACGGCGGGACTGGACCCATTTGGGTGCCGTTCAACGCCACAACCACCCCAGCCAGCGCTTCGCGCCGGCATCCCCTCCTTGGTAAGGAGGGGAGTTTCGTTCGCTCATCCCCTCCCCTGCTGCTACAGGCTCAACGGAATCACCCGCTCATTCCCGGCCTGGTCCGTCAAACGCAGCTCGGCGGGGCCACGCAGGCGCGGGCCGAGGGTATCGGTGGGCACGGTGAAAAGCAGGGCTTTTTTGTGTTCGAAGCGCAGCAAGCGGAACTGCCCGCCGATGAGCAGCCGGTAGCTGGCCAGCCCCGACATATCGTCGCCGATGCGGAACGACAGCTGCCCCCCGGCGCGGCCCACGAGGCTGCCCTCCGGCGCTTTGGTATCGGTGAGGATGCGGTAGGAGCCGAACTGGCGGATGTTGGCCGTAATCTGCCCCTGCTCGTCCCACTTGCCGCCGAGGTAGGCCTTGCCGCCGGCGGCCGTGGCCGCGTAGATGGCGGTGCGGGCCGGGTCGGCGGGCGGGGCAGCGGGCTTGAGGGTGAGCACGGCCGTGTGGTAGAGCGGCAGCAGCGGCGAGCCCACCGTCCAGAAGCCGCTGCCAGTGGGCTCGGGCTTGTAGGCGGTGGCAAGGTAAATGTTGCCAAACAGCGTTTCCTTGCCGAACATGACGTTGAGCTTGGCCGTGGCGTAGTTGGTTTCCCGGCCGGCCGGAATCATCACCTGCCGGTCAAACTTCTTGGTGATGCTGCCGAAGCGAATGGAATCGGGCAGGCCGGCGCGCAGGTCGTAGAGGTACACGTTTTCGCTGTTCTGGGTGTAGCTCGGCCGGATTTCGAGGCGGCGGTTGCCACGCAACAGCACCAGGTTGGCCCCTACCGAATCCGTGCTGGGGTCGGCCGACACGGCTTTGAGCAGGTTGCGCGTCACCTCGAAGCGCAGAGCCGGCTTCTTCACCGTGCCGGAGCGGGTTTTGAAGTAAGCAGGCTGCTCGCCGCGCAGCACCAGATGCAGGGCCGTCTGGTTGTTGTAGGAGTCGGCCAGGGTGATGTCGACGTTGTAGGTTTTGCCGGCTTCCACGTTGAGGCGGCCCTTGCCGGGGCTGGTGGTGGCGTACATCTGGAGGTCGTTGCCTTCATCTACCCACAGCTTTTGCAGGGTGCGCCCCTGGGTGTTCTGGTACAGGAAATCAACGAAGTTGCCCACCTGCCGGGTGCCCGTGGGGAAGGGAATGGCGTCGATGTTGTGCTGGTAAAACGGCTGCCCGTTCACCGTCACCGCCACCCGCTGAATGCCGTTCTTGTTCCAGGCATTGTCGAACCTATCGAACCCCTGCACCAACACTCCCACCGTGCCAAAGGCGCTGATGGTATCGGCCCAGGTGGTGGCCACGCCCGGCCCGGGCTGCACCTTGGGCACAAACAGCGCCTTGGCAAACACGTTCTTCACCCGCGCCTCAATGCCCAAGGGCTCCAGCGCAAACGCCTGCAACGTAGGCGCCACATGGTCCTGAATCTCGGGGAAGCCGCCCCATTGCAGGGGGTTGTACTGCCGGTCCTGGGCATCGCGCACTTCCCAGTGCAGGTGCGGGCCGGCCGAGCCACCGGTGTTGCCGCTCAGCGCCACCAGCTCGCCCCGCTTCACCGGAAACCGGTCCTTCTCGAAGAAGCATTCCAGCTCGTAGCTCTGCTTGTCGTATTGCCGGCGCAGCAGCTCTGGAGCAATCGCGCCTTTGAACTCGTTCAGGTGGCCGTACACCGTGGTCAGTCCATTCGGGTGCGTGATGTAGAGCACGTTGCCGTAGCCAAACGACGACTGCTTGAGGCGCGATACGTAGCCATCGGCGGCGGCGTACACGGGCTGGTTCACCCCGCCGCCGGTTTTGATGTCGATGCCGCCGTGGAAGTGGTTGGGCCGCAGCTCGCCCATGCTCCCGGCCAGGAAGCCCGGCTTGCCCGGCGCAATCGGAAACATAAAATACCCCGGAGCCACGATGGGCCGTCCGGCATTCAGCAGCTCGGTCAGGCTGTGGTCGTGGTCAGAAGAGTCGGACTCTTGGCCCCCTACCCGCCACGCCAGCAGCACCAGAAACACACTTACAATCAACCGCACAGTTAGCTTTCCCTTTTGCACAATAACGCTTCTTTTAATTCAGCCTATTCTTTGTTTCGATGAACGGGGGTAGAGACGCATACTTGCGTCTCGGCGTTCGCGCCGTCAGGATGCGTTCAGCGGTGCCGTTCAACGACGAGACGCAAGTATGCGTCTCTACCCCCGTTCCTAATTCTTACCGAATCCCCAGTTCCAGCAGCTTCTCCCCTTCCAGGAAACCTTCTAGCTGGTCGCCCACCTTCACCGGCCCCACGCCAGCGGGCGTGCCGGTAAAAATCAGGTCGCCCATTTTCAGGGAGATGTATTTCGAGACGAAGGCGATGATTTTGGCGAAGGGGTGCAGCATCAGGCCGGAGTTGCCGGTCTGGCGGGTTTCGCCGTTCACTTCGAGGTGGAAGTTGATATTGGCCAGGTCAGCAAACTCGGCCACGGGCTTGAAGGTGGACGAAATAGGGGCAGAGCCGTCGAAGGCTTTGGCCAACTCCCAGGGCAGGCCTTTCTGCTTGAGCTCGGCTTGCAGGTCGCGGGCCGTGAAGTCGATGCCCAGGCCGATGGCGTCGAAATAATTGAGGGCAAACGACTCGTCGATGTGCCGGCCGTTCTTGCTCACGCGCAGCACCAGCTCTATTTCGTGGTGAATGTCCTGCGAGAATTCGGGAATGAAAAACGGCTGGCCGCGTTGCAGCAGCGCCGTTTCGGGCTTCATAAAGATGACGGGCGCGGAAGGCACCTCGTTGTGCAGCTCGGCAATGTGGTCGGCGTAGTTGCGGCCGATGCAGATGATTTTCATGGCGACGGGAAAGGCGGGTCGGAGATAGGTCAAAACTACGGCTCCCCGTTGGCTTACGGCAATCCGGCGGCCGGTTTTTCCGGCCCGGTAGCTGTATAAAGCCAAAACTTTACCCCGCCCTGCTGCCGTATAGGCCGCAACGGCAGCCCGCGCTTCGGCCCAAAACATCGGGCCCGAGCCTGACGCTGCCACCCATCTTTCTCCCTCACTCCCATGCTTAGAAAACTCACCCTCGTAGCCAGCCTGGCCTTTTTGGCCGCCTGCTCCACGGTGCCCATCACGGGCCGCCGCCAGCTCAGCCTCGTGAGCGACAGCGAAATTAACACCCTGGCCGCCACGCAGTACCGCGACGTTATCGCCAAAGGCCCGCTCTCCACCAACTCGCAGCAGGTAACCATGGTTCGTAGCGTCGGCCAGCGCATTCAGGCGGCGGTAGAAACGTATTTCCGCCAGCAAAACGCCTCTGACCAGCTGAATGGCTACCAGTGGGAATTCAACGTCATCAAGGACGATGCCCAGCAGAACGCCTGGTGCATGCCCGGCGGCAAAGTGGCCGTGTACACCGGCATCCTGCCCATCACGCAGGATGAGAACGGCCTGGCCGTGGTGATGTCGCACGAAATCGCGCACGCCGTGGCCAAGCACGGCTCCGAGCGCATGAGCCAAGGCCTGGTGCAGCAGCTGGGCGGGCAGGCCTTGTCGGCCGCGCTCTCCACAAACAGCGCCGCCACGCAGCAGCTGGCGTTGCAGGCTTTCGGCGTGGGCTCGCAGGTGGGCCTGCTGAAATACGGCCGCAACCAAGAGTCGGAAGCCGACCATTTGGGCCTGATTTTCATGGCCATGGCCGGGTACAATCCCGACGGCGCTATCACGTTCTGGCAGCGCATGGATGCCCGCGAGAACCAGGCCTCGCCGCCCGAATTCCTCTCCACTCACCCCTCCAACGGCACCCGCATCGCAGATATTCAGCGCGAATTGCCCGAAGCCCGTAAGTACTACAAAGCCCGCTAGAACGCGGTGCTTAATTAGCAATGAGGGATGAAGAATTACCGTTCAAATAACTCTTCATCCCTCATTCTTCATTTCTTATTGTATTTATGAAATACCTGCCTCGTCTACTCGGTTTGGGCCTGTTGAGCATTCTGGTGGTGTTGCTGGCCATGTCGTGCGAAAGCACCAAGCAGGCCACCAATGAGTTCGGCAGTCCCAACCGCATCAAGGGCGAAGTAATTGCCAAGCCAGAAAGCCGGCAAATTGTGCATTTCACCGACAGCTCGACGGAGTACACCACGCCCCGCAGCGAGCTGGCCAAAGCCTTCATCCGGCAGTTTGCCGACGGCACCGTCATCGACAAAATTCAGGTGCGCAAAGCCCCCGCCGGCCCTGACGAGCCGGTGAGCTACTACCTCATCGGCATGGGCCTGCGCAACGGCATGTTCCGGGCCATGGCCCTGCCCCTTACTACTGGCGGCGACAACACGTATTACCTGAGTCCCAACGCCCAGCGCTACACCATCAGCGGCCAGGGCTGCCCCATGTGCTTTTTCAATTTTGAGAATGGCCGCATCGTGGGCACCACCTGCGGCGAGAAAGTAGGCGGCAGCACCTGCGACCTGAAGGTGGACACCAACAACTCCCTCTTTTCCTCGGCCCCTACAAAATGAACACGCGCAATAAATGGCTGCTGCGGGCCGCGCTTACGGCGCTGGCGCTGCTCATCACCACCGATAAGAAAAGGCCCGCCGTGCCTCCAACGCCAAAAAAGCCCGCTGACTAGCGGGCTTTTTTCTTTGAGTGAACGGCTGCCATTCCGACGCAGAAGGAATCTGGGTAAAATTTAGGTTGAACGGTTTTCTCAGATTCCTCCTGCGTCGGAATGACAATGCTCGGCCTATTCCGTGATTTCGGCCGCCAGACCATTCAAATCCAGCCCGTCGAACGTGCCGGAGGACATGAGCAGCAGGTTGGCATTGGCCCAGGGCTGGCTTCTTAAAAACGCAGCCAGCTCGGCGCTGTCGGTGATGACTTTAATGTCGGGGCGCTGGAATGCTTCGGCCACCGTGGCGGCGGCCAGCGGCGGCAGGCGCTTGTGTTCCAATACGTGCGGGTTGAAGTAGACCACCGCCACGTCGGGCGCATCGAAGCAGTGCGCGTATTGTGGCAGGAAGGCCGGGTTGAGGCTGCTGAATGTGTGCAGTTCCAGGCAAGCCACCAGGCGGCGCTGCGGAAACTGCTTTTTCAGGGCCGTGGCCGTGGCTTTGAGCTTGCTGGGCGCGTGGGCAAAATCCTTGTAGACCACCGAGGTAGCGCCTTCGCGCACCAATTCCAGCCGCCGCGCCGCGCCGGGGAACGTGGCCACCGCCCGGAAGAAATCCTTGCCCTTGATGCCCAATTGCTTGCACACCTCCTTGGCCGCCGAAATATTGCGCAGGTTGTGCTCGCCGAAGACCTGCACGGGCACTTCCTCGTCCTTTTTGGTGATGAGGAAGGTGCGGCCCTCGCGGATGACGTGCTCGTGCGGGCCGTAGCCGATGTAGGTCACGTCGGGGTTGGTGGGCACGGCGATGAGCTGGGTTTGCTCGTCGTCGCGGTCGTAGATAAGCACGCCGGCCTTGGGCGTCATGTCGGCGAAGATGCGGAACTGCTCGCGGTAGATTTCCTCGGTCGGAAACACGTTGATGTGGTCCCAGCTGATGCCCGAAATCACCCCGATGTGGTGCTGATAGAGGTGAAATTTCGGCCGCCGGTCCACCGGCGACGACAAGTATTCATCGCCCTCGATGATAATAATGGGCGCGTCATCCGTCAGTTGCACCATCAAATCGAAGCCCGCCAATTGTGCGCCCACGGCGTAATCAAACTTGCGATTATGGAACCTTAAAACGTGCAGAATGCAGGCCGTGATGCTGGTTTTACCGTGCGAGCCGCCGATTACGATGCGCTGCTTGTCGCGGCTGGCCTCGTAGATGTACTCGGGAAAGGAGTAGATTTTCAGGCCCAGCTCCTGGGCACGGAGCAACTCGGGGTTGTCGGACCGGGCGTGCATGCCCACGATAACGGCCGACAGGTCGGGCGTGATGCGGGCCGGGTCCCAGCCCTCCTGGGCGGGTAGCAGGCCGGCAGCGGCAAGGCGGCCTTTAGCAGGCTCAAAAATTTCGTCGTCGGAGCCCGTGACGCGGGCACCCCGGCGGTGCAGGGCCAGCGCCAGATTATGCATGATGCTGCCGCCCACCGCGATGAGGTGAATGGCTTGGCTTGCGCCGACGTTCCGTTCGGGCGGGGCGGGACTGATGGTGGATTCCAAATGGAGAAGACGTTAGGTGTTCGTTGTCAGCGCGCAGGGAAATAATGCCGGGCTGGGTACTGAGAAATTCCTCCCCAACGGCCGCCCCCCGACAACTCAGAATTAGCCACTGACAACCAGAAAGCAAGGGCGCGAAAGTACAAAGGTCCGGCCGCCGCTGCCATTGCCAGCAAGAAAGAATCGGCGGCGCGGGCCAATCTTTTCCGTGCCGTCGGGGTTAACTTTGTGTATATCGTGGCCGGCTCGGTTTTACTTCCCGGGCCGGCCTCGTTGTCCCCCGCTATTTCGTTACCTTAGCTAGCCACCTTTCCCTATGCCCGACCAAATGGATGACCGCCTGAAGCAATCCGCCGCCCGTGCCAAAGCGGCCTGGACTAATCGGGGCGGCATGGTGGTCCCCCAGAATGCCAGTGCGGCCGGCAAGCTGCCGCCCCAGGCTCCCGAGCTCGAAATGGCCGTGCTCGGTGCCCTGATGCTGGAAAAAGATGCCCTCACCTCGGTTATTGACTTGCTCAAGCCCGAGAGCTTTTACAAGGACAGCCACCAGCGCATTTACCGCGCCGTTATCCGGCTCTTTGACAAGTCGGAGCCCATCGACCAGCTCACCGTGGTGCACGAGCTGCGCGAGATGGGCGAGCTCGAAGCCGCCGGCGGCCCCTTCTATGTGGCCAACCTCACGCTGAAAGTGAACTCGGCCGCCAACGTCGAGTACCACGCCCGCATCATCACCGAAACTGCCATCAAGCGCGAGCTGATTCGAATTTCGAGCGAAATCCAGCGCGACGCCTTCGAGGACACCACCGACGTGTTCAAGCTACTGGATGATACCGAATCGGCCCTGTTCGAGGTGTCGGAATCGAACATTCGGAAGAATTTCGACGACATGCGGAGCCTGATGGGCAAGGCCATCAAGGAGCTCGAAGAAAAAAAGAACCAGAGCGACGGCCTGACCGGCGTACCCACCGGCTTCACCGCGCTGGACCGCGTCACGAGTGGCTGGCAACCATCTGACCTTGTGATTATTGCGGCCCGTCCGGGAATGGGCAAAACTGCTTTTGTAGTATCGGCCATGCGCAATGCGGCGGTTGATTTCAAGAAAGCCGTGGCCATTTTTTCGCTGGAAATGTCCTCGCTCCAGCTCGTTAATCGTCTGATTTCAGCCGAGGCAGAGCTCGATTCGGAGAAAATCAAAAAAGGCAGCCTCGCCGACCACGAGTGGCAGCAGCTCAACCACAAAATCACGGCCCTCTCGGCCGCGCCGATTTACATTGATGATACGCCCGGCCTGAGCATCCGCGAGCTGCGCACGAAGTGCCGCCGCCTGCGCTCGCAAAAAGACGTGCAGATGATTATCGTCGACTATTTGCAGCTGATGAGCGGCAACACCGACGGTCGCGGCGGCAACCGCGAGCAGGAAATTGCCAGCATCTCGCGGGCTCTTAAGGGCATTGCCAAAGAGCTGAACGTGCCCGTGCTGGCCCTGTCGCAGCTCTCGCGCTCGGTAGAAACCCGGGGCGGCGACAAGAAGCCGCAGCTGAGTGACCTGCGGGAATCGGGCTCTATCGAGCAGGATGCCGACATGGTAATCTTCCTCTACCGGCCCGAATACTACGGTCTCGACCAGGATGCCGAGGGCAACTCAACCCAAGGCGTGGGCGAAGTAATCATCGCCAAGCACCGGAACGGCTCGCTCGAAACCGTGCAGCTCAAGTTCATCGGCAAGTTCACCAAGTTTGCCGACCTCGACGGCGTGGGCGGTGGCTTCGACAGCAGCGGCTACCAGCCCATGGGCCTGCCCGCCAGCAACTTCGACAACGAGCCGAGCCCCTTCGCCCCGACCACCATTCGCCTGGGCTCGAAAATCAACGAGTCGCCGGTACCTTTCCCAAAGAGCAATAGTTTCGGCGAGGAGCCGCCGTTTTAAACAATGCAGTCCGAAAACCCATCACCAAGCTTCGCCGCCAGCTTGCCGCTCTACTCGGCGCGTGCCATCCGGGCGTTTTCTATGTTGTTCAGCGCCATTGCCGGCGGGGTGATGACAGCCCAAAATCTAAAAGATGTTGGCCAGCCCGAGGCGGCGCGCAAAGCCCTGTGGGGCAGCATTGGCTACACTGTAGCCATGGTTTGGCTGATGACGTATGTGCCCATCGGCTCTACCAGCGGCGTTTTCCCAATCGTGGTGGGCTACCTCGGGGCGATGGGTCTGGAGATGTATGCCAAGAAATTCATTGCGAGCCGCGACGAGTTGCCGGCCAAAAGCATCGTGAAACCCTTGGTGATTTGCTTGTGCATTTTCGTGCCGATAATTGCTGGGTTTATCTACCTGATGAGAATTGCTACAGAAACCACCAACGGTCATTATGCCTATTGATTTCAATGGGTAGCTCGTTGCTCCCAGCATTACCTTCGCGCCATGACGGTTGCGCTCCCACTGCTTTGCTTTTTCGCCCTTCTAGCCGGGTTTATTGATGCTATGGTGGGCGGCGGCGGGCTGATTCAGCTGCCGGCGCTGCTGTTGCTGCTGCCCAACGTGCCCATTCCCATGGTACTGGGCACCGGCAAAGTGGCCAGCCTGGCGGGCACGTCGGCTTCGGCATTCCGCTATTTAAAGGGCCTTACGGGCGTGCCCATTCGCTGGCGCACGGTGGCGGTGGCAGCACTAGTGGCCGGCTGCTTCGCGCTGCTGGGTGCCCGCGCCGTAAGCGGCCTCAACAAAGACCTGGTGAAGCCGCTGGTGCTGGCCCTGCTGGTGCTGATGGCCGCCTACACCTTCTGGCGCAAGGACTTTGGAAGCCTGCACGCCCCACGCCTGCACGGCCACCGCGAGCTGTGGACGGGCGTGGCACTGGGGGCCAGCCTCGGCTTCTACGACGGTTTTTTTGGGCCGGGCACGGGCAGCTTGCTGCTGTTCGCCTTCGTCGGGCTGTTTGGCTATGATTTTCTAGCAGCCTCGGCTTCATCCAAAGTGGTGAACGTAGCCACCAACATTGCCGGACTGGCCTACTTTGTTTCGACCGGGCAGGTGCTGTACCAAGTGGCGCTGCCCATGGCGGCGTGCAACGTGCTGGGCTCCATGCTGGGCACGCGGGTGGCCATGCGGCAGGGCACAGGTTTCGTGCGGG
>JAQBNT010000263.1 GCA_028288445.1 Hymenobacter sp. | reverse complement strand
TTTTGGACAGATGTTACAAACGGCAAAACAGATTGTTGTACACTTGTAAATTCGTCCGAAAAATCATGATTGATTATTTCACCAATTCTTTTTACAAAGCTGTAGTCAAGTGTATCATCTTTGAATTTACGGTAGATGGTTGGACGTGTAATACCTAGCTCATCGACGATGCGCGTGATGGAAATACCACTGTTTTTGATGGCTTCTTGAAGGATTTCGCCCTGATGTGGCATAGAAATGGTGTTGCGTAACGCTGATGCAAATATGTTTAATGTAACTCGATTAAACAAACACGATTGAACATTAATTACACTTGTAACGATGTTAACTTATTCGAACAATACCGTTACATCATTACAAAACATGTACAATATTGAACATGTTTACACTTTACAAATCATTATTGTAACACATCTTGCTTGCTGACTGATACACTTATTTGATTACTGCTTAAGGCACGATGCCGCAGGCCGGGCACAAAAACCGGCCTTTAAAAAGACGTATGCTAAGCCTACTCGGTTGTGAGCGCCAGAAATCGGTTTGGGTAGTCAGTTGTGATGCCGTCTACGCCTAGGGCGATTAGGGTTATCATATCGGACTGTTGATTTACGGTCCATGGTACAAGGCGCAGGCCTTGGTAGTGGCGGCGTAACTGATGCACGGCTGCCGCTGTAACGGAAGTAAAATCGGGACCCAATGTGGTGGGCACGAAGCCTAGCTCTCGGATGCTGGCAAGCCAGGGTTGGTCGGCTTCGAGGAGCAGGCAGGTAGCCAGGTCGGGTTGCTGCTGATGAACGAGCCGAAGAATCCGCGGGTCGAAACAGAGCACGGTGGTACGGGCTGCAACCTGCGCCTTATTGATTTCGGCCAAGACCAGGGATAAAAAATCCTCGGGGATGGGATGGAAGATGTTGTCATCGGCCGGGCTGCTTTTTATTTCGATGGCATAGCGAATTGGTGGGCGGCCAACGGGCTGAATCACGGCCTCGGTAGCAGCCAGCACTTCTCGCAGCAAAGGCTTGTAGGCAGGCTCCGAAACCTGCTCTGGAAAGGCCGGATGACGCCGCTGGCCGCAATCGCAACGGCGAATGGTGGCGTAGGGCATCTGGTACAGATTGCAGTTCGGAGAAGGGCTTTTTTCGAAGATTTGGCCTTCAGGGCCGAGGCAAATGGCCGGATTAAGCCAGGGCTCGTGCGAGACGACCACCTGGTTATCGGCAGAAATAACCACGTCCATTTCCAGTACATCGATGCCCAGAACGAGGGCATGCAGAAACGCGGGCAAGGTATTCTCGGGACGCAGACCCCGGCAGCCGCGATGGCCATGAAGCTCTGGAAAGCGTGGGTGAGAAGAAACGGGCATGGAATGGGGGCTAGAGAGAAATAAGTGAAGAGCGGGAAAAGCAATAGGCTACGCGGGCCGCTAACGCAGCACGGTGTTCGCTACGTAGTTTGGGGTAATTTTGTAGCTCATCTTAAACGCTTACGATTTCATGAAAAAACTACTGCTACTTGTTGTGTTGCTAGCCCTCGCAGCCGGCGGGTACTATTACTACCGAAGCCTGAAGCAAGGCCCGAGCGGCGCGTTGGTTTCGGCCGCCGCCGCGGTGCAGACGCACGACATGGCGATGTTTGAGAAGTACGTCGACGTGAATAGCGTGACCACCCACTTGGTAGATGATGTGGCGCAACAGAGCTCAGCCCTGACCTCGCTGCTGCCCGGCGGCAGCCTGGTAATGGGCGGAGCCATGCGGCTGCTGAAGCCCGCCCTGGCCAAGGCTGCGCACCAGGAAGTGCAGCGCTATGTAGAAACGGGCTCGCTGGAAGCAGCGGCGGCAGCGGCTCCGAAGCGAATGGTCAACATCTCGCTCACGGGATTGGCCAATAAAGTGGTGAGCCCTGATAGCGAGTTTAAGGGCATCAAGTATACCCGGGAGGAGGGCGATAATGCTTTCGTGGGCCTGGAGGTGACGCAGCCCAAATACGACACCACGATGGTGGTGGAAGTGAAAATGCGCCGCCAGGGCGACCATTGGCAGATGACGCAGATTACGAACAGCGGGGAGTTGCTGCGTGGCGTGGCGCGGCTGGAGAAGAAACGGCTACTGAATTAGGGTCCTTAGTTATAAAGGTGACCTGGCTTCAAACACCCCTCAACAAAAAACCCCGGCTGATTGGCCGGGGTTTTTTGTTGCAGTGAATTCTCGCTTAGCTACGGCCGGAGAAAAGGAAGTAGATGATGGAGCCACCAAAGGGGAAGAACCAGATGATAAGTCCCCAGATGATTTTCTTGCCGATGGACCAGTCCTGCTTGATGAGACTAAGGAACGCGAAGACGGCGAACAGCAGATACATCACGCCGAAGATGGTGAGGGAACCATCGGCGCGGCGGCCGCTGCCGCAGGAAGTGAGGAGAGCCGAAGTGAGCACGCTCAGCAGAAGAGCCAGCGAGGGAATTCGGTTGCGAAGGGTGGAGAGCAGTTGCATTTCAGGTTGGGGTAAGAGGTGAATAGAGGCCTGTACGCAAACTTGCTCAAATAGATATAGAAAAAGCCGATTTAATCTATCTAATAGGCTGTAAATCAGATTATTGATTGTAAAAACAGATTGATTTGCCTTACGAATTCACTGCCGGCGGCGGGCATGAATAGCAACGTGAGCACCACGCCGTAGATGGCCCCGTAGAAGTGGGCATCGTGGTTGATGTTATCGCCTCGGCGGCGGCCCTGGTAGTAGGAATAGGCCAAGTAGAGGAAGCCGAAGATGAAGCCGGGAATGCCCACCGGAATGAACATCATGTAGATTTTATTCAGGGGCGAATAGATGACACCGGCGAATAGAACGGAGGCCACGCCGCCCGAGGCCCCGAGGCTGCCGTAGTTCCGGTCGTCGCGGTGGCGGAAGTAGGTGGGGATGTCGGACACCACGATGCCGCCCAGATAGAGCAGCAGGAAGCGCCAGATGCCGCCCATGGCTCCGAAGCCATCGAGGCCGGGCGCGCCGGTGCCGTTGGCCAGTACGTTGAGCACGAGTTGGCCAAAGGAGTAGAAGGCAATCATGTTGAAGAGCAGGTGGCCCCAGTCGGCGTGCAGGAAGCCGGAAGTGAGGAAGCGGTACCACTGGCTGTTGTCGCGGGCCATGCGGTAAGGCCGCAGTATCCAGGACTCCATGAGGTCGTGGTTGGACCAGGCGTAGGCGGAAACGAGGACCGTGAGGCCGACGAGTATCAGGATGGGGTTGAACACTGAAGGGTTAGTTTTCGCGGTCCATGAGCTGGAGCGCGAGGCGGTGAAGGGGTTCTTTGCGTAGGGCGGGGGCCGCTACGCGCTCCAGGTGCTGGAGGGCATCTTGGAAGTAATTGTTGATAAGAGCTTCCGTCTGGGGACGAATTTCGAGCTCATCGTAGATGGCGCGGACGGCGTCTACTTTGGCTTCGGCATCGGGCACGGGCTGGCCGATGTGGCGGGCCAGGGTGGCTTGCTGGGCGGCGTTGGCCTGAGCCTGGGCGGAAAGCAGGAGAAAGGTTTTCTTGTCGGAGATGATGTCGCCGCCCACGCGCTTGCCGAAGGTGGCGGCATCGCCGTACACGTCGAGCAGGTCGTCGCGCAGCTGGAAGGCCAAGCCGATGTCGGTGCCGAACTGACGGAGGTGCTCGGCATCATCTTCGGAAGCGCCAGCGAGGCGGGCCCCCAGTTCCAAGCAGAAGCCCAGGAGGACGGCCGTTTTCAGGCGAATCATGTCCAGGTATTGGGCGATGCTGACGTGGGGCTCGGTCTCGAAATTCATGTCCCACTGCTGGCCTTCGCAGACTTCAGCGGCCGTCTGGCTGAAGCGGGCGAGGATGCGCGGGAGCAGCGTTGGGTTGACTTCCAGGAACAGCTCGTAGGCCCGCACTAGCATCACATCGCCGGAGAGAATGGCTACGTTGGGGTTCCACTTTTCGTGCACAGTGGCTTGGCCCCGGCGCAGGGGGGCCTGGTCCATCAGGTCGTCGTGGAGGAGGGTGAAGTTGTGGAATACCTCCGTGGCCAGAGCAGGCTTGATGATGCCGCTGAGTTCGTCGGTGAAGAGGTGGGCCCCGAGCAGCGTGAGCAGCGGCCGGATGCGTTTGCCGCCCAGGCCCATGATGTAGCGGATGGGGGCGTAGAGGGTATCGGGCTGTTCGCCGTAGGGGAGCTGCGCCAGGGCGGCGGTGATTTGGGCGGGGAAGTCAGGGGTTTGCATCGGGGCAAAGGTCGGGGGAAATGCCCGTTCGGAGCGGGAAAATCTGAGCCGCTTCGGCAGGAGCTGCCGGGCCGGGGGGTACCCCGGAGGTGGGGGGGTACCCTGGAAGCCCCCCCTCCGCTTTGGAGCCAGCCGCGCCGGGCTGATAGCCGGGGTGGCCCGACGGCGAGCCGGATGCGGCCGGCTTTGGGCCGTCTACTCCCACTTCAAAGTCGGCGCATCGGAGCGAGAAGCTGGGCGCGGCCGGTTCAGAGTCGAGTGCGCCCGGCTTGGAAGCAGGTGGGTTCGGCTAAAAGGTGCGGCGGGTCGGCTTGGAAGTGAGACGTTCTGGTGCGCCCTGACGCGGGGAACCTCACGAGACCCCTGCGGGGCGGGCCCCTATCCAAAAAAGAGGGGAGCCACGGCGGCGCAATGGTTAACCGTCCAGCGCAAGCCAGTTCTACAAGCCCTCGTATTTCTCTTCCACATTCGCCAAAGCTTCGCAGGCACAATAGCCGCCAAAGTCGCCCAGCCATTGCTTGATGGGTTCAAATGCGATGTTCTGGCTGGCAGCAAATTCCTGGGTGAAGCGTAGCGTGTCGTCGCAATCGTGCTCTGACAGTTGCTGGTCGAGGTAATCGAAAAAGGCTTGCAGCTGCTCTTTGGGCATCGGCAGCGCCGCGAGTTTCTCCACGTTGGACTTTTGGGTTAGCTCGTTTTGAATGGCCTTGCGACGTTGCTTTTCTTCCTGGGACGGCATACTTGAAAGGTGAATGGGTTCGGGATAAAGCTAGACAAAGAAGCCCCGACTCAAGCTAGAGTCGGGGCTTCTGTAATCGTCAGGCTCCCCTCTCTTTTGGAGAGGGGCCGGGGGTGAGGTTGTGCCGTCTGGGCCCGCCGTGCTACCGCCGCTTGCCGCCCTTATGGCCGCCTTTGCTGTGGCCCTTACCGGTGCTGTGGTCGCGGTAGCCGCGAGGCTCGCTGCTGCGCTGCTTGCGCTCGTCGGCTTCGCGCTTTTTCACATGGTCGGGGCGGTCGTCGACCAGCTCGAAATCGATTGTGCGGTCGAGCAGGTTGGCGGATTTTACGACCACCATCATCTCGTCGCCGAACTGGATGATGCGCTTGTTGTTCTTGCCGACGATGCGGTAGTTGTCCTTATCCAGCTCGTAGAAGTCGCCGGGGATGTCGCTGATGCGGACCATGCCCTCGCACTTGTTCTCCTCGATTTCGATGTACATGCCGCGCTCCGTCAGGCCCGATACCACGCCCTTGAAGGTGTTGCCGATTTCATCGGCCATGAACTCCACCTGCTTGAATTTGATGCTGGCGCGCTCGGCGTTGGCCGCCAGTTTTTCGCGGGCCGAGGAGTGCTTGCACTCTTCTTCCACGGGCTCGACGGGCACGTTCTTGCCGCCGAGCAGGTAGTGCTCCAGCAGGCGGTGGGCCATCATGTCGGGGTAGCGGCGGATGGGCGAGGTGAAGTGCGAGTAGTGGTCGAAGGCCAGGCCGAAGTGGCCGAGCGGCTCGGTGGTGTAGATGGCCTTGCTCATGGTGCGAATGGCCAGGCCCTGGAGCACGTTCTGCTCGGGCTTGCCCATCACCTCGGAACTGAGGTTGTTGAGCTCGGTGCTGATTTTCTTCGGGTTTTCGAGCTTGAGCTTGTAGCCGAATTTCTGGGCGAAGAGGGCGAAGGTCTGGAGGCGTTCGGGCTCGGGCGCGTCGTGGGTGCGGTACACCATGGTGAAGCGCGGCTTGGTCTTTTTGAGGTTGAACACGA
>JAQBNT010000120.1 GCA_028288445.1 Hymenobacter sp. | reverse complement strand
TCCTCTACCACGCCATCAAGGCTGGTTTGGATATGGGCATCGTGAACTCGATTTCGCTGAAAGAGGGCGAAGAAGCCTTCCGGAAGCGGGCCCACACGGTGCGCCAGTACGGCGCGGCCGTGGTGGTAATGGCCTTCGACGAAAACGGCCAGGCCGACTCGCTGGAACGCCGCAAGGAAATCTGCCAGCGTAGCTACGATATTCTGGTGAAGGAAGTGGGTTTCGACCCGTCCGACATCATTTTCGACCCCAACATCCTGACCGTGGGCACGGGCATGGACGAGCACCGCAACTACGCCCTCGACTTCATCGAGGCCGTGCGCTGGATTAAAGGCAACCTGCCCGGCGCGCTTACCAGCGGCGGCATCAGCAACATCAGCTTCTCGTTTCGGGGCAACGACGTGGTGCGCGAGGCCATGCACACGGCCTTCCTCTACCACGCCATCAAGGCTGGTTTGGATATGGGCATCGTGAACCCCGGCCAGCTCGGCGTGTACGACGAAATCGAGCCCCACCTGCTCGAACTGGCCGAAGACGTGCTGCTGAACCGCCGCGCCGACGCCACCGAGCGCCTCGTGGAATTCGCCGATACCGTCAAGCAGAAGGACAAGGCCGAAGTAGTGGCCGACGAGTGGCGCAGCCTGCCGGTGCAGGCCCGCCTGTCGCACGCGCTGGTGAAGGGCATCACCGAATTCATTGACGAGGATACCGAGGCGGCCCGCCTGGAGCTTGACCGTCCGCTCAACGTGATTGAGGGCCCGCTGATGGCCGGCATGAACGTGGTGGGCGACCTGTTCGGGGCTGGCAAAATGTTCCTGCCGCAGGTGGTAAAATCGGCCCGCGTGATGAAGAAAGCGGTGGCCTACCTGGAGCCTTATCTGCTGGCCGACAAGCAGGGCTCGGACCGCCAGACGGCCGGCAAAATCCTGATGGCAACCGTGAAAGGCGACGTGCACGACATCGGCAAGAACATCGTGGGCGTGGTGCTGGCCTGCAACAACTTCGACATCATCGACCTCGGCGTGATGGTGCCGCTGGAGAAGATTCTCGACGAAGCCCAGAAGCAAAACGTGGATGTTATCGGCCTTTCCGGCCTCATTACGCCCTCGCTCGATGAGATGGTGTACGTGGCCCAGGCCATGGAAAAGCGCGGCCTGAAAATCCCCCTGCTCATCGGCGGAGCCACCACCTCGCGCCTGCACACGGCCGTGAAAATCGCGCCCTCCTACAGCGGCTCCGTGGTGCATGTGAACGATGCCTCGCGCTCGGTAGGCGTGGCCGCCGGTCTGCTCGGCTCGGGCGAAAAAGCCTACGCCCAGACCGTGGCCGACGACTACGCCGCCCTGCGCGCCGACTATGCCAGCCGCCAGCGCGACAAAAGTTACCTCAGCATCGAAGCCGCCCGCGATAATGGCTTCAAGTCGGACTGGAACACGGTGAGCATTACCAAGCCCACCTTCCTTGGCACTAAAGTGCTCGAAGACTACGACCTCGCCGAGCTGGCCCAATACATCGACTGGACGCCTTTCTTCCACACCTGGGAGCTGAAGGGCCGCTACCCACGCATTCTGGAAGATGAAACGCTGGGCGAAGCCGCGACCAAACTGTTTGAGGATGCGCAGACCATGCTCGCCAAAATCATCGATGGCAAGCTGCTCACGGCCCGCGCCGTGCTGGGCTTTTGGCCAGCCAATACCAAGGATTTCGACACCATCGAAATTTATGCCGACGACACCCGTGAGGCGGTAGCCACCGAGTTTTTCACGCTGCGCCAGCAGGGCGAGAAGGGACCCAAAATCCCCAACATTGCCTTCTCCGATTTCCTTGCCCCAAAAGAGTCGGGCCGTCAGGATTACATGGGTGGTTTCGCCGTCACGGCCGGCATCGGCATCGAAAAGCTCATTGAGCAGTTCGAGGCTGACCACGACGACTACTCCAGCATCATGGTGAAAGCCCTGGCCGACCGCCTGGCCGAGGCCTTCGCCGAGCGCCTGCACGAGCGGGTGCGCCGCGAGTTCTGGGGCTACGCGCCCGACGAGCACCTCACCAACGAAGACCTCGTGCAGGAGAAATACCGCGGCGTGCGCCCCGCCCCCGGCTACCCCGGCTGCCCCGACCACACCGAAAAAATCACCCTCTTCCAGCTGCTCGAAGCGGAAGGCAAAACCGGCATCACCCTCACCGAAAACCTGGCCATGTACCCGGCTTCGTCGGTGAGCGGCATGTACTACGCCCACCCGGATTCACGCTATTTTGGGTTGGGTCGAATTGGGGTGGACCAAGTGGCCGACATCGCGCAACGCAAGCACATGCCGCTGGCCGAACTGGAGCGCTGGCTGATGCCCAACCTGAACTACGAGCCGAAAAAGTAGCGATGCGAGCGTGGACTCTGCGAGTCCGCGCCTGAACGATACCCGCAAGAACCTATCGACTTAACACTTCCAGGTGCGGACTCGCAGAGTCCACGCTACAGCGCTACTATCCATGAAAGTTACCGACCACCTCGCCCAGGCCAACGGCAAAACCCTCTTCTCCTTCGAGGTGCTGCCGCCCAAAAAGGGCGAAAACATCCACACGCTCTTCTCGAATATCGAGCCGCTGATGGAGTTCAAGCCGCCGTTTATCGACGTGACGTACCACCGCGAAGAATACGTGTACCGCCACCACCCCAACGGCCTGCTGGAGAAGAAAACCGTGCGCCGCCGCCCCGGCACCGTGGGCATTTGCGCAGCCATCAAAAACCGGTTCGACGTAGACACCGTGCCCCACCTCATCTGCGGCGGCTTCACAAAGGAGGAAACCGAGAACGCGCTGATTGACCTGCATTTCCTGGGCATCGACTCCATCCTGGCCCTGCGCGGCGACCCCATCAAATCCGAAGGCCACTTCAAACCCGAGCCCGACGGCCACGCCTACGCCTGCGACCTCATCGGCCAGGTGGCCAACCTGAACAAGGGCGAGTACCTGGATGAGGAACAGGATGATACCTGGGCCACCAACTTCTGCATCGGCACGGCCGGCTACCCCGAAAAGCACTTCGAAGCGCCTAACTACGCTTCGGATATTAAGTTTTTGAAGCACAAGGTAGACCGCGGGGCCGACTACATCGTGACCCAGATGTTCTTCGACAACGAGGAGTTTTTCAAGTTCGAGCGCAAGTGCCGCGAGGCGGGCATCACCGTTCCCATCATCCCCGGCCTGAAACCGCTCACCACCAAAAGCCAAATCACCATGCTGCCCCGGGCCTTCTACCTCAACCTGCCCGAGGCCCTGTCCGAAGCCATCAGCCAGTGCCGCGACAACGAGGCGGCCCGTGCCATCGGCATCGAGTGGTGCCTCAACCAGAGCCGCGAGCTGATGGCCCACGGCGTGCCCTGCCTGCATTATTATTCGATGGGCAAGTCGGAAAGCATTCGGCGCGTGGCGGCTGAGCTGTTTTAGAACCTGCTTGGGCAGTTCCTCTTTGCACTGTTGCCATCCCTTCGCTAACCTTTCGGCCGGCGCAGTAGTACAGGGCACAAGCGGCCGCAGTGACCGTTATTTGCAACCTACTTACTGTGTTTGTGCTATGAATGGTGAATTGCGTAATCGGCTAACGGGCCTAAAATCTGGCGGTGTACTATTGGCCGCGCTGCTGCTCACCGGCTGCGATTCGACGCCCCGCGACCGTCAGGAAGCCGTGCGCGAGGCCGGCCACGAGCTGGATACCGTGGCCCGCACCGCCGCCGGCAAGCTGGCCCGCATCGGCAAAGCCACGGCCACCTACAACGAGTCGAACCGCGCCCGCCGCGCCCGGCCCCTCGACCCACGCCAGCAACTGGCCATGGAAGCCAAGCTAATGGGCCCCTACAACGGCCAGATTAACGCCCTCACGCCCCAGGACCTGCCGGCCGCCTACGGCCAGCTGGTACGCGAAACCCGCACCCAGCGCGCCACCTGGACCGACCGCGACTGGGACTACGCCCGCGCCGTGTACCAGCGCCTGAACGACCAGCTAAAACAAGTGCGCATGGACATGCCCGCCCGCGACGAAGTGCGCGTCCGCGCCCGCCAAGCCGAGTTCGTGAGCCTGCAAGCCGGCCACGCCGTGAACGGCATCGATGCCGCCACCCGCAAGCAGCCGAAGTAGAGTTTGGAGTTAGGAGTTAAGAGTTGACCATTTCTTGCCCGCCTGTCGCCGCAAGCCGCTTAATAAACTCTTAACTCCTAACTTTCAACTCTTAAATCCCTTTCCGTGTCCAGCCCCGATTCAGTCGTTTTTCTCGAATCGTTCTACGAGCCGATGGCGGCCAACCTGGCCCGCACCCGGCTGGAGGCGGCGGGCATCCCGTGCTTTCTCAGCAATGAGAATCTTGTGTCGATGATGCCGCTCTACAGCCCTATCACGGGCGGTGTCCGGCTGCACGTGCGGCAGGCCGATGCGCAGGCCGCGCTCGAAATCCTGCACGCCGAGCCCGCGCCCCGCGCCACTGGCCCGGACGTGGCCTCTTTTGATGCCGATGCGCCTGACCCGGTGACGCCCCGCTGCCCGCGCTGCGGCTCGTCGGACGTGGCGTATGGTCCGGCTACGCGCAATACGTATGGGTTCTGGTCGGGGCTGCTGTCGGTGCTGCTGCGGTTCCCGGTGCGGGGCAACCGGTTCCATTGCTTCCACTGCGGCAACGAGTTTGCTTAGGTAGTCGGCAGCAGGTTATCTCGAAGCTGAAAGCCAATACTAAAAGCGTCGGGATTGCCGTTATTGCAGCATGGCTGGCGAACACAACCGGCGGCTTGGGCTGCTATTGCTTATCGGATTGGGGTTGCCGGGTGTGCCTGCGCTGGCGCAAGCGCCCCTGCCTTCCGGTGACGGTATCAGAGGCGACTACTACGAAGGGACAAATTTCGAAAAGTATGTCCTGACCCGTCGCGATGCGACCGTCAATTTCAACTGGGGCCACCAGCCGCCCGCCCCGGGGATGCCAGCCGAGGAGTTTTCGGTGCGATGGACGGGCTGGCTGGTGCCACCGGCCAGCGGCAAATACGTTTTTCATGTTACCGTAGACGACGGGGTTCGGCTGTGGCTGAACGACCGGCAACTGCTGAACGAATGGCGCGGACAGCCCCTGAGCGACTACACCGCCACGGCGGAGCTGCGGGCCGGCGAGCCATACCACCTGCGGGTTGACTACTGCCAATACGGCTTGGATACCCGCATTTTTATCACTTGGGAGCGGCCCGACGTACCCCTGCAACCGCCAGCTGCATCGTGGCGCAACTTCTGGGGCAAAATAGCCGAAACGCCAAAGTTAGCGCCAATTCCGACCAGCTACCTGTTCAGCCGCAACCCGCCACCGGCTGCCATTGGCACGGTGCCCCCCGAGCCAGTAGCTCGGCCACCGAAACCAAGGCCGGCCCGCGTCATTGCTACGCCGCCAACGGTGGCCCCTGTCCGCCCCGTCGCGGTGGTGCCCAAGCCGGTTCGCAGCCCCGCTCCCTTGCCCAAACCGGCCGCTTCCGTTGGCAGCAGCGAGGCAATAGCAGCTCCGGCACCAGCGGCGGCCCCAACACTGCTGCTGGCCGATTCGGGCAGCAGGGCTTCGCTGACCGACCTAGCCGTAGGCGAAACGGTGACCTTGCCCGAGCTGTACTTCGACCAGGGAAAGGCCCGCCTGCTGCCGCCATCTCGTGCGGCCCTCGACCGGCTGGCTGCCATCCTGAACGCCCAACCGGAACTCCATCTCGAAGTGCAGGGCCACACCGATAATGTAGGCAACGCCGAGCTCAACCGGCAGCTTTCGCAGCAGCGCGCCGAGGCTGTGTGCCTTTACCTCACGGCTCACGGCGTGGGCACGGCCCAGCTTCGGCCGGTGGGCTACGGCGGCACCCGGCCCGTGGCCGACAACGCCGACCCCGCCCAGCGCCCCCGTAACCGCCGCGTGGTGCTGCGCCGCCTGTGAGCCTTCCCCGGTAGGCGGCGTGAGCAAATAACCGGTTCAGCGGCAGCCATTGGCAGGTTTTTCGCGTAAGCCGGAGCATCACGTTTCCTACCCGCCCCATGCCTCCGAAGAAAACCCCCGCCACTCCCACCGCCCCTAAAAAGCCCGCCGCCAAAAAAGCCGCGCCCGCCAAAGCCGAGCGCCGCCCCACGGCCAAGGACATGAAGGCCGCCGCCCAAAAGCTGCCCTATCCGGCCAAGCAGGCCGACATGAAACTCCAGCCCGACTCGGACCTGGCCAACTACAAGGCCGCAGGCAAGCTCAAGGACAAAGTGGCCATCATCACCGGGGCCGACTCCGGCATTGGCCGGGCCGTGGCCATTGCCTTCGCCAAAGAAGGCGCGCACGTAGCCGTCGTTTTCAACGAAAATGTGGAGGATGCGGAGAAAACCAAGCAAATGGTCGAAAAAGAGAAGCGCAAGTGCCTGCTGCTCCAGCTCGATGTGCGCGACCCCGAGCAGTGTAAGCAGGCCGTGCGCCGCACCCTGGCCGAGCTGGGCGGACTCAATATTCTGGTAAACAACGCTGCTTTCCAGATGAGCCAGGCGAAGTTCGAGGATATCCCGGAGGAGCAGATTCGCCGCACCTTCGACACCAATATTCTGGGCTATATCTGGATGGCGCAGGCCGTAATTCCGCACCTCAAAAAGGACGACTGCATCATCAATACGGGCAGCATCGTGGGCATTACGGGCATCCCCATTCTGGTGGATTACGCCTGCTCGAAAGCCGGGATTCATGCTCTTACCAAGTCGCTGGCGCTGTATCTGGGCGAGAAGGGCATTCGGGTGAACTGCGTGGTGCCCGGCCCCGTCTGGACGCCCAACATCCCCGGCACCATGCCCCGCGAGGAAATCGCCAAATTCGGCCACGAAGTCGCCCTCAAGCGCCCCGGCCAGCCCGAGGAGCTGGCCCCGGCCTACGTGCTGCTGGCCTCGCAGGACGGCTCGTTTATGACCGGCAGCCTCGTGCACGTGACGGGCGGCAAGCTCAGCAGCGACGAGTAACGCTTCGCTTAATGAGGAATGAAGAATAAGGAGTGAAGAATTGACATTCGAGAATTCTTCACTCCTTATTCTTCATTCCTCATTAAAGTCAGCTATACCTGTTTAGCAACATTTTCGCGCCGCGAATAATCAACCAGCGAAGCCGCCGGTTACCTTGGCACTTGTCGCCCGCTTTCAGGGCGTTATGCCTCGCGGTAGCCGCGTTTTCACTTTCTTCTTTCACTTCAATTCCCACGCTTTACATGGCCGAAAACTCCTCTTCCCTGCTCGACCGCAGCCGTACTATTGCGGGGCCGGGCTACAACCGCTGGCTGGTGCCGCCAGCCGCCCTGGCCATTCACTTGGCCATTGGGCAGGCCTACGCCTTCAGCGTATTCAACAAGCCGCTGGGCGCGCTCATCAGCGGCGACCCGGCCAAGCCCGCGCCCGACGACTGGACGCCGCTGCAAATCGGCATCACGTTTTCCATCGCCATTGTGCTGCTAGGCCTTTCGGCGGCCATTTTTGGGAAGTGGCTGGAGCGCGTGGGGCCGCGCAAGGCCATGCTGTCGGCCTCGCTCTGCTTCGGCGGTGGCTTCCTGATTGGCTCACTGGGCATCCACCTGCACAACATCTGGCTGCTGTATTTCGGCTACGGTTTTGTGGGCGGTATCGGGCTGGGCATCGGCTACATTTCGCCGGTGAGCACGCTGATTAAATGGTTTCCGGACCGCAAGGGCGTGGCCACGGGCATGGCCATCATGGGCTTTGGCGGCGGTGCCATGATTGGCTCGCCGCTGGCCAACAACCTGATGACGCACTTCAAAGCATCGGCCCCGCAGGGCGTAGCCCCCACGTTTATCGTGATGGGCATCATCTACCTGCTGTTCATGCAGTTCGGCGTGTGGACCATCCGTGTGCCCGCCGATGACTGGAAACCCGCCGGCTACGTGCCCAGCACCGAGCACAACGACATGATTACCACGGCCAACGTATCGGCCGACAACGCCATCAAAACGCCGCAGTTCTGGATGCTGTGGGTGGTGCTGCTCTGCAACGTGACAGCCGGCATCGGGGTGCTCGAAACGGCCTCGCCGCTTATTCAGGCCGTTATTTCCGGCACGGAGAAAGGCAAGGGCATGGATACCGCGGCCCTCGCGGCGGCCGGTGCGGGCTTCGTGGGCCTGCTCAGCTTGTTCAACCTGCTGGGCCGCTTCTTCTGGTCGTCGGCTTCAGATAAGCTGGGACGGAAGGTGGCATATGCCATTTACTTCGGTCTGGGCGTAGTGCTTTATGCCCTGGCACCTACGCTGGGGGCAAATGCGCAGCTGACGCTGTTTGTGGTGGTGGCCTGCGTGATTATCAGCATGTACGGCGGCGGTTTTGCCACCGCCCCGGCCTACTTGTCCGACCTTTTTGGCAAGTACCAGGTGGGCGCTATCCACGGCCGTTTGCTCACGGCCTGGAGCACGGCCGGCGTACTCGGCCCGCTCATCGTGCACTACCTGTCCGATAGCCGCAAGGCCCAGGGCTTTACCGGCGCGGCCATGTACCAAACGGTGTTTTACACCATGGCCGGGCTGCTGGTGGTGGGCTTTCTGGCCAACATCATCGTGACGGCCGTGAACGAGCGGTACTACGAAAAAGGCCCCGTAACGGCAGAAGCCGGCGGCCACTAAGTCTCAGTCTTTCAACTTATAAATTGCCTTCGATATGAATCCGCAACCTAATTCTCCCACTCCTCCCGCCGTTGCCGAGTCCGGCGTGGGCGGCTCAGTAGTACTGGCCTGGCTGGTGGTGGGCCTGCCCTTGGCTTGGGGCGTGTCGCAAACGTTTATCAAAGCCCTGGCGCTGTTTAAGTAAGCGCCGCAACCCTTTTGCCTGAAAAGCCGCCGGTTCACAGCCGGCGGCTTTTTTCATAGGTTCTGTTGAAGAAATACCCACGAAAACCTGCACCCGTTCGGGCTGTTTCACTCGTAAGCAATTATTAGCTGAGCCGTTGCTCGTGGTAGTGCGTCAGCCCAAGCCCTGTTTATGTCCGTTCCTACTTATCCCAACGGCACCGTGCGCGCGCTGCTCGACACGCCGCATGTGTCAGAAGCCACGCGCGCCGCCGTGCAGGCCCGCCTCGATGCTCCGGCTTCCTACGTGCCGCAGTTTCTGGCTCCCGAAACCTACGCGCTGCTCGAAGCCGTAGCCGCCCGCATTCTCCCGCAGCCCGACCGGGCCGACGCCCCCATCCCGCTGGCCCCGGCCGTGGACCAGCGCCTGGCCGAGGGCCGCGCCGACGGCTGGCGCTACGATGCCCTGCCCCCGGACCGCGAAGCCTACCGCATGGGCCTGGGCGGTATCCAGGAAATCGCCCAGAGCCAGTTCCAGGCTGATTTTACGGCGCTGAATGCCAGCCAGCAGGATGCAGTGCTACAAGCGCTGGCCAGCGGCACCCCGCCCGGTGCCACCTGGGCCACACTGGATGCCGGCCGCTTTTTCGAGGAAATGCTGGCCGAGCTGACCGAAACCTACTACGCCCACCCGCTGGCGCAGGAAGAAATTGGCTACGTGGGCATGGCCGACCTGCCCGCCTGGACGAAAATTGGCCTTAACGAAAAAGAAGACCGGGAGCCAGGTTTTTCATCCTGAGCAATTTATCTTCTACCTCATTCACCCATTGCACAAATGCCCGACGAAGAAGTTCTCGAAGAAGGCGTCCTCAACCCCGTCAAACCCGAAATTCAGGACCCGCTGTTGCGGGCGCTGCTGGCCGATGAGCCCGCTACCGCTCCTGTAGCGGCCGATACGCCCAAAGAACAGCCCCAGGCCATCGAGCCCGAAGCCGACGAAGTCGACTGCGTGGTAATTGGGCTGGGCGCGGGCGGCGCGCCGCTGCTGGCCCGCCTGGCAATGGCCGGCCTAAAGGTGGTAGCCCTGGAAGCCGGCCCCTGGCATAATCCCGAAAAGGACTTCGCCACCGACGAAAAAGCCCAGGATTTCCTGTTCTGGAACGATGAGCGGCTGGCGGCTGGCGGCAACCCGCTGGCCATGGGCAAGAACAACTCGGGCACCGGTGTGGGCGGCTCCACGCTGCACTACACGGCCTACACGCCCCGCCCGCTGCCCGACGACTTGCACATCCGGCGCGACTTCGGGCAGGGCGAGGACTGGCCGGTAAGCTACGAAGAGCTGGCCCCGTATTACGAAGAAGTAGAGCATTTTATCGGAGTTTCGGGCCCTACGCCTTACCCCTGGGGGCCGGCCCGCCGCAAGGGCTACCCGCTGGCCCCGCTGCCGCTCAATAGCGCCGCCCAACTGATGGTGCGCGGCGCGGAAAAGATGGGCATTCGCACCTCGCCGGCGGCGAATGCGGCGCTCTCGGCCCGCTATTACCAGGAGGGAGTGGGCTGGCGCGAGGCCTGTACCAACCGGGGCTTTTGCCAGGCCGGCTGCTCGAATGGGGCGAAGTCGAGCATGGACGTGACGTTTATTCCGCTGGCGGTGAAGCACGGAGCGGATATCCGCCCCAACAGCTTCGTGACCGAGATTGAGCGCGATGCGCGGGGCTACGTGACGGGCGTGGTGTACACCCAGAACGGGGAGCAGAAGCGCCAGCGCTGCCGCCACCTCTTCCTCTGCGGCGGCTCGGTGGAAACGCCGCGCCTGCTGCTGCTGAACGAGCTGGCCCTGACCAGCGGGCAGGTGGGCCGCAACCTGATGGCGCACCCCGGCCTCCAGGTGTGGGGCACGTTTGCCGATGAGGTGCGGCCTAACAAGGGCATTCCCGGCGGGCTGATTTCGCAGGATACCCACCGGCCTGCCGGGGCCGATTTCATCGGCGGCTACCTGCTGCAAAGCATCGGGGTGATGCCCGTGACCTTCGCCGGGCAGGTGGCGCGGGGCCGCAAGCTCTGGGGCCAGCCCCTGCGCGACTACATGCGCAACTACAACCACATTGCCGGCATCAACATCTTGGGCGACTGCCTGCCGCACGCCGACAACTTTATGGAACTGGCCGAGGAAAAGGATGCGCGCGGCCTGCCTAAGCCGCGCCTGCACTTCACCGCCCAGGAAAACGAGCAGCGCATGAATGCCCACGCAGAAAAGGTGATGCGCGGCATTTGGGAAGCCGCCGGGGCTACCGATATCTGGGCGTTTCAGCGCTATGCGCACGTCATCGGCACAGCCCGCATGGGCCGGAGCGGCGACGACGCGGTGGTGGACGCCAACGGCCGCGCCTTCGACGTGCCCAACCTCTACATATCCGACAACTCAACCTTCCCGAGCGCATTGAGCGTGAATCCGGCCCTGACGATTATGGCCCTGAGTCTGCGCACGGCCGACAAGTTTCTGGAGCAGCAGCAGCGGCGGGATAGGTAAGTGTTGTTGCAGAACGTCATGCAGAGCATTCTGCGCATCAAGCAGAGACGAAGCATCTTGCCTGCCGCCACTAAATCAATTATTGAATTCTCATGGATTAGTGACTGCGGGCAAGATGCTTCGCTGCGCTCTGCATGACGTACTATCTAGTACCAACCAATGAAATCCTTTCTCACGGAAATCAAAGAACATTTCGGCGACGGCAACTACGAGGGCGACGAGTACGGCGGCGCCAGCGGGCACAACGGCAACGGGCTGCCCACGGGCCTGCCCAACAACTTTATGTTTGCCACCGGCAT
Source organism: Hymenobacter sp. (assembly GCA_028288445.1). Classification (GTDB taxonomy): domain Bacteria; phylum Bacteroidota; class Bacteroidia; order Cytophagales; family Hymenobacteraceae; genus Hymenobacter. The sequence continues at coordinate 17,170 of JAQBNT010000120.1, read as the reverse complement.
CGAGTGCAGCTACCCGACCATCGATAACGGCAAAACCCGCCGCGACCTGCTGGCCGAGTGCGACCATTACAACCGCTATAAGGAGGACCTGGCGCTGGTGAAGGAAATGGGCCTGAAAGTGCTGCGCTACGGCCTGCCCTACTACAAAATCCAGCTCAGCCCCACGAAATACGACTGGGAGTTTGCCGACCTGGCAATGGCCGAAATGCAGCGCCTGGAAATCACGCCGATTCTGGACTTGATGCACTTCGGCGTGCCCGACTTCATCGGCAACTTCCAGAACCCCGAACTGCCCGTGCATTTCGCCGCCTATTGCGAGGAAGTAGTGCAGCGCTACCCCTGGGTGCGCTACTACACGCCGGTGAATGAGATTTACGTGACGGCCAAGATGAGCGCCAAAGACGGCATCTGGAACGAGCAGCTGAAGTCCAATAAGGCCTTTGTGACGGCGCTGAAGCACTTGGTGGCCGCCAGCATCATGGGCACGCAGCGCATTGCCAAGCACCGGCCCGACTGCATCATCGTGCAAAGCGAGTCGGCTGAGTTCACCCACGAGTTGCGCGCCGAGCACACCTACGAGGTGCAGATGCAGAACAAGCTGCGCTTTGCCTCCCTCGATTTGCTCTACGGCCACCACCCCGAGGGTGACGTCCTCAACTACTTGTATGACAATGGCCTGACCCGGCGCGAATACGATTGGTTTATGGCCGGCGAGCCCCCCGGATACCAGGTGATGGGCAACGACTACTACGGCCGCAACGAGAAAATCATGCTACCGAATGGCGAAATATGCGTCAGTATGGACGTGCTGGGCTGGTACAACATCACCCACGACTACTACCAGCGCTACAAGAAGCCGGTGATGCATACCGAAACCAACGTGCTCGATGCCAAAGAAGCCTCCACCTGGCTCTGGAAGCAGTGGGTGAACATATTGAGAATGAGAAAGGAAGGAGTACCCGTCCTAGGCTTCACCTGGTATTCGCTCATCGACCAAATTGACTGGGACCGGGGCTTGGAGCGCAAAGTGGGCACTGTGAATCCCTGCGGCCTCTTCGACCTCGACCGCCGGCCCCGCCCCGTGTCGGAAGCCTACAAAATGCTGCTCCAGGAGTACGGCCAGATTACCATCGTGCCCCACGGCGAGCTATTTGAGGTGACCAAAGCCCCCGCCACGCTGAAGGTGGAAGTGTAGGCGAGGATTGAAATAGACCGTCATGCTTCGCTGCACTCAGCATGACGGTCTATTTCAATCCTCGCCTACACCCGCGCTACATTCACCCACTCCACACCCGCCGCATTCCTTGCACTACATGAAACAAGTGCTGCTGCAAAACCAACTCCACCGCCTGCTCTGGCAGCACGGGCTGCTGCTGCTGCTGGGCCTGGCCCTCTACCTGCTCGACAAGCACGAAGGCCTGCCCGCCGACGTGATTACGGGCCTGCTGCTGGCGGCCGCGGCCGGCAAAACGGGCTATTTTCTGCTGCACAATTTCCGGGCGCTGGCAGCCCTGCGCGACACGTTCCAGCAGTTCCTGCTGCTCGTATCACTCAACCTGGGCATGATTGCGCTATCCTTTGCCCTCGATTTCTACTGCCTCTACCGCGTGAACGGGTACGCCTTCGCCGGGCTGCGGCCGGGTTCGGAGCTGGAGATTTTCGGGCAATTATTTTACCACAGCGTGGGCACGCTCATCAGCAACTCGGGCGGCACCGTGACGGCGGCGGCCGGCACCACCCAAGTGCTGCTGCTGCTGGAAAAAATCGCCGGCTTCGTGTCCACGGTCTTCGTTATTTCGAACGCGGCCAACTATCTCGGGCCGCTGCCCAAGACGGGGCCGCAACCCGTAGCCCCGGCCGGCACACCAGCAACGCCGCCGCCCGAAGCCGGAAACGCAGCTTCAGTGGCCCCAAAGCCGTAAGTCCGGGCGATGACTGCTCCGGCCCCCACCCTGCTTCTGCGCGTAGCCGCCACCTGGCCCCTGCCGGGCCTGGGCCTGCTGGCGCTGCCCGATGGCCCTACTCCACACCTGACGACCTACGAATTACACGCAGCGGTGGCGGTAGAAGCCGTTTTGCCCGACGGTGCGCGCCACCCAGCCACGGCCACCGTAGAGGAGATAACGCGGGGAGCAATACCGGAACGCGGCTTGCTGCTCGATTTCGGGGCGAGTATTGCCGTGCCCGACAGCTCCGAAATCTGGTTGGCCCGGCCGCAACCGTCCAGCTCAAATGATTAAGAACAGGAATTTCCAGCGCTTTGCTGGCCGTGTGCAATTTTAGCCACGTTTGGTAAGTGTACGCTCACCGTCCCCGATTGCATTGGTGGGGCCCCGACTGCTGTTCGCTTGGCAGGTTTAATCTTTCACCAGAAATTTTCCTGTTTTCGGCACGGAACTAGTTGGGAGCCGCTTGTGCTTTGCGTAAATTGCCGGACTACTTAAGGTTTTGGCATTTGGCTCTTTTATACTTCGTATGAAATTTCTTGCTCCGCTGCTCCTGGTGTGCCTCCTGGCACTGCCAGCCGCCGCCCAGCGTATCCTAATCAGTGGCCAAGTGGTGGAAGCTACCAACGGTGAGCCGGTGCCGTTTGCTTCCATCTTTATTCCTAAAAGCAGTGCCGGCGTCACGGCCGATGCCGACGGCAAGTTCAAGCTGGCCGCCACGGGCTCGCCCGACTCCATCGCGGCCTCGGCCCTGGGCTTTGCCACCCAGCGGCGCAAGCTCAGCAACGCGGCCGTGCAAACGGTGCTTTTCCGCATGAAAACCGGCGGCGTGGCTCTGGGCGAAGTAGTGGTGCGGCCCGGCGAGAACCCCGCCTTCCGCATCCTGCGCGAAGTGCAGAAGCACAAGCCCGAAAACGAGCGCACCGCCCTCAAAGCCGCTGAGTACGACTCCTACAACCGCATCGAAACCAGCCTGATTGACCTACCCAAGAGCCTGTCCAATCGCAAGGTTATCAAGGATATTCGGGCGCTAGCCGTGCGCCAGGGTGCCGCCGCCGCCGCCGATGTGGATGCCCCGCTTCCTGTTTTTGCCTCGGAGGTAGGCTCGCGAGTGTACCAGCGCAACTCGCCCCTGCGCCGCCGCGAAGACCTGCTGCACAAGCAGATGCGCGGCGTAGGCCCGCGCGAAGGCTCGGTGCTCTCCCAAATGCTGGGCTCGAACTTCCAGAACTTCGACTTCTACCCCAACTGGCAAAACGTGCTGGGCAAGGACTTTATCTCGCCCATCGCCGAAGGCGGCCGCGTCACCTACGACTACGAGCTGCAGGATTCCATGTTTGTGGGCAAGGACTGGTGCTATAAAATCGCCGTCACGCCCAAGCGCAGCCACGATTTGGCCTTCAAAGGCACCATCTGGATTACGGCCGAAGGCTACGCCCTGCGCCGCGCCGACCTTGTGGCCAGCCCCGAAGCCAACATCAACTTCGTGAGCGACCTGCGCATTTACCAGGACCTCACTTCGCCCGCCGACGGCCCGGGCCTGCCCACCCGCACCAAGCTGGTGCTTAGCGTGCGGCCCTACGAAAAGCAGGCCGCCATGCTGGTGCGCTTCACCACGGTGAGCAGCAACTTCGTGCGCAACCAGCTGCACAACGAGCCCGGTTTCTACGACCAGCCCATCGTTTCGTCGCTCATGGAGCCTTCCGACAAGGAGCCTACCGGGGCTGCCGGCCTGCTCAGCGGCCTGCCCCAGGGCGGCGCGGGCGGCTACTTCGACCAGCACCGGCCCGACACCCTGAGCCTGAGCGAGCGCCAGACATTCGCCGTTCTCGACTCAGCCAAGTCACTGCCCTCGGTACGCAACGTGCTCGACTGGGTAGAGTTGCTGGTGAACGGCTACAAGCGCGTGGGCAAGTTCGATTTGGGCCCGATTTCGACGCTCTACGCCAACAACGATTTTGAGGGAAACCGCTTTCGCTTTGGCTTCCGCACCACGCCCGACATCAGCCGCAACTGGCTCACGCAGGCCTATGTAGCCTACGGCACCAAGGACGGCCGCTTCAAGTACGGCGTCCGTACCAGCTTCGTGGCCGAGCGCCGTCACTGGACGGTGTTTACCGGCGAGTTCAAGCACGATGTGGAGCAGGCCGCCTTGCTTGACAACGACTTTCTCGAGAACAACAACCTGTTTGTAGCCGCCTCGCGCTGGGGCCGCTTCCGTCAGGGCAAGCCCGTGCTGCGCGACCTGACCGCCTTCAGTGTGCAGCGCGACCTGTTCCACGGCTTCACCCAAACGCTGACGCTGCGCTACCAGAACATCGACCCGCTGTTTGAATTCCGCCGCCGGCCGGGTGGCACGGGCGGCCCGCCGCCCACCGAAGAACCCAGCTCGGATGTATTGCACCTGAGCGAGATAGTTTCGGAATCGCGCTACGCCCCCGACGAAAACCTGGTGCAGAGCGAAACCCGCCGCCGGGCCGTGGGCCTGAAGCGCTGGCCGGTGTTCAGCTTCCGCTACACGCTGGGGGCCATCGACTGGACGCAGGGCGACTTCATGTACCACAAGTTTAACTTGGCCATTTCGCACAGCGTGTCGGTGGGCCAACTGGGCCGCCTCACCTACCGCGCCGAAGGCAACTACATTCCCTCAGCACTGCCCTACATAATCCTCAAAACCCCACTGGGCAACCAGACGCCATTTTATAACGCCAACGCCTTCAACCTGATGAACTACTTCGAGTTCATCACCGACCGCTCGGCTACGTTGCGCCTCGACCACCATTTTGAAGGCCTGCTCGTCAACTCCATTCCCGGCATCCGCGCCCTCAACTGGCGCTTGGTAGCTACCAGCAACGTGCTCTATGGCAAGCTCTCGGACCGGGCCCGCCGCGCCAATGCCAATACGCCCGACCTGCCCGGCCCCATTTCCATGCCTTACGTGGAAGTAGGTTACGGCGTCGAGAACATCTTCAAGTTCATTCGGGTCGATTTCATTCACCGCCTTACTTACCGCGACGCCCCAGGCACCAGCAATTTCGGTGTCAAAGTAGGTGCGCAATTCCGTCTCTAACAGCACGACGCAACTCCTGTTTTAGCGCTTAGAGCCAACGCCCGACCGTGTCGAAACACAGTTGGGCGTTGGCTTTTTAAGCTACCCCTAAGTCTGATAGTAGTAAGTGGTGAGTAAATCCTTACTTATCTTAACTGCTACTTTTGTCTGGTTTTGGATTAAGCAGCTGTAAGTTGGGCATTGCTATGTTTATCAACTCTCCTTTGGTTTCGCATTTGCAAAAGGTTGGTGGCAGGCACCTGCTCTGCCGGCTGGCCAGCGTATTGCTGTGGCTGGTGCTGCTCCTGCCGGCCCGCGCCCACGCCACGCCCGAGGACACACTGGCCGTGAGCCCGGCCCACCCAGCGCTCTACCTGGAGGAGAATTACTACAGCATGCTAGAAGACCCCAACGGACGGCTCCGGCTGGCCGATGTACAGTCGCCAGCCTGGAGCCGCCGCTTTGTGGTGTTGCGCGGCTCGGGCCACCCGCCCAATATTCAGCATCCGCAAAGCACTTACTGGTTGCGCATCACGGTGCGCCACGCGCCGGCCGAAAACGCCGCCTGGTACCTGGAGCTGTACGATTCGCATATCGGGCAGGCGGTGTTTTTTAGTCCGCGCCCCGGCTCGGCTACGGCCTACGACAGTGTGACGACTGGTGCCAGCCACTCCTTCGCCACGCGCCCCCACCCCTACAAGAACTTCCTGTTCGACCTGCCGCCCCGGCCCGGCGAAACCGCCACTTACTACCTGCGCCTGCATTCCGACACGCGCACCAGCTTCCGAGCCATGCTGCACAGCGGCGCGGGCCTCATCCCGGAGCTGTCGCTGCAATACTGGCTGCTGGGCATTTTCTACGGCATCCTGTTTATCATGGTGCTCTATAATCTGATTCTGTTCTTCTTCCTGAAGGAGCGCACCTACCTCTACTATGTGCTCTACGTGCTGAGCGGCACCCTCTTGTTTTTGACGGAGGACGGGCTGGGGTTTCAGTATTTGTGGTCAGCCTCGCCCGAGCTGAACCACTTCGTCGGGGCGCTGGCACCGGTGCTGCTGCTGCTCATGTTTGCCACCTACGCCAGCGGCTTTCTGGATACGGCCTCCCGCCTGCCGGCCCTGCACCGCCTCGGTAAGTGGGTGGTGGGCGGCAGCACGGCCCTGCTGGTCCTCGATGCGGCCGTGGTGCATTCCGGCTTCAGCTTCTGGCTGTACCTGCTGCCGTATGGCTTGTTGTATTATGCTGCTTTTCAAGCTTATCGCAGCGGATTACGGCCAGCCCGCTACCTGCTGCTGGCGCAGGCGCTCGTGGCCACCAGCCTCACGTTTCTCATCATGCGCAAGCTGGGCATCAACTTCTACAGCAATGTGTACACGGTTTACAGCCTCAACGCGGCCTTCGTGGTGGAAGTGGTGATTCTGAGCTACGCACTGGGCGAAAAGCTGAAGGGCCTGATGGACACCGCCCTGCTCACCCAGCACCGCCTGCTCAAACAGCTCCGCAAAAAGCACCAGGCCCAGGACCGCCTAGTGGAGCAGATGCGCGAAAATCAAGCGCTTAAGGACCAGCTAAATACCGAACTGGAAGGTCTGGTGGCCCTGCGCACCACCGAGCTCCGCCAGCAAAACGAAACCGTGGCCGCCCAGAACCGCGAGCTGCTGCAAGCCAACGGCCTGCTGGCCCTGCAATCGGCCGCCATCGAAAAGCTGAACGGCGACCTCAGCCGCGACCTCCACGCCGAGAAGGCGGCCCGCATTGAATCGAAGGAAGTCGATTTCGGCGAATTCAGCCAGATATACCCCGACAAGGATGCCTGCCTGCGCTACCTCGCCGACCTGAAGTGGGGCCACGGCCACTACCAATGCCGCAAGTGCGGCCACGAAAAAAGCTGCGAAGCCCGCGAGCCTCACGCCCGGCGCTGCACCCGCTGCCGCTACGTAGAGTCGGCCACGGCGGGTACGCTCTTGCAAAAGTGCAAGTTCTCCATCGTCAAGGCGCTGTATGCGGTATTCCTGCTGCACGCTCACAAGGGCAGCTACTCCCCCTCCGAGCTGGGTCGGATACTGGACCTGCGCCAGGCCACCAGCTGGGCCTTTGCCCAAAAAGTATTGCAGGCACTGCAACGCCGCCGCCAGGTACCCGATTATGAAGAGGGCGAACCGTGGACACACGTGCTGCTGGATGCTACTGCTGAAGTAGAAATGGCGGAGAATGAACCAGCTGAAACCGGAAAGTAAGCTCGACTACTTCTCCGGCAACGTTTGTGTTGAAAGCTGGAATTAATTTATCCGCCTAACCACATAATGGGCGGCTTTTTCGTCTATAATTTGAGAACGGGTACTTAAAGCCAGTTTTTTTCAATCAGCCGCATTTTTTTTCGTTGTTTTTTAGCCCACAGCATAAAAACCGAAAACGCTTTGGCTACTGTTATCAGGTAGGAATATGATTTGGGCGCGTGTGCAGCAAGCGTATAATCCTTGCTCGCTCTCATGCCAAAAACCGCCAAATCAGGCTCATTGGGGCATTTATTGAGTTGCATTTGCCAAACACACTCCTTTACATTTGGCCAACTGCATACTCCAGATGGCCCTATTTTCTTCCCTGTTTAGTCTCCGTTCACTGCCGGTCCCTCATTCGGCATTGGTAGCGCAACACCGCACTTTCACATGGCGAAAGCTGGCATTAGCAATGCCGCTTCTGGTTGCCTGCCAGCGCGGGGCCGTACCGATGGCAACTACGGCTGCGCCTGTTGAAGCACCCGCAGCGGAAATAGTCCCGCCTGCCTTCAGCCCCCGCGTGCAGCAGTTGCTGGGGAAAATGACGCTAGAGGAGAAAATAGGGCAGATGACCCAATTGAACATTTCGGCGATAAATCATACTGGCTCCAACAGTGATGTTTCCCTCGACTCCGCAAAAGCGGCGGCCTTAATCCGGAATTTTCATATTGGCTCGTTCATCAACGGGGAAGCGGTACCGGCCGTGCAATGGCTGCGCTACTCGGCCGCGCTGCAACGCATTGCCCTGCGCGAGTCGCGCCTGCATATCCCTATGATTTATGGCATCGACCATATGCATGGGGCCAGCTACGTAGGCGGCACCGCCATTTTCCCGCACAACATCAACCTCGGGGCCAGCTTCAACCCGGCCCTGGCCCGGCAGGCCGCCCGCGCCACCATCCTCGAATCGGCCGACCTGGGTCACCACTGGGTATTTGCCCCGGTGCTCGATTTGGGCCTGAACACCTACTGGCCTCGCTTCTACGAAACGTTTGGCGAAGACCCGCTGGTGGCGGCCACGCTCGGCACGGCCTTTACTGTTGAATTACAGACCAATACCGAGATAACGCCCTACAAAGTGGCGGCCTGCGGCAAGCATTTCCTAGGCTACTCCGACCCGCGCAATGGCTGGGACCGCACCAATGCCCTTATCCCCGACCAGCGACTACAGGAGTTCTTCCGGCCTTCGTTTCAGGCCGCAATCGATTCCGGGTTGAAGTCAATCATGATTAACTCGGGTGAAATCAACGGCGAGCCGGTACATGCGTCCAAAGCCATTCTCACCGATTTGCTGCGCCGCCAGATGGGTTTCAAAGGCGTGGCCGTGACTGATTGGGAGGACATCAATCGGCTGGTGCGCGTGCAGAAAGTGGCCCCCAACGAGAAGGAAGCCACCTGGATGGCCATCGACGCGGGCGTGGACATGGCCATGACGCCCTACACCACCAGCTTCTGCCGCATCGTGAAGGAGCTGGTGCAGGAAGGCCGCCTGACCCAGGCCCGCATTGACCTTTCGGCGGGCCGGATTCTGCAGATGAAGGACGAAATCGGCCTGTTTGAAAACCCCATGCCCCGCGCCGACCGGCTCAGCCGCATCGGCGACCCGGCACTGCGGGCGCAGGCCGTAGCCGCTGCCCGGGAGAGCATGGTATTGCTTAAGAATGAGCGCAATGCCCTGCCGTTGGCTCCGGCCCGTGTAAAGCAGCTGCTGGTGGTCGGTCCCTCGGCCGACTCGCGCGCCAACCTCTGCGGCGGCTGGACGCTGGCCTGGCAGGGCCGCTCCGAAGACGCGTACCCGAAGGACGTGCCTACGCTGCTGGAAGCGCTGCGCCGCGAATATCCGCAGGCGAAAGTTGAGATGCTGCCCTACCGTGATGCCAATGGCAAGATGCTGCTGACCAATATATCCGCTGCTGCCAAACAGGCTGATGTCGTGGTACTGGCTTTGGGCGAACGGCCCTACACCGAAGGCCTGGGCAATACCTCGGACCTGACCCTGCCTGCCGACCAGCAGCAGCTGGCCCAGGCGGCGCAGGCCAGTGGCAAGCCCACGGTGCTCATCGTAATCGGCGGCCGGCCCACCATCATTCGCGGCGTGGCCGAGGGCTCGTCGGCCATCATCTGGGCGGGGCTGCCGGGCTACGGCGGGGCCACGGCGCTGGCCGAAATCATCAGCGGCAAGACCAATCCGAGCGGCAAACTGCCGTTTACCTACCCGCAGTTTGCCGGCCACATTACCAACTACCACCACGACAATAACGAGAACAGCCTCGATTTGAGCGACTTTGGCGCAGGGTATGCATCGCCCGGGGCCAAATACAAAAGCTCGATGCTAACCGAGTTTGGCGAAGGGCTGAGCTACACCACTTACGCCTACTCCGGGCTGGCGCTGAGCGACTCGGTACTGACCGGGCCGGCCGCCCGGCTGCGCGCCACGGTGCGCGTGGCCAATACCGGCTCCCGCGCCGGTCAGGAAGCCGTGCTCTGGTTCCTGACTGATGAAATAGGCCGCATTGCCCGCCCCGTGCGAATGCTGAAGCACTTTGAAAAACAAGTCATTGCCGCCGGCCAAAGTCAGCAGCTGGCGTTCGACATCGACCCGCTGCGCGACCTGAGCTACCCGGACGGCCAGGGCCGCCCTCAGCTGGAAACCGGCTGGTACACCCTGCGCGTGGGTTCCCAGATGGCCCGGTTCCGCTACGTGGCGGGGCCGGTGGCCAGCACCGCCCCTGCTACGGGCAAAGCCACCGGAGCCGTACGCCCGGCCACCGACCAATTGCGCACAGCTACAGCAGCCGCGCCTCATTAACCATTTCGCAAATTTCACGGCTGCTTTCTGACAGCCAACCACTTCGCTTACCGCTTTTTAAAACTCCCACCATGAAGCGAAATTTTTACCTGATTGCGCTGCTGCGGCGCACCACCGTGCTGCTGGCCTGCGGGCTGCCGGTACTGGCCGCCGGCGCGCCGGTTGTGGCAACGGCCCGCCCGCTGATGCGCCCGGTCGCCGATGTACCCGTGAGTGGCCGCGTAACCGGGGCCGACGGCAACGGCCTGCCCGGCGTGACCGTGTTGGTGCGCGGCACTTCCATCGGCACTTCCACTAATGCGGAAGGCAATTTCTCGCTGACTGCGCCCGAGGGCAGCACGCTGGTATTCAGCTTTGTGGGTTTCACTAGTCAAACGGCAGTGGTTGCGAATGGTGCGCCAATAAGCGTGACCTTGCGCGAAGACACTCAGCAGCTGACCGAAGTGGTGGTGGTGGGCTACGGCACCCAGGACCGCGGCAGCGTTTCCAGCGCCATTTCCTCGGTGTCGGGGCACGACATTGCCACCCAGCCGGTGGCCGACCCCACGCAGGCGCTGCAAGGCCGCGCCGCTGGCGTGACCGTGACGCAGAACTCGGGCGCGCCGGGTGGGGCGGGCGGCACGCAGGTGCGGGTGCGCGGCATCACGTCGGCGGGCAACAACTCGCCGCTGTACGTGGTGGACGGGTTTCCGCTGCCTTCGTCCGATGCGGGCGGCAACAGCGTGGAAAACCAGCTGAACGCCATCAACCCCAATGATATTGAGACGATTGACGTGCTGAAGGATGCGTCGGCCACGGCCATTTACGGCCTGCGGGCGGCCAATGGCGTGGTCATCATCACCACCAAACGGGGTAAAGCAGGTACTTCCAGCATCAACGTGGACGGCTACCGCGGCTTCCAGCAGGTGTGGCGCAAGCTCGATTTGCTGAATGCGGAGCAGTACGCGGTTATCAACAACGAAAGCATTCTGGCCCAGGGCTCTTCGCCGGTGCAGGAGAAGCTGCGCGACCCGAAGTCGTTGGGCGCGGGCACTGATTGGCAGAAGGCGGTTTTCCGGCCCACGGCCGTAATTCAGAGCTACAACCTGAGCGCGGCGGGCGGCAGCGAGAAGGCCCGGTACGCGGTTTCGGGCGGGTACTTCCAGCAGGACGGAACACTGAATGGGTCTAATTTTGAGCGGTTTACGCTGCGCGCCAATGGCGACATCCAGCTCAGCAAGCGCGTGAAGATTGGCAACAGCCTCTCGATAACGCACCTGAGCGACCGGCAGCTGAACACCGGCAACGACGAGTTTGGGGTGCTGAACAACGTGCTGCAGGCCCCGCCGGTGCTGCCCGTGTACCGCCCCGATGGCACCTGGTACGAGGCCACCAAAGCCGATAACTACGTGGAACCCAACCCGGTGCTGCAATCGTTGATTTCTAATACCAATTTCACCCGTAACCGGGTGCTTACCACGGTGTTTGCCGAGGTGGAGCCGCTGAAAAACCTGCGCTTCCGCACCAACGTGGGCGCGGATTTGATTTTCGACAATGGCAGCGGCTTCACGCCCTCGCTTGGTCCAAACTCGCCGCGCAACGGTACGGGCACAGCCGGCGCTTATTCCAACGCCAACTACAACCCCGGCTACCTCATCGAGAACACGCTGACGTATGACCGGCTGTTTGCCGAAAAGCACCAGGTAACGGTGCTGCTGGGGCAGTCGGCGCAGGAGTTCAATTTTAATTCGGTGAGTGCCAACCGCATCGGCTACCTCAGCAACGACCTGCAACAGCTCAACAACGGCCCCCAAACCAACCAGACCAACAGCGGCACCAGCAGCCAGACCCGCCTGGCCAGCTACTTCGGCCGGGTGAATTACGACTTTGCCGGCAAGTACATTTTCTCGGCCACGGTGCGCTACGATGGCAGCTCGGCCTTTGCCACGGACTACAAGTTCGGCTTCTTCCCGGGGGCCTCGGTGGGCTGGCGCTTGTCGGAGGAGGCGTTCATCAAGAACATCAGCGTTATCAGCAACCTGAAGCTGCGGGCCGGCTACGGCCGCGTGGGCAACCCGCTGAACGCCGGACAGTTTGCTTACCTGGCCACCATCAACACGGGCATTACTTACCCGTTTGGGCCAACCAACGTAGCCACGGGCACGCAAACCATCAACTCGGGCGCGGCCCCAACCCGTGCCCAGAACTCGCAGCTGCGCTGGGAGGACAACGTGCAGAGCAACATTGGCGTGGATGTGGGCCTGTTCGGAAACCGCATCGAGGCCACGGTGGACGTGTATAACCGCCGCTCGCCCAACCTGATAAATAACGTGCCGGCTTACCTGGTGACGGGCACTTACGAGGCCGTGCCCACCAACTCGCTGGTCTCGTACAACCGCGGCATCGACGTTTCCCTCTCGACCCGCAACCTGGTGGGCGGCGACCGGGGCCTGACCTGGACGACCTCGGCGGTGTTCTCGGCTTACAAAAACCAGATTGAGAACCTGGGTACGGGCGGCACGGCCTTCAACGGTGCCACCAACCGCAGCGGCACGGCCATTGTGCGCTACGACAAGGGCCAGGCTTTCGGAGCATTTTACGGCTACGTGGCAGATGGCCTGTTCCAAACGACGGAGGACGTGAAAAACCACGCCACCCAAACCGTGAACCCCGACCCCGGCAAAAGCACCGGCCCCGGCGATATCCGCTTCAAAGACCTGAACGGTGACGGCAAAATCACCGATGCCGACCGCACCTTCATCGGCAATCCCAACCCCGATTTCACCTACGGCCTGAACAACACCGTGAGCTGGCACGGGCTGGACCTCAACTTGTTCGTGCAGGGCTCACAGGGCAACGACGTGTACAACCTGAACCGCGTGTACACTGAAGGTGGCCTGTATAGCAACGGCAACAGCAGCACCCGCGTGCTGGGCCGATGGACCGGCCCCGGCACCAGCACCGATGTGCCCCGCGCCATTGCCGGCGACCCGAACCAGAACCTGCGCGTGAGCAGCTACTTCCTCGAAGACGGCTCCTACCTGCGCATCAAAACCCTGACCGTGGGCTACAACCTGCCCAAATCCCTCACCCAGCGCGTGGCCGCCCAAAGCCTGCGCGTGTACGTGACCGGCCAGAACCTGGTGACGCTGACCAAATACACGGGCTTCGACCCGGAGCTCGGCGGCCGGGGCATCGACTTCGGCGTGTACCCGCAGTCGCGGGTGTACCTGGCGGGCATAAACATCGGCTTTTGATAAGGGCTCGGCCAATATCCGGCCGTCATGCAGAGCGCAGCGAAGCATGACGGCTGCCACCGCTAATCCTCTTGAATGAATTACTGCTGCGGTAAAGATGCTGCGCGCTGCATGACGGACGTTCCCGGCTCTTTGCTTCCCACATTTCTAATTCCCACCAGATGAACTTCCTCCCCAAAACCGCCGCTGTGGGCTTCCTGCTAAGCCTGGGACTGCTGACCACTACGGGCTGCGGCGAAAAATTCCTCGACGAGTCGCCCCGCGACCAGCTCACGACCCAGAACTTCTACAAAACCGAGACGGATGCCATCCTGGCCACCAACGCCGTGTACTCGCAGCTGAGCCGCAAGGGCCAGTACAACTACTCGCTGTGGGGCATCGGCGACATCATGTCGGACAACTCGAACACCGGTGGCGGCGGTGGCGGCGACGGGGCCGAGGAAATCCAGCTCGACCAGTTCAACATTCCCAGCAGCAACCCCATGACCAGCGCCCTGTGGGCCGGCTGCTACGTGGGCATTGGCACGGCCAATCTGGTGCTGCAAAAGGTGCCCGCCATCACCAGCATGAGCCCGGCCATCCGGACGCGCTGTCTGGGCGAGGCGCAGTTCCTGCGCGCCAAGTACTACTTCGACCTCGTGCGCTGCTTCGGCGATGTGCCGCTGCTGACCACGCCACCCGCCAGCCCGGCCGATGCCGCCATTCCGCGCACGCCGGCCGCCAAGGTCTACGAGCTAATTATCAGCGACCTGACGGCAGCTAGCGGCAGCTTGCTGGGCAGCTACAGCGGGGCCGACTTGGGCCGCGCCACCAAGTGGGCCGCCATGGGCCTGCTGGCCAAGGTGCAGCTCACGCTGGGCAACAAGGCCGAAGCCGCCCGCCTGGCCCAGCTCATCATCACCACCGGCCCGCACAGCCTCTGGACGAACTACGGCGACAACTTCAAGCTGGAAAACGAGAACGGCAAGGAGTCGCTCTTCGACGTGCAGTTTGTGTACGACCCCTCGCAGTCCTACGATTTTAACCACCTGGGCTTCGTGGGCAACGAGTTTTTTGCCCCGCGCGGGCAGGGCCTGGCCCCGCAGGGCGGCTACGGCTTCAACATCCCCGAGCCCAACTTTGTGGACGGCTACGAGGCCGGCGACCGCCGCCAGGCCGTCACCATCTTCAAGCCCGGCGACCCGTATCCGGCCGGCAGCACCTATCCCTCACAGCCCGCTTTTCTGCCGGGTTCGCCCAACGGCTACAACGTGCGCAAGTGGCTGGTGCCCAAAACTGTAACCAACGTGTGGGACTCGCCGCTGAATATTTCGGTGATGCGCCTGGCCGAGGTGTACCTCATTGCCGCTGAGGGCCTGGGCGCTACAACTGATGGTTTCAAGTACCTGAACATCGTGCGCCGGCGGGCTTTTGGCGAAGACATCACCAGCGCCTCGCCCCAGCCCCACGACCTGAACAGCAACAACACCAACGACTTCGATGCCGCCGTGCTGCGCGAGCGCCGCTACGAGCTGGCTTTCGAAAACGACCGGTGGTTCGACCTCAAGCGCACCAACAAGCTGCTCACCAACGCGCACCTCCTCAGCAAGGGCATCAAGCCTTTCAACGTCGTGCTGCCCATTCCGCAATCGGAGCGCGACGCCAACCCCAATCTGACGCAAAACGATGGCTACTAAGCGCCCTGGCCCATTCCCACCCATGTTATCCTCCGTTCTCATGCGTAGTTCTTTCCGTCAATCTGCGTTGCTGCTGGCCCTGGGGGCCGTGGCCTTGGGCTCGTGCCGCAAAAAAGAAGTGGATTCTCTGGAAGGCCCCGTGCCCACCGCCACCTTCACCGTAGCCCTGAACACGACCCAGTACCCCGTGGTAGCTACTTTCACCAACACCAGCACCGACGGCTTCCTGTATCAGTGGGATTTCGGCGACGGCTCGCCCCTCGTGTCGGGCCGCGATGTGACGCACACCTACACCCTACCCCGCACCTATCAGGTGAAGCTGGTGGTGGCCGGCCGGGGCGGTACGGGCACCGCGCCGGTTGACGTAACCATCCCGTCCATTTGCAGCAACGCGGCTTTTTCGGCCTTAATTGACTGCGGCAAGACAAATGCCACCAGCTGGACGTATTCGGACCAGCCGGGCGCTATCAAAACCTTCGCGGCCAACGGCACTACGCAGCTCTCCGCGTCGGCCGCGCCGCTGCCCGATTGCCAGGGCGACGACCAGTTTCAGTTTGACCAGTATTTCAACTATACCTACGACGGCGGTGACAACTGCGGTGCGAACCTGAACGGCAAGAGCGGCTTCATTTTTCGGCCCACGGCCAATGGTATGGGTCAGATTGTGCTGCAACGTCCCAAGTCCTTTATCGGGCTTACGGATTCGGTGGTGAATAAAACCTACGACATCGTGGAAGCTACGGCCACCGTGCTGCGCCTGCGCGGCACCAACCCCAACGGCACCATCACGGAAGTGACGCTGATGCCCAATCCGCCCCAGCTGGTCATCACCGAGCGCCGGCTTACGGGTGGCAGCTCGCGCACCTGGGTGCTCGATAACACGGTGACCAACCCCATCACGGTAGGCACCGAGGCCGCGCCGGAATCCTACTACCCGAACGGGCCGGTAGTGGCCGCCGGCACCCTGCCCGCCTGCCAGGCCGACGACGAATACACCTTCACCAGCAGCCACAACTTCATTTATAATGCCAAGGCGGAGACGTTCGTGGCGGGGTCGTATTCGTGCCAGGCCCCGCGCTCACTCACCACTACGTTCACGTTTGGGCAGGCGTCCGGCGCGGGCCAGGGGCAGTTTGTGCTGGCAGCGCCCACGGCTTTCATCGGGGCCACCGATGCCGGGGCCGACCACACCTACCGCATCCTGTCCATCAACAACCGCACGATGGTGCTGCGGGCCGGCGGGCCGACGGCCGACCCGGTGTTCACCTTCAAGATGCGGGTGAAATAAGCCTTCCTCTTATCCTTTTCAGCTATTCCCATGACGCTATTTCCCTTTTTCCCAATGCGCCTCGTACCGGCCCTGGCGGCTGTCGCTGTGGCCCTGGCCGCCAGCAGCTGCACCCAGAACCCGCCCGGCCCGACCATCGTTGAAACCGCCGCGGTTACCCCGGAACCCGTGAATGCCGATATCAAGCCCTACGCCAGTTACCGCACCCTGGTGTGGAGCGATGAGTTCGACGGCGCGGCGCTCAACGCCCAGAAATGGGTGCCCGAAATCAAGGACGTGTGGTATAACAACGAGCTCCAGGCCACCACCGATTCGCGCAACAACCTGTCCGTGACGAGCGGCAACCTGGTGATTACGGCCCAGCGCGAGGCTTACCACGGCCGCAGCTACACGTCCGCTCGCATCAACACCAAAGGCCTGCGCGACTTCACCTTTGGCCGCATCGACATCCGCGCCAAGCTGCCCAAGGGCAAGGGCATCTGGCCCGCCATCTGGATGCTGGGCTCGAACGACAGCCAGGTGAGCTGGCCGGCCTGCGGCGAAATCGACATCATGGAGCTGCGCGGCAGCACGCCGCAGGTGAACGTGAGTACGCTGCACTTCGGCAACAGCGTGGCCACCAAGCCGCAGCCGCTTTCCACCACCTATGCCCTGCCCGGCGGCGGCGATTTTTCGCAGGCTTACCACACATTCAGCCTCATTCGGGCACAGGACAAAACCGAGTGGTACGTGGACAGCGTGAAGTACTTCACCACCACCCAGGCCCAGGCCTCGCCCTACCCGTTCATCAACCCGTTTTATATGATTCGTTACGTGGCCGTGGGCGGCGACTTCGACGGCAACCCCGTCGGCACCACCACCTTCCCCCAGCAAATGGTGGTGGACTTCGT
>JAQBNT010000230.1 GCA_028288445.1 Hymenobacter sp. | reverse complement strand
CTTTGGCCATGATGGTAATGGGTTGTAGCACCTGCTTTAGACGGTGCTTTGCTCTGGCGGGCACAAGATGAAGCAGGTGCTACATCGCCGCGAACGGGGCGCGAAGCTACGCCTACGTGAGCTTCAGGCGCGGGTTGGGGCTGGTGAGCTGGTCGGCAAATTCGCCGGCTTCGTACTGGAAATGCGCGGTCATGGCCACCATGGCGGCGTTATCGGTGCAAAAGGCGAAGTCGGGGATGAAGACCTGCCAGTTTTGGGCCACGGCTTCGGCCTCCAGGGCGGTGCGCAGACCGGAGTTGGCGGCCACGCCGCCCGCCAGGGCCACTTGCGTGAGGCCGGTATCAGCAACGGCGCGGCGGAGCTGGCGCAGCAGCGTGGCCACGATGGTGTGCTGAATGCTGGCACAGAGGTCGGGCAGGTTTTCGGCCACGAAATCGGGGTTGGCGGCCACTTCCTTTTTCAGGAAGTACATCACCGACGTTTTCAGGCCGCTGAAGGAGAAATCGTAACCCGGCATGGCCCCTACCGGGAAGGCGAAGCGCTGCGGGTTGCCCTGGCGGGCCAGCTTGTCGAGGTGCGGGCCGCCGGGGTACGGCAGGCCGAGGAGCTTAGCGGTTTTGTCGAAGGCCTCGCCAGCGGCATCGTCGATGGTTTGGCCGATAACATCCATTTCCAACGCCGACTTCACGACGACCAGCTGCGTGTGGCCGCCGCTCACGGTGAGGCAGAGGAACGGAAATTCGGGCTTGGGGTCGCGCAGGAAATGGGCCAGGATGTGGGCGCGCATGTGGTTCACGGCCAGCAGCGGTTTATCCAAGGCCAGGGCTAAGGTCTTGGCAAACATGCCGCCTACTAATAAGGAACCGAGCAGGCCCGGCCCCTGGGTGACGGCCACGGCATCGAGGTCGGCCTTGGTGATGCCGGCCTCTCGCAAGGCGGCCGTGACAACGGGCAGCAGGTGCTGCTGGTGGGCGCGCGAGGCCAGCTCGGGCACCACGCCGCCGTACTGCTCGTGGACTTTCTGGGTGGCCACGACGTTGCTCAGCAACTGGCCGCCGGCCAGGACGGCCGCGCCGGTATCGTCGCACGACGACTCGATGGCGAGGATGATGGGATGGGCAAGCATGGGGTCAATCGAAGGTTGGGCGGACAAAGGTCGCACCACGGCGCGATAGAGTTGAACCCCGGCTCAACCGTAGCCGTTCCATTGGCCTGATAGTTGGCAATGCCGACCTTTGGTTGCTGCTAACGACTAAAAAGCCGCAACTTTGCGGTTTAACCCGCGTTTCCCGCGTTCATCCCTCTTGCCCCGGTGCGTCGTTTCTTCTCCATTCTGCTAAAAATCCTGCTGGGCTTCGGCCTGCTGCTGGTATTGGCTATTGTGGGGGCGCTGGTGGCATTGCGGATTCCGAGCGTGCAAACCCGCTTGGCGCACGAGGCAGCCGACGTGCTGACGAAGAAGCTGGGCCAGCAGGTTACTATCGGCTCGGTCGATATCCGGCCGTTTTCGCGGGTGCTGCTCGATGCCGTGAGCGTGAAGGACCGGCGCGGCGGTGAGCTGTTCAGCATTGGGCGGGCCGATGCGGACATTTCGCTGTTTTCGGTGTTCGACCCGCGGCATTTGCATATTGCCACCCTCACGCTGAATGAGCCGCGCTTCGAGCTGAAGAACCTGCCCGGCCAGCCCGATTCCACCACCTTCAGCCAGTTTACGGCGGCCGTGAAGCGGCTGATTGGGCCATCGAAAGACACCAGTAAGTCGGCTCCGTTCGATTTTCAGATTGCGACCGTAGCGCTGCGCAACGGCCATTTCGCCATTGAAAAAGGCGACGTACCGCATTCCAAAACCTACGGCCAGAGCATCGACTACGACCATCTGTTGGTCGACAGCATTTACGCCGACATCTCCAAAATCCGGCTGGAAGACACGTTGCGGATGCGCATCAGCCAGCTGCACGCGGTGGAAACGCCCTCGCGGACACCACTCCGCGAAATCACGGCGGATATGACGTACGGACCGCATTTCTGGGAGTTCAAGGATTTGAGTTTGCGCGTGGGCCGCAGCCAGATTAAGGATTATGTGCGGTTTGAGTTCCGGGTTTTCAGCAACTTCACTGAGTATAACGACTCGATGAAGACCATTGCGCGGCTGCGCAACTCAAAGGTTTATTCGGATGACATCGCCAAGTTTGCGCCGCAACTGGCCACGATGCACGAGTCGGTGGCGATTTCGGGTGATGCTTCGGGCTACGTGCGCGACTTCAAGGTGAACAACCTGGATGTGCGCTACGGCACCGGCACCCACATTGTGGCCAAGCGCGCCCACGCCGACGGCCTGCCTAACTATAAGGAGAGCTTCATCGACCTGCGCCTGCTGCCTTCGGTGGTGGTGGCTAATGATTTGAAGAAGTGGTTGCCGGCTTCGGCCAATAAGATTGTGCAACGTCTGGGCACGGTAAAATTGCAGGGCCAGATGCTGGGCTTCTACAACGACTTTGTGGCCAATGCCTCGTTCGACACCGCCCTGGGCTTTGTGTCGACGGACGTGAACCTCAAGACCAAAACCGACCTCACGCACGCCACTTACGAGGGCACGGTGCGCTCCAACGCCTTCCAGTTGGGCAAGTTTCTGGGCGATGAAAGCATTATCCGGGACGTGACGCTGAACGGGAAAGTATCGGGCGTGGGCTTTTTGCCGCCGTTTGCGCGGGGCCAGGCCGCCCTCACGGTGCCGGCCATCTGGCTGAACGGCTACCGCTACCACAACATCACGCTCAGCGGCGACTTCCATCAGCAGGCTTTCAATGGCCACATTACGGTGCGCGACCCGGCCGTGAGCCTCGTAGCCGACGGCCATGTAGACCTTGACCGCGAGCACCAGGACGTGGACATCAAGACCAAAATCGACCACGCCAACCTGCGCACCCTGGGCCTGATGAGCCAGCCACTGACCGTGAGCACCACCGCCGATGTGAAATTCAAGGGCGTGCAGCTCGACTCGCTCATTGGCCACGCCTACCTGCGCCATTCGCGCTTCACGCTGGAAGGCCGCAAGCTGAACCTGGACACGCTGGACGTGGTGAGTACCCGCAACCGCCTGAACCAGCGCCGGGTAACGCTGCGCTCCGAAGCGCTGAATGCCAGCCTGGCCGGCACCTTCAACACTTCCGATGTGGTGCGCGACGTGCAGACGCTCATCACCGAGTACCGCCTCAATTTTGAGAGTAACCCCGTGGCTACAGCCGACTACTACCGCCGCAAGCGCCAGCGGGTATTGCCGGTGTATCAGGTTGATTTGTTGCTGAATCTAAAAAAAGCTAACCCGGTGCTGACGCTGTTCGTGCCCGAGTTGCGAGTGGCTGATGGCAGCCGCATCGATGGCTCGTTTCGGAACGGGGCCACGTCGATTTTCCAGCTGGGCGGCCACCTCGACAGCCTGCGCTATGGTCCGGTGCAGACCGTGAACGACAACTTCGACTTCCTCACCTCAAAGCTGCCCTACAAGCCCGATATCCTGGCCCAGGCCAGCATCACGAGCGACCGGCAGGTGCTGCCGGGGCTGGGCCGCACCGAAAAATTCATCGTGGAAGGCGTGTGGGACCAGCAGCGCATCAACTTTTCGACCTCGCTGGCCCAGACGGGCACCACCAACAAGGCCACCATCAACGGCTCGATGGCCTTTCTGGCGCGGGCGGTGGAGGTGGTATTTCGCCAGTCGGACGTGCATTTGCTGGACAAGGACTGGACCATCGCGGCCGATAACTCCGTGCGGATTTCGGATTACGGCAAGGAGTTCGACATCAAGAACCTGACGTTCAGCAACGGGGAGCAGTTTGTGGGGGCGCAGGGTTTCATCTCGCCCAATGCCAGTCAGCCGCCGCTGCAGCTGCAAATCAAGGACTTTGAGTTGGCCACGCTCAAAACCCTGACTGGCCAGAACCTGGCGGGCCGCGTGAACGCGCAAGGCACCGTGAGCGGCGTGTACGGCCCGCTGGCCATCAGCACGACGCTGGGCGTGGACTCGCTGAAGTACGACGGCACGCTGATTGGCCAGGTAGCCGGGCGTGGCGACTGGGACAATGCCGCTGGCAAGTTGCGCGTGAACATGGACGTGGCCCGTGCCGGCCAGTCGGTGCTGACCGTGCTGGGCGACATCGCACCGAAGGACCAGACCAACCAGTTCAACCTCACCGGCACGCTCAATGATGCGCCCATTGTGCTGGCGCAGCCCTTTTTGGGGTCGTTGTTCAAGAACCTGGGCGGCACCGGGCGCGGCGAGCTGCGCCTCACGGGCCTGTTTGGCGCGCCGAACCTGCTTGGGCACGTAGATGTGAGTAACGGCCGCCTCACCTTCGGCTACCTCGGCACGACGTACACGTTTGCCGACCGCATCAGCTTCACTAATAAGTCGATAGAATTCCGCAACATCAAGCTGCGCGACGTGCTGGGCAACACCGGCACCGTGGACGGCATCGTGAACCATCGCGGCTTCAAGAACATGAGCCTGGACATTGCGGCCAATTTCCGTAAGATGCAGGTACTCAACACCACCCGCAAGGACAACGAGCTGTACTTCGGCACGGCCTACGCCACCGGCACCGCTCGCGTAACCGGCCCCACCGACGACCTGGACGTGACCGTGCGGGCCAGCAGCGAGGCTGGTACCCGCGTGAGCCTGCCTCTTGACAATGCGGCTAAGGCGGAGAAGGCTGGCTACATTAAGTTCGTGAACAACAACCCGATGGGCGATACCGTCATCACCAAGAAGGCCGTGGCGGTGGCCGCGCAGGACAAAGTGGACCTGTCGGGCATCAAGCTCAACATGAACCTGACTATCACGCCAGAGGCTTACGTGGAGATTTTGCTGGATGAAAGCACGGGGGATGTGATTCGCGGCTCGGCGGCAGGCCAGCTGCGCATGGCCATTGATACGCGCGGCGAATTCAACATGTACGGGCAGGTGGAGATTGTGCGGGGTGCGTATAATTTTACCCTGCAAGGCCTCATTAACAAGGAGTTTGTGGTGCGGCCGGGCGGCATTATCTCCTGGAACGGTGACCCGCTGGCTGGCGAGATGAACGTGACGGCTACTTATACGCAGCGTACCTCGCTGGCGCCGGTGCTGGGCTCGGGCTCGTCGGGTAGCGTGGCCGTGGTGCCCGTGACGGCCGTGATGAATCTGACTGGACCGCTGCTGCTGCCGGCCATCAAGCTCAACCTCGAGTTCAACGACACGCCGGGCACGCTCCAGGGCGATTTGGCGGCTTTCACCACCTCACTACGCAACGACGAGCAGGAACTCAATCGCCAGGTTTTCAGCCTGCTGGTGTTTAAGCAGCTTTCGCCACCGGGCTCGTTTGGCAACACCATTTCCATTCGAGGGCAGGACAATACGGCGTTTAAGAGCCTGGGCCAGGTGCTGAGTACCCAACTCGGCCTGCTCACCTCGCAAATCGACCAGAACCTGGAAATTGATTTCAACATCAACGGCATCACCGCCGAGCAGTTGCAGGCCCTGCAAGTTCGGCTCAGCTACTCGTTTCTGAACGGGCGCTTGCGCGTGACGCGCGAAGGTGGCTTCACCAGCAATTCCAACCTGGTAAATAGCACAACCCCCGGCGGTTCTACCACAACCCCCAGTAGCGGCAACACCGCCGGCCAGGCCTCCCTGCTCGGCGACCTCAGCTTGGAATACTACCTGCGGGCCGATGGCAAGTTTCGGGCAAAGCTGCGCTACGAAACCACCCCGCGCGACCTGGAAACCATCAACCAGCCCCGGGCGGGCCTCTCGCTGCTACACACTGAGCAGTTCAATACCTTCGGCGAGCTATTCACCCGCAAAAACCCCAAGAAGAAGGAACGCAACACCCAGAAAGCCCGCGAAGGCAAGGAGGTGATGACCGTGGATGAAGACCCGCGCACTAACTTATAGGTTCTGTGGGCTGCCGCTCAGCACGACGTTCTTTTTTCCCTGACGCTTCCGTTACCTTTGCCGGATATGGCTGCCCCAACCACTTCCCATTCGCGCAAGAAAAAGCTCGGCTCCTACCCTACTTTGCTCGTGGTGTTCAGCATTACGCTGGCCTTGGTGGTGATTGGTTTGTTTGGCCTGCTGCTGGTGCACGCCCAAAAGCTGAGCGAAGTAGTGCGCGAAAACCTGGAGGTGCAGGTATACCTCGACCGCGACCTGCCCGAAACGGAGCTGCTGCGCCTGCAGCAGGACCTCGGCCAGCAGCCTTTCGTGGCCGAACGCAACGGCAAGCCCCAGATTCGCTTCGTGAGCAAGGAAGAAGGCGCCCGCCAACTGCTGCAAAGCACCGGCGAGGATTTCCGCCAGTTCCTCGGCGACAACCCGTTGCGCGATGCCTACGTGCTCAAAATCAAGCCCGAATTCACCGACACCACTCACCTGGGCCAGCTCAACCGCAGCATTTCGGCCCAGCGCGGCGTGTTTGAGGTGCAGTATCCGCAGGATTTGTTCGCCAGTATCAACAACAACCTGACGCGGGTGAGCCTCGTGCTGCTGGGCTTCGCGGCGGTGCTGGTGCTGGTGGTGGTCATTCTGATTAACAATACGATTAAGCTGGCGCTGTTCTCGCAGCGGTTTCTCATCCGCTCCATGCAACTGGTGGGCGCGACGCGGCTCTTTATCCAGCAGCCGTTTTTGCGGCGGGCTACGTGGCAGGGCCTCGCCAGCGGCTTGTTAGCCGCCCTGATTCTGGTGGCGCTGCTGCAATACGCTTACCTCGAAGTAGAACCGCTGCGCCTGTTGCGCGACGACCTGCGCTTGGGCGTGTTGCTGCTCGGCGTCATCGTACTGGGCGTAGTTATCGGCTTTTTCAGCTCGGCCCGCGCCGTGCATAAGTACCTCAAAATGTCGCTCGACGACTTGTATTAATTTTTAGTTATCAGTTGCTGATTGTCATTTGTCAGGCCCATTCCATCAGCCTATCATTCCGACACTAACAACTGACAACCAACAGCTAACAAATAACTATGCAACCCACCAAACCCGCCTTCCGCTTCGCCTTTGGTCCCCGTAACTACCGCCTGATGTGGGCAGGCCTGGCTCTGCTGGCCGCCGGCTTTATTACCATGATGTTTGGCGACAAGGCCAATTACGGCGAGGATTTCGTGGGCATCACGCTCGGGCCGCTGCTGCTCATTGCCGGGTTTATTGTGGAGTTTGCCGCCATTATGGTGCGCGATAAATCGGTGGTTGCGGCTCCCGATGCCCACTTGGTTACGCCGGCCTTCACCACCGATGTACCCGTTGCAGCCAACGCTCCTGCCGCCGCCCCCGCTTATAAGCGCCCTTACTAGCACTTCTGTTGAGTTGTTTCTGTTTTTAAAACCGGAACAACTCATCACTGTCTGCTTCCTGATAACTGATTACCTGTTAAATGACTTATTGGCACGCGCTGCTCCTCGCCATCGTGGAGGGCATTACCGAGTTTTTGCCCGTTTCCAGCACCGGGCACATGATTATCGCCTCGGCCCTGCTGGGCATTCCGGTTACGCCGTTTTTCAAGCTCTATCTGGTTGTTATTCAGTTGGGCGCTATTCTGTCGGTATTTGTAGTTTATTACAAGCGCTTTTTTCAGAGTATTGACTTCTATTTGAAGCTGTTGGTAGCCTTCCTGCCCATTGTGCTGGTGGGGCTGCTGTTCAAAAAACACATCGACGCACTGCTCGAATCAGTAACTACCGTGGCGGTGATGCTCGTTGTTGGTGGCATAGTCCTGCTGTTTATCGACCGCTGGTTTCCGCAGGAGGACCCGCAGGAAGGCGGCCACCCCGTCACCAATCCCAGCTTCAAGGAAGCCCTGATAATCGGCCTGTTCCAGTGCCTGGCCGTGGTGCCGGGCACCAGCCGCTCGGCGGCCACCATCATCGGCGGCCTCACCCAGAAGCTCACGCGCAAGGCGGCGGCTGAGTTTGCCTTTTTCCTGGCCATGCCCACGATGGCAGCGGCGGCAGTGAAGGACATTTACGATTATTACAAGGATGCCAAAGCGGCTGGCGTTGATGTATCGCACCTGTTTTCGGGCACCGAGCTGAAGATGCTGGCCTTGGGCAATGTGGTGGCCTTTGTGGTGGCGCTGCTGGCCATTCGGCTGTTTGTGGGCTTTGTGGCGAAGTATGGTTTCCGGGCCTTTGGCATCTACCGCATCGTTGCGGGCGGTATTTTGTTGATTATGTTGGCGTTGAAGCTGCCCTTAAATCTGGTATAATGACGAAGACCCTGGCCGATTTCGATTTTGAAACGGGGGAAGTCCTGCTCCTGGACAAGCCCCTGACGTGGACCTCCTTTGATGTGGTGCGCAAGGTGAAGAACACGCTGCGCATCAAGAAAATTGGCCACGCCGGCACGCTCGACCCCCTGGCTACCGGCCTGCTCATCCTTTGTACGGGCAAGAAAACCAAGGAAATCGACCTCATTCAGGCTCAGGAAAAGGAGTATACCGGCACCTTCCGCCTCGGCGAAACCACCCCGAGCTTCGACCTGGAAACGGCCGTGGACATGGCCCGCCCCTACGCCCACCTCACCGACGAACAGATTACGGCCGCCACGGCCCAGTTCACTGGCCTCATCCAGCAAACGCCACCCATTTTTTCCGCCGTAAAAATCGACGGCAAGCGGGCCTACGAGCTGGCCCGCACCGGCCAGGAGGCTGAAATCAAAGCCAAAACGGTAGAAATCAAAGCCTTTGAGCTTACGCGCATCGCGCTGCCCGAAATTGATTTTCGGGTAGTGTGTTCCAAGGGCACCTACATCCGCAGCCTGGCCCGCGACCTGGGCGTGGCCCTGGGTTGCGGCGCCCACCTCACGCGCCTGGTGCGCACCCGCATCGGCGAGTTTCGGGTGGAAGATGCCTTCACGCTTGAGGCCATTGAGGCCCTACGCCCGCCCCGGCCCGAGGGTGAAGACCCGGCCCGGCCCCGTCGCGAGCGGCCCCACACGGCCCCCAACCGCGCTGGCTTGCAATATTTTGCCGCACTTCAGGCTGATGCTTTGGCGGCACAGCAACACCAGGCACACGAGGCAGCCCCCGAAGCCAGCCCGGAATAGCACTACCGGATTATCGCGGCGCGGGCGCGTCTCAGGCCCATGTCCGCTACCTTCGTGGCGGTTTTTATTCCTTCAATACGCTTCTCCGGCGCCTTATGCACGTCATCCGCGACCCGGCCCAGTTTCCGTTTCTTGCCAATGCCGTTGTTACCAGCGGCACTTTTGATGGGGTGCATGTGGGGCACCAGCGCATTCTGGCGCGGCTGCGTGAGGTGGCGCAGGCCAGCGGCGGGCCGTCGGTGGTGATTACCTACTGGCCGCACCCGCGCCTGGTGCTGGGGCCGCCCCCATCCCACCCCGAACTCCTGGATTTGCAGCTGCTTAACACGCTGGATGAGCGCATTGCCAAGCTCGCCGAGCGGGGCGTGGACTACCTGCTCATTGTGCCCTTCACCAGGGAATTCGCGCAGTGGACTTCGGAGGAATACATCCAGAACCTGCTGCTGAAAACTGTGGGCGCTAAGCAATTGGTTATCGGCTACGACCACCGTTTTGGCAAAAACCGCGAAGGCGGCTTTGACTACCTCAGCCAGAATGCCGACCGCTATGGCCTGACCGTGGAGGAAATTCCCCGCGAAGACGTGGATGCCGTAGGTGTGAGCAGTACCCGCATTCGGCAGGCGCTGCGGCAGGGCGATATCGCCACGGCCAACCGTTATTTGGGCTATCACTACCCACTCGCGGGCGTGGTGGAGCATGGCCAGAAGCTCGGCCGCACCATTGGCTATCCGACGGCTAATCTGGCCGTTCAGGAGCCATTGAAGCTGGTTCCGGCCCATGGCATTTACGCAGTTTGGGCTATTACGGCGGCAGGTACGCGGCATCAGGCGATGCTTAGTATTGGGGTGCGGCCCACAATTGGCACTGATTTGGCCCAGACGATTGAGGTTAACTTACTTGATTTCAGCGGCGATTTATACGACCAGCTGCTGACGCTGGAGTTTGTGGCCTGGCTGCGGGCCGAAGAAAAATACGACGGCCTGGACGCGCTAATTGCCCAGCTGGCGTTGGATGAGCAGAACACGCGGGCCGCGCTGACATAGTCGGTCGTCATTATCTTACCTTATTGTTTCATAATGAGATATTTGCAATTGTTGCTGATTTGCTGTTTGCTGGGCACGTGGAGCGCGGCACAGGCCCAGGGCAAGCTGACCGGCGTGGTCATGGATTCGGTGACACATGAGCCGCTAGCATTTTCCAGCGTGTTTCTGGCCAATACCACGCTGGGCGTGACGACCACCGAGCAGGGCAAATTCGAATTCCCCAAGGTGCCGGCCGGCACTTACGACGTGGTGGGCTCCTACGTAGGCTACCGTCTGGCCAAGCAGTCGGTGACCATGACTGCCGCGGTGCAGCAGATTACGCTGCAACTCGCCCCCACCGGCAACCAGCTGGGCGAAGTGGTGGTGAAGCCGGAGCCCAACAAGCCCGAGGAATATCAGAAATTCGCCCAACTGTTCGTAGGCGGCAGCACGTTTTCGGCGCAGTGCCACATCAGCAACCCCGATGATGTGCGCGTTTTTTTCGATGACTCGACCAAGACGCTGACGGCGCAGGCCAAGGAATTTGTGCAGATTGACAACGAGGCCCTGGGCTACCGCCTGAAATACTACGGCCTGTATTTCGCGGCGAATGACGAGGACGGCTCGATTTCCTACTACGGCCAGCCGGTTTTTGAGGAACTGAAGCCACGCGATGAACGCCAGCGCAAGCAGTGGATGGCCAACCGCCTCACGGCCTACACGGGCTCCTTCATGCACTTTCTGCGCAGCGTGTACAACAACCGCGTACAGGCCGAAGGCTTTCTGACCCAGCAAATCATTGTGGGGGCGAACCCACGATTCGAGCGTGCCGACGAGAAGCGCCGCGCCCTGCTGGCCCGCACGCCCGACAATAAATTCACCGCCGCCGAGCAGGACTCGCTCGATAAATGGGGGGATATGGCCCCGGTTATCGCCACGCTCAACCAAGCTCCGCTGCCCATCGACAGCATCCGCCGGGTGGGGCCGAATGGCAAGCGCACGTTCCTGCGCTTCACGGGCGAGCTGCAGGTGGCGCATTTCGGCGAGGCCCCTGACCCGCTGTATAAGCGGCCGATGTCGCCGCTGGGCTACCCCAAAATTCCGTATCCGGCCAAGCGGCAGGTGTCGCGCCTGAAGTTGCAGGGCCGCGAGGCCGCCATTCAGGCCAACGGCTCGCTGCTGAACCCGCTTGATGTGTACAACGGCGAATACTGGGGCTTTGAGAAAATCGGGGAGTTTTTGCCCTTCGACTACATGCCGCCTACGGCCTCCACGGCTGCGCCCCGGCAGTAAGCAATTGCTTGCTAGAGAGACGCATAATTGCGTCTCGTCGTCAGGATATGCCAAGCCGATTCCGTTCTAAGACGAGACGCAATTATGCGTCTCTCCAGTGTGTAAACTGTTTTTCAATTCCCCTTTTGTCTACCCGCATGCGCTTCTTCCCAGTGCTTCTACTGTTGCTGGCGCTGCTGGCGCGGCCCGATGCAGTGCGGGCGCAGGGCCGGCTGAGCGGCATGGTACTCGATTCGGTGACGCGTCAGCCATTGGCGTTTGCCAGCGTGTTTCTGGCCAACACCACGCTGGGCGTGACGACCACCGAGCAGGGCCAGTTCAGTTTCCCGAGTGTGCCGGCCGGAAATTATGACGTGGTGGGCTCCTACGTGGGCTACCGCCTGGCCAAGCAGTCCGTGACAATGGGACCAGCCGCGCAGCAGCTCACGCTGCTGCTGGCCCCCACGGCCAACCGCCTCGGCGAAGTGGTGGTGCGCCCCAACCCGAACCGCGCCAGCGACTACCAGAAATTTACGGAGTTGTTTTTGGGCCGCACCACGTTTTCGCGCCAGTGCCGCATTCGCAATCCCGATGATGTGCTGGTCGATTTCGACCCGGAGGCCAACGAGCTGACGGCCACCGCCATCAACTACGTACAGGTTGATAATCAGGCCCTCGGCTACCGCATCAAATACTACGGGCTGCGCTTCAGCACCAACTTTACCGAGCACGTCGTCACCTTCTACGGCCAGCCGGTATTCGAGGAGATGACCACCCGCAACGCCCGCCAGCAGCGCCGCTGGGAGGCCAACCGGGCGGCGGCCTACCACGGTTCGCTCACGCATTTTCTGAGCAGTGTGCGCACCGGCCGGATGGCCGAAGAAGGCTTCACGGCCCAGCGCCTGCGCATCGTGCCCAACCCGCGCTTTGCCCTGGCCGACAGCCTGCGCCGCCAGTTGCTGCGCGAGCATCTGAATTCGACATTTACGCATGCCGAGCAGGATTCTATTGGGAAGTGGTCCCAGGTGCCGGCGGCGTTTTCGATGCTCTACACGGCGCTGCTGCCCGTGGACAGCCTGCGCCGCGTGGCGGCCGGGGGCGAGCCGGTTTTCCTGCGCTTCCGCTACAACCTGCAGGTGAGCTACTTGCGCGAGGCACCCGACCCGTTCTATCAGGTGCGCACGGCGCTGCCGACCAATGCACCCTTCCCGCCGGCCGACCGGCAGGTGTCGCAGCTGGTACTGATGCAGCGTGAAATTGAGATTCAGCCCAACGGCCAATTGACGAACCCGCTGGCCGTATTTACCGACGAATACTGGGGGTTCGAAAAAATGGGTGAATTTTTACCCGTGAATTACCTGCCGCCGGCTTCGGCCGCCTCCCCCCAAACCCACCCATGATAAACAAAACCGTTCCCAACGTGCAAGCCGCCCTACAGGGCCTCGCCGATGGCATGACCCTGATGCTCGGCGGCTTCGGCCTGTGCGGCATCCCCGAAAACTCGATTCAGGAAATCCTGCGCCTCGGCGTGCGCGACCTCACCTGCATCTCGAACAACGCGGGCGTCGATGATTTCGGCATCGGCCGGCTGCTGCAAACCAAGCAGGTGCGCAAGATGATTTCGAGCTACGTGGGCGAGAATGCCGAGTTTGAGCGCCAGCTGCTGAGCGGCGAGCTGGAGGTGGAGCTGATTCCGCAGGGCACGCTGGCCGAGCGCTGCCGGGCGGGCGGCGCGGGCATCCCGGCCTTCTTCACGCCCGCCGGCTACGGCACCGAGGTGGGCGAAGGCAAGGAAAGCCGCGAGTTCAACGGCAAAATGTACCTACTGGAAACCGCCCTGCACGCCGATTTTGCCTTCGTGAAAGCCTGGAAGGGCGACACGGCCGGCAACCTCGTCTACAAAGGCACGGCCCGCAACTTCAACCCGATGATGGCCACAGCCGGCAAAATCACGGTGGCCGAGGTGGAAGAACTGGTGCCCGCCGGCGAGCTTGACCCCAACCAGATTCACACACCGGGCATTTTTGTGCAGCGCATCTATCAGGGCGAACGGTACGAGAAGCGCATTGAGCAGCGCACGGTGCGGGCCGCTTTATAAATAAACTCACCGGCTTGAGCTATGCGAGTTGCGCTGCGTATCCGCCTGATACTGGGGCTTCTGGTGCTACCACTGGCGCTGCTGCCGGTGGCTCTGGGGGTGTACGTCAATGAAACCAGCCCGGCCCCAACCACCGCGCGGCTCGCTGGCCGCTGCTCGCGCTACTGCGAAGCCTACGGCTGCCCGCACGCAACGCCCGTCAACAGCCCGGCCTACTTTCGGCTGCGGCCGCTGTTTGTGGCTACCGTCCAGGGGCTGATGAAGGGCGGCCGGGGGTGGTATGCGGCCGTCAACATTGCCTTTTACCTGGGGTTGATTCCGGTGCTGTTGCTTGGCCTCACGTATGGAGCATTGCGAAACATGGTCCTGATTCGACAGTTTAAAGCCCTGCGCCGTGAATAGCCTGCTTGCGTGGGGTGCCCGCTTTGTTCATTTCGCGTTCTGGTACTGCACTGATTTCATGGTGAATCTGGCCAACCGCACCCACACTTCCTACAACGAAGCCAATACGTGGGTACTATTGCTCTTTATTCCCGGGGCCCTCGTGCTGCTGGTCGGAGTGCGCATCGCCCAGTGGTTCCAGCTGCGCCGCCTTAGTGGCTGCTTGCCGGGCACCCACCCCATACCTCGCCCCTGAATGACATCAAACAACTTGTTTATGATGGCCTTACGCAAAAAACATCTGGCGTTGGTGCTACTACTGGGCAGCTATGGTGCGGCGGCCCAGGTGGCGGCTCCCACCCGGAAAGCACCGGCCCGCCCGGCCACCGTGGGCAAGCTCCGGCCGGCCAGCACCGCGCCAGCCACCATCGACCCGGCCGAAGCCCGGCACATTGATGAGCTGCTGACGCAGTACACGGCTGATATCGGGACGAGCGGCCCGCTTGCGCAAATAATGCCCGACGGCAGCGCCGCCTACCGCCCCGATAAGCATGTGCCCTGTACGGTGGCTCTGATACTGCGCGACGGCAAGGTGGTGTACCGCCGGGCCTTTGGGGTGGCCGACATTCCTACCCAAACGCCGCTCCGCACCGATGCCATTTTCCGCATCGCCTCCCAGACCAAGGCACTCACCAGCGTGGGGCTGATGATGCTCTTCGACGAGGGTAAATTTCGGCTCGACGACCCCATTGCGAAGTACCTGCCGGCCTTTGCCAACGCGCAGGTGCTGGCCACCTTTAACCCGAAGGATTCGACCTACACCACCGTGCCAGCCAACAGCCCGATTACCATTCGGCAGCTGTTTACGCACACCTCGGGCATCAGCTACCCGGTGATTGGGACCAGGGAAGCCACCGCCATTTATGCCAAAGCACGCATTCCGAGCGGCATTGGTACACCTACGGGCACGCTGGCGGCCTCGATGGACGCGCTGGGCAAGCTGCCGCTGCTACACCAGCCGGGCGAGCGGTTCACCTACGGGCTGAGCGTGGACGTGCTGGGCCGGCTGATTGAGGTGCTCTCGGGCCAGCCGCTGGACCAGTTTCTGCGCCAGCGCCTGTTCCTGCCCTTGGGCATGCAGGACACTTATTTCTACCTGCCCGCCGACAAGCAGGCGCGCCTTGTGGAGCTTTACACCGAAAACGCCGCCCGGCAAACCGTGCCCATGATGCCGCAGGGACGCATGACCCCCGACTATCCGAAAGCCAAGGGCACGTATTTCTCGGGCGGGGCCGGCCTGTCGTCCACCATCGACGACTACGCTCGGTTTCTGCAAATGATGCTGAACAACGGCACGTACCAGGGCCGCCAACTGCTCAAGCCCGCCACCGTGGCCCTCATCACCCAAAACCAGATGGGCAGCGTGAGCCAGGGCGGCAACAAGTTCGGCTTGGGTTTCAGCATCACCACCCCCGAAAATGCCAAGGTGCCGGGCCTGTCGGCCGGCTCTTACGAGTGGGGCGGCATTTTCGGCACCACCTACTGGGTCGACCCGCAGCAGAAGCTGGTGGGGCTGATTTATACCCAGAAATACCCCAACAGCACCGGTCGCGACCTGGCCGGCAAGTTCAAAGCGGCCGTGTACGAGTCGTTTGTACCGGAGCAGCAAGCGCCTGCCGCTTCGGGCACCCGATAGTTTCAGCTTTTCCTCCTAACTCCCACCCACAAAATCCGCGAAATCCGACCAATCCGTCGCATCCGTGGTCCAGAAAATTATGTTAGACAAACACGGCATCGCCCGGCGCATCGCCCAGGAAGTGAAAGACGGCTCCTACGTCAACCTCGGCATCGGCATTCCCACGCTGGTGGCCAACTACATCCCGGCCGGCATCAATGTGGAGCTACAATCCGAAAACGGCCTGCTCGGCATGGGCCCCTTCCCTACAGAAGACCAGGTCGACCCCGACCTCATCAACGCCGGCAAGCAGACCGTGACCACGCTGCCCGGCTCCAGCATCTTCTCCTCGGCCGATTCGTTCGGCATGATACGGGGCGAACACGTGGATTTGACCATTCTGGGCGCAATGGAAGTCTCGGAGCGGGGCGACATTGCGAACTGGAAGATTCCCGGCAAGATGGTGAAGGGCATGGGCGGCGCGATGGACTTAGTGGCATCGGCCAAGAACATCATCGTGGCCATGCAGCATGTGGCCCGCGACGGCTCTTCTAAGCTTTTGTCGGACTGCACCTTGCCCATCACGGGCCTGCGCTGCGTGAAGAAAATCGTGACCGAGCTGGCCGTCATCGACGTGACGCCCGATGGGTTCGTGCTACGTGAGCGCGCCCCCGGTGTGACCGTGGAGCAGATTGTGGCCGCCACCGCCGGCAAGCTGGTGGTACCCGCCGGCGAGGTACCCGAAATGGTGCTGTAATATCCTGAAACGAAGGCAGCCGGTGTATCTTCGTCGCCACCCTTCATTGCTGACTTTATGCGCCAACTCTTACCCCTGCTGCTGCTTGCTGCCGTTCCCGCGCTGGGCCAGACCCAGGTTTCGCCGATAATCGACCGGACCGATATGCCGGCCACCACCACCACCGTGGACAGCCTGCGGCTGAGCGTGGCCAGCCCCGTACTGCCCAGCACCGTGCCGCCCCTGAGCCAGCGCGGGGCCAACCAAACCTGGAACTACAGCACCCTCACGCCGGCCTCTCAGCGCGTCGAATCGTTCGTATCGGCAAGTAGCGTGATAGCGACTTCGCTTACGTATGCGTTCATTTTCGGGCCTTTGGGCGGAGCCAACCGGGCTACCGTGGCTTCGCCGCAGGCCCTGCCGCTGCCCGTAGCCCTGCCCATTCCCATCACCGACACTTACCAGTTCTACGCCACTTCGACGGCGGCCCAGCAGGATTTCCGGTCGGTGGGCTTTGGCGCTTCGCTCAATGGCACGGCCATTCCCGTGACGTATGCCAGCGCGGCCCAACAGGACGTGATTTACCGCTTCCCGCTGAGCTTCGCCAGCCTGCCCGATTCCAGCAATTCGTTCTTTTCGACGCCGGCGGCCATTGCCACGGTTGGCTACCTGAGCCAGAAGCGCAAGCGCGTGAATATGCCCGATGCCTGGGGCACGCTCGTCACGCCCTTCGGCTCATTTCAGACGGTGCGCGTGGTTACCAAGCTCATCGACCACGACAGCGTGGCGTTCGGCGGCATCCCTGGTCAGGGGTTCGATATCCCGCTGACCCGCGAGTATAAATGGCTGGCCAAAACGCAACACGTCCCGGTGCTCACCATCACCACGAGCACCATCGGCGGTACGGAAACCGTGACGGGCGTGGAATACCGCGACAGTTACCGCCGCATCATCCGCACCGCCACCCGCGACGCGGCCACTAATGCCGTGCTGACCGCCTACCCCAACCCATCGGCCATTGGCGCACCACTGATGCTGACGGTGCCGGCTGGCAGCGGCCCGCTCACGGTTTCGGCCACCGATGTGGTGGGCCGGCAGTTGTTTCGGCGCAGCTTCAACAGTAATTCGGGCAGTCTGCGGGTTGATGCCGATGCCTTTGGCAACTTCCGGGGCGTGCTGCTGCTGACGGTGCAAACGGCGCAGGGCACCGCTACCCGCCGGCTGGTGCGCGAGTAGTATTGGCGAAATATTGCACCGTTTTGAAGGTTTTTCCGTTTGAGTACCCGTTGGCGAATGCCGCCAACGGGTTTTTTTACGGGTAATTTTGCTGGGCTGAGTCCGTAATCAGCCATCGGGCTGGCTGACGGCCCAACCACTCACACAGCGCTTTTCGATTTTATGGCAACTTCTTCTAACGGCAAATCTGCTGCTTCCAACGGCAAGGCCGCGCCAAGCGGCGCGCACGCCAAAAAAGTGGGCAAGCCCGCCCCGGCCGTAGCCGCCGAGCGCCTCACGCCCACCGCCGTGCCGGCCCACAAGCTGGTGCTGCGCACGTTGCGCCGCTCCGATTTCAAGGCCATCAAGGACATTATGGACCAGGTGTATTCCAACATGGAAGGCGCGTGGTCGGCCGACGAGTTCAGCGCCCTCATCCGCAAGTTTCCAGAGGGCCAGATTGGCATCGAGGACAACGGCCAGCTGGTGGCCGCCGCCCTGGCCATCATCGTGGACTACAGCAAGTTTGGCGACAAGCATACCTATGCCAAAATCACCGGCAATGGCAAGTTCGACACGCATGATTCGGACGGCGACACGCTCTACGGCGTCGACGTATTCGTGGACCCCGCCTACCGCTCGCTGCGCCTGGGCCGCCGCCTCTACGATGCCCGCAAAGAGCTGTGCGAGAACCTGAACCTGCGCGCCATGGTAGCCGGCGGCCGAATTCCCGGCTACGCCAACTACGCCAACGAGATGACGCCCGCCAAGTACGTGGAAATGGTGCGCAACAAGGAGTTGGTCGACCCCATTCTCACCTTCCAGCTTTCGAACGAGTTTTATGTCCGTAAAATCATCCGCGGATACTTGCCCTACGACTCGGAATCAAAGGCCTACGCCACGCTACTGGAGTGGATTAACGTGTATTACGAGGAGACGGAAAAGCTCATCGGCAACACCAAATCCAACG
Source organism: Hymenobacter sp. (assembly GCA_028288445.1). GTDB lineage: Bacteria > Bacteroidota > Bacteroidia > Cytophagales > Hymenobacteraceae > Hymenobacter. The sequence continues at coordinate 42,693 of JAQBNT010000230.1, read as the reverse complement.
TCCGCATCGGCATCGTGCAGTGGCAGATGCGTGCCACCCGCAGCTTGGAAGATTTGTTGCAGCAGATTGAGTTTTTCGTGGATACGGTGAGCGGCTACAAATCTGACTGCGTGATGTTTCCGGAGTTTTTCAATGCGCCGCTTATGGCCCTCACCAACGAGGACTCGCCGGCGGTGGCCATCCGGGCCATGGCGGCTTTCACCGAACCCATCAAGGCCAAGATGATGGAGCTGGCCGTGAGCTACAACATCAACATCGTGGCCGGTTCGATGCCCGTGTACGAGAACGAGAAGCTGCACAACGTGGCCTTCCTCTGCCGCCGCGACGGCACCGTGGATGAGCAGTACAAACTGCACGTCACGCCTGACGAGGCCAGCTACTGGGGCATGCGCGGCGGCGACAAGTTGCAGTGCTTCGACACCGATTTTGGCAAAATCGGCATTCTGGTGTGCTACGACGTGGAATTCCCCGAGCTTTCGCGGATGCTGAGCGACGAGGGCATGAAAATCCTGTTCGTGCCCTTCTGGACCGATACCAAGAACGCCTACCAGCGTGTGCGCCTCTGCGCCCAGGCCCGCGCCATCGAAAACGAGTGCTACGTAGCCATTACCGGCTCGGTGGGCAACCTGCCGCGCGTCGAGAACATGGACATTCAGTACTCGCAGTCGGCCGTGTTCAGTCCTTCGGACTTCGCCTTCCCGCACGATGCCATCGTGGCCGAAGCCACGCCGAACACGGAGATGACCCTGATTGCCGACCTCGACCTTGACCTACTCAAGGACCTGAACACCAGCGGCGCGGTGCGCAACCTGCGTGACCGTCGCAAGGACCTCTACTCGGTGAGTTGGGTGAAGAAAACCGAGCGCGACGATGAACTGCTGGCCCAGGGCGAGGAGCGCCGGCCCAGCACGGGCTCGCGCCGCAAGGCCATCGCGGCGGGGTAGTTTTCAGCGTTTCGCTAGCTGAAAAGGCGGCCGTCATTCCGATGACGGCCGCCTTTTTATTTGGCTGCTAATAATTTGTAATACACCGCCGTGGCGTGCGGCTGCCCGTCGAAGTTGATGAAATACGCCGGGATGGCACCCACGAAAATGTAACCCATTGATTGATACAGCTGCTCGGCAATGTCGCCGTGCCGGGTATCGAGTACCAGCGTGGTGCGGCCCAGCGTGCGGGCGTGGTCTTCGAGGGCCAGAAGCAGCTGCCGGGCCAGGCCCTGGCGGCGCGCGCTCCGATGCACCAGCAGCTTCGATACTTCGGCGCGGAGCAGGGAGTTGGGGCGGGTGGCCAGGTCGAGCTGCACGGTGGCCAGTAGCTCATCGGTGCCGGGCGGGCTACCAATAGCACGCGGTGCCCGGCTCCCACGGCTTCGATGACGCTTTGCCAATAGTCTTGAGACTCAGCGGCGGGCAGCGGGGGCAGGAAGCCGACGGAAGCGCCGGACTCAACGGCATCGTGCAGCAGCTTGTGGAGCTGGGGTAGCAGCGTCCGGGATTCAGAAGCAGAGAGACTTGAGATTATAGCGGCCATAGAAGAATGGATATTTCGGGGTTTCCGGTGGTTGAAAGAAACGCCAAATTAGGGCTGTTTTCGAAAAGCCTTTGCGCAAACGTTGCCACTGGTCGGGCTTTTGTGCGTAAACTTCGGCCCCAATTCTTCCCGCTATTTCCCAATCACACCAAACACCTATGCGCGCTTTCATCACCGGAGCCAACCGGGGCCTGGGCCTCGAACTTACCCGCCAGTATCTGGAGCGCGGCGACCAGGTATTCGCCGCCAGCCGGCAGCCCGCCCAGGCCGCCGAGCTGCAATCCCTGAAGCAACAATATGCCGACCGCCTCGTTCTGCTGCCCCTCGACGTGACCGATGCGGCCTCCATTGCGGCGGCCGTGCAAGCCGTGCAGGCCGCCACCGATGGCCTCGACGTACTCGTCAACAACGCCGGCGTGTACCCGCACGCGGGCTCCGGCGATGCCCACCAGCGCCTGGGCCAGCTCACCCACGACGATGCCATGGAAACCATGCAGGTGAATGCCATCGGGCCGCTGCTGGTGTCGCAGGCGCTGCTGCCGCTGCTGCGCGCCGGGCGCAAGGGACGCATTCTCAGCATCTCGTCGGGCCAGGGCTCGCTGACGTGGAAAGCCACCGGCGACCCCTACCACTACAGCGCCAGCAAGGCCGCTCTGAACATGTACATGCGCAGCCTGGCGGCTGAAATCGGCCACATGGGCCTGATTTCGGTGCTGGTAGACCCCGGCTGGATGCGCACCGAGATGGGCGGCGACCACGCCACCCAGGAGCCGGCCGATTCGGCCCGCGGCATCATCCGCCTGGCCGAGCAGCTGCACGCCGAGGAAAACGGCAGCTTCGTGACCTGGCAGGGCAAGCCCGTGCCGTGGTAGGCTGCTGAAGGCACGGGCGAGGATGCCCCCTCAGCCATTCGCACCCGCTCACCGCCCGCCGCAAGGGGCCTGAGGCTTGAAACCCGTTCAGTTGAGAAATCAACGGACGGGTTTTTTGTTGCCCGGCGGCGGAGGTGGGCGAGCCACACAAGCCGCCGTCCATCGCCCGGCCGCAACCGCTGTTGGTCTTGGCGCGACCGGGCAGCTTGTAACACGCCGGGGAAAAATATTTTCTGATGTGACAGGACTTGTTACATCATTTGAAAAAATAAAACGGATGTAACAACGCTTGTTACATCAGTTTTACTTTTTTCAAATGATGTAACATCCCGGCGAATCGGCTCTTGCTTACCCCCACTACCCTGCTTGCCACCGCCGGGCTGTGGCGGAAGGCGGCCCTGGGCATTCGTAGGGCAGCAATCAGCTAGGTAGGGGCGCTCTCTTTATCCAAATGCTCAGACGCGACTACTTAACAGCCAAGGCCTGAGCCGTCGGCAAAGCAGCCGGCATCAACAATGTGCTTTTCTAAATATTTTCAATGATAATTCTTTCAGCTTATCAGCGCGATTCTTGTGCAAAAATCATATAACATGCACCTGGGTTAGTAATAATATACCCAAATCAGAAATTCGTAATTACATTCGGCAATTCAGTTTCTTTATTTCTCACCAATCACTCACTCACATGACAAAACGCCTACTCTTATTTCTGTTCATGGTTCTGGGCCTCGCGGCGCACGACCTAAAGGCCCAGGACCGGACCATCACCGGCACGGTGGGGGGCTCGGATGGGGCTTCCATTCCGGGCGTGACGGTGCTGGTGAAAGGCACCAAAGTCGGCACCTCCACCGATGCGGACGGCAAGTTTTCGCTGGCCGCCCCTGCCACGGCCACGGCGCTGGTGTTTTCCTACGTGGGCTACGCCACCCAGGAAGCCGCCATCGGTGACCGCACCTCCTTCAACATCAGCCTGGTGACCGACACCAAGAGCCTGGAAGAGGTGGTGGTGGTGGGCTACGGCACCCAGAGCCGGCGCGACCTGACGGGCAACGTGGCGTCCATCAGCGGCAAGGAGATTGCCACGGCCCCGGTGCAAAGCTTCGACCAGGCCTTGCAGGGCCGCGCGCCGGGCGTGAACATCACCACGCCCAACGGCGTGCTGAACAACCCGCCGGTTATTCGCATTCGCGGGGTAAACTCCATCAACCTGAGCTCGGCTCCGCTGGTGGTGATTGACGGCATTCCGGCCTTCAGCGGCAACAACTCGGCGCTGGGCAGCGTGCCCAACAACCCGCTCAGCAACCTGAACCCGGCCGACATCGAGAGCATGGAGGTGCTGAAAGATGCCTCGGCGACGGCCATCTACGGCTCGCGGGCGGCGGGCGGCGTTATCCTCGTCACCACCAAAAAGGGCAAGAAGGGCCAGAGCCACCTCAGCTACGACACCTGGGCCGGCTGGTCGAAACCCGTGCGGCTGTACGACGTGCTGAACGCGCAGGACTACGTAACCATAAAAAACGAAGCCGTGCGCAACCTCAACGACAACCGCCGGGCCATTGGGGCAGCGGCGACTAACGTGGAGGGCTTCAAGCTGGCCGATGCCAACGGCAACGCCGCTGACACGCGCTGGTACGACTACATCTACCGCACGGGCTTTTCGCACTCGCACAACGTGAACTTCTCGGGCGGTACCGATAAGACGAGTTTTTACTCGTCGGTGGGCTATACCAACCAGAAGGGCATGATTGTGAACAACGAGTTCTCGCGCATCTCGGCCCGCCTGAACGTGGACCACAAGGTGTTCAAGAACTTTACGGTGGGCATGCGTGTGGGCTATTCCGGCACGCACAACTCCTCGCCCAACACGGGCTCGGTGGGCGACAACTCCTTCGGCTCGGCCGGGCTGGGCCGCGTGCCCATTCTGCTGCCGCCCAACCTGGCCCCGTATAACCCCGACGGCAGCCCGAACGTGAACGGCACCAGCATCGGGGCCGGCCCCAACCTGAACCCCGCCGGGGGTGCCCCCTTCGTCATCGGCTTCATCAACCCGGTGGTCGACATCAAAAACAACAGCTTTAACTCCGACGGCAACCAGATTGAGGGCAGCGTGTACGCCAACTGGGAACTCATCTCGGGCCTGAACCTGCGCACGACCTATGGCATCAACAACATTTCCTTCGAGGACAAGGCGTTTTATACGTCGCGGCCCGGTTCGCTGACCCCGGCCGGCGAGGCCGACAACTTCTACCGCACCAACAAGCGGTGGAACTGGCAAAACACCGCGCAGTACGACCACACGTTTGGCGACAAGCACAACTTCTCGCTCCTGCTCGGCAACGAGCAGCAGAACACCGACGTGCAGCGCTGGGGGGCCATTCGTACCGGCATCGCCGATGACTTCTTCACCACGTTCCAGGGCGGCTACACCAACATTGCTTCGTCGGGCCAGTTTCAGGGCACCAACTATCTGGTGTCGTTTTTCGGCCGCCTGAACTACAACTTTGACCACAAGTACCTGGCCACGGTGAACGTGCGCCGCGACGGCTACTCGGCGTTTGCCAAGAAGTACGGCAACTTCTACGGGGCCTCGCTGGGCTACGTGGTGTCGGAGGAAGAATTCTGGAAGAACGCGCCGTTCTCCGAGGTCTTTTCGTTCCTGAAGCTGACCGGCAGCTTCGGCAGCGTGGGCAACAACCAGGGCATCGGCGACTTTGCCGCGCTGCAAACCTATTCGTCGGGCCTGTACGGGGCCAATGCCACGCTGTATTTCAGCGGCGCGGGCAACCCCAACCTGACCTGGGAAACCAGCAAGAAAAGCGACGTGGGCCTGGCCTTCGGCTTCCTGCAGGACCGCCTGCGCGGCGATTTCGCTTACTACAACAACCTCGTGGACGGCCTGATTCTGGACGTGCCCCAGGCTCCGTCGAAAGGCGTTCCGAACGTGCCCAACTCGGGCACTGCCGCGCCCGGCACGCTGGGCAACGTCATTCCGGCCAACGTGGGCTCGATGCGCAACTCGGGCATCGAGTTGAACCTGAGCTACAACGCCATCCAGGGCAAAAACTTTAGCTGGACCGTGAGCGGCAACGTGACCACCCTCAAAAACCGGGTGCTGAGCCTGGCCACCGAAGGCCAGCGCATCGGCACGGCCACGGGCGGCCTCGAAACCTCCAACTTCACGGAAGTGGGCCACTCGGTGGGCGAAATCCTGGCGGTGCGCTCGCTGGGCGTTGACCCCGACAACGGCCGCCGCATGATTCAGAAAGCCGACGGCACCATCGTGGAATACAACCACCAGGGCACCACCGGCCTGGGTTCCACCGGCTGGACCATCAAGGGCACCAACACGAACACCACAGCCCCCACGCAGCTCACCGACGGCGTGTACTTCGGCCCCACGCTGCCCACGTTCTACGGCGGCTTCGATAACACGTTCCGCTACAAGGCCATCGACCTGGGCGTGTTTCTGCAGTTCTCGGGCGGCAACTACATCTACAACGGCACCAAGTCCGGCCTGCACGACCAGCGCTTCTGGAACAACGAAACCGACATCCTCAACCGCTGGACCGACAGCAACCGCAACGCCGAATGGCCCCGCGTGGTGTACGGCGACAACGTGTCGAACGGCTCGGCCCTGGTGATGTCGTCGAACGTGGAAAAAGGCGATTTCGCCCGCTTGCGGCAGGTTTCGCTGGGCTACTCGTTCAGCCAGACGCTTCTCAGCCGCCTGAGCGTGGCCAACGCCCGCCTCTATGTGCAGGTGCAAAACGCGGCCTTGTTCACCAAGTACTCGGGCATCGACCCCGAAATTTCGACGAACGGCTCCAACAACACCGGCGCGGGCGTCGACCGCAATTCCGTGGGCCAGGCCCGGACCTACACCGTGGGCTTCAACATTGGCTTCTAACCGTACCTACCCGATGAATATTTTTCTAAACAACAAGACGGCTGCGGCCCTGTGCGCGGTCCTTTTGGCGGTGGGCACCCCGGCCTGCCAGCCCGATAAGCTCACCCCCGCCCCCCTGACGCTGTTCTCCGACAAAGTCGTGTTTGACACGCCCGCCCGCATTGAGTTGCAGGCCAACGGCTTGTACAGCTACGTGAAAGCGGGCATTTTTCTGGGCGGCCGGGTCCAGATTTTCAACGACATCCGGGCCAACGATTTCATCAACAAAGCGTCCAACCTCGTAACCGGCACGGCCGTGTGGAACCACACGCTCACGGAAACGTCGCAGAACGATGTGGTGAATACCTGGAGCGCGGGCTACGCGGCCATCAACCAGGCCAACGTGTTTCTGGCCGGCCTCGATGCCAACGCATCCAAGTTTGTGGCCCCCACCTTCCCGGCCGATTATGCGGCCAAAGCCAACAACTACCGCGGCGAAGCCCGGCTGCTGCGCGCGCTGTGCTACTACCAGCTGCTCCAGCTGTACGCCCGGCCCTACGCCGATGGCGCGGGCAGCAAGCCCGGCCTGCCCCTGCGCCTCAAAGCCGAAGGCGATGCCACCGGCAACGACCTGGCCCGCAGCACGGTGGCCCAGGTATACGACCAGATTCTGCTGGACCTAAACTTCGCCGAAACCAACCTGCCGCTGACCTACACCGGCACCACGGCCGGCACCCTGAACGTGACCCGGGCGCACCGCAATACGGCCATCGCCCTCAAAACGCGGGTGTACCTGAGCATGGGCCGCTACGACGACGTGATAACGGAGGCCAACAAGCTGGTGCCCACCACGGGCAACTACGTGGCCCCCACCGGCGTTGCCAATGCCCTGAACGCCTCGGTAGCCGCCATCTTCACGGGCTCGGAGGAGACCACGGAAAGCATCCTGTCCTTTCCCTTCACCACCTCCGACGGGCCGGGCACCCAGAACCAGTTTGCCTACTACTTCCTGCCGGGTGGCACGGGCCAGGGCGGCAACGGCGAATACGCGCTGAACTCCGCCGCGGGCGGCATTCTGGCCAGTCCGGCCTGGGCCGCTACCGATGCCCGCCGCACCAACTTCGTGCAAGTAGTGGGTGCCGATTCTTACCTGAAGAAGTACCCGAACGGCAGCACCGCGAGCGCCCCCTACACCGACAAAGCCCCGGTTATTCGCTACGCGGAAGTGATGCTCAACCTGGCCGAAGCACGGGTGCGCAAAGCCAATGCCGTCGACGCCCAGGCGCTGACGCTGCTGAATGCCGTGCGCGGCCGCTCTAACCCCACGGGGCAGTACGCTGCGTTTACTGCTGCCAGCGACATGCTCGACGCACTGTTGCTGGAGCGCCGCATTGAGTTCATCGGCGAAGGCCTGCGCAACATTGACATCATGCGCCTCAACGCCCCTATTCCCGGCAAGGGCTCGGTTTCGGCCGTCAACCCCACCGATGTACTGTACGTGTGGCCCATCCCCTCTACCGAGCTGGCCACCAACAAGCTGATGACCCGCAACTAAGCGACTAACTCTACGCGGGACCAGTTTCAGCATTCTACTGGTTTCTGTCGCGCGTAACGTTGCTGTTCAGGCACCCCTCATTGTCCGCCAAGCGGGCCGTGAGGGGTGCTTCTGGTTTTGGGCAGCTTTTAGCTTCAGATTGACCTTAATATTATTATTAAGGTCATATATATAATTTTTTTGAATTAAAACGCTATTAAAATAAATCTACTTCGGCGATGGGCGCGTATTTCATTTCCAAGCACTTCACTGATTCTTCACAAACGTTTTAATTTTTAATCATGCAACACCTTTCTACTTCCTCCCGATTGGCGGCGGCGGCCCTGCTGCTGTTGACCTCCGCAACCGCCCACGCCCAGACGGTTTACGGCCTGCAAACCTCGGCTACTGCCACCAGCCTCGTCACGTTTCAGGCCACGGCTCCGGGCACGTATACGGCCACGGCGGCCATCACCGGGCTGGGCACCGGCCAGTCGCTGGTGGGGCTCGACAGCCGCCCTAATACCGGCCAGCTGTTTGCGCTGGGCTACAACGCGGCCACCACGTCGGCGCAGCTCTACATCCTGAACCCCACCACCGGCGCACTCACCACCGTGGGCGCGGCCCTCACGCTGAACCTGGGCACCAACACCGCCCGCATCGGCTTCGACTTTAATCCGACCGTGGACCGCATCCGGGTGACGGGCAGCAACAACAGCAACTTCCGCCTGAATCCCAACAACGGCGCGCTCGCCTTCACCGATGGCAACCTGGCCTACGCCACCACCGATGCCAACGCCGCCCAGACGCCCGGCGTAGGCGCCGTGGCCTACACCAACAGCTACATTGGGGCCTCGGCCACCACGCTCTACGACGTGGACGAGGCCAACGCCCGCCTGACCACCCAGAACCCGCCCAACAACGGCATCCTGAACACGGTGGGCACGCTGGGCTTGGCGAACTTCGGGAGCTCCGACCTGGACATCTACTTCAATGCCAGCACGGGTGCCGAGACTGGCTACCTCACGGCCGTGCCCAACGTGACGCCGGGCACCACCACCAGCAACCTTTACACCGTGAACCTGACCACCGGCGCTACCACGCTGGTAGGCCCGGTAGGTGGCAGCCTCACGCCGCCGGTCACGGACATTGCCCTGCAAATCACGCGCACGGTGCCGGCCACCGTAACCGGCAACCTGGCTTATGCCCTGTCTGGCACCAACCTGATTACGTTTGACACGGCCTTGCCGGGCACCATCCGCACGTCGGTGGGCATCACGGGAGTGGACGCGGCCCAAACCCTGATGGGGCTGGACATTCGCCCGGCCACCAACACGCTCTATGCTTTCGGGTACAATGCTACGGCTCAGACCTACACGCTGTATTCACTGAATTCCCTGACCGGCCTGGCAACCGCCGTCAATGCCACGCCGATTGGGCTGGTCCTGGGCACAGGCAAAGTCAGCTTTGATTTCAACCCGACGGTGGACCGCATCCGGGTCCTGAGTTCGAACCGCGCCAATTTCCGCCTGAATCCCGTCGACGGAACCATTGCCGCCACCGATACCCCACTGGCCTACGCCACGGGTGACCGAAATGCTGGCGCTGTCCCGAATATTGGCGCGGCGGCCTACACCAATAGCGTAGCCGGCACCACTGCAACTGCCACCACGCTGTATGATTATGATTTGAGCCTAAACGTGCTAACCCTGCAAAACCCGCCTAACGATGGCACGCTGATATCGGTGGGTACGTTTGGTAATTCGGGCATCACGGTAAATGCGACTGCGCCCAACGTGGACATTGACATTTACTCCCCGGTTGCGGGAACCAACACCATGTACATGGTAGCCAATACGGGTACGAGCGCGAATACCAGCCTCTACACCCTGCCCATGTTCAACATCACCAGCACGGTAACCTTGGTGGGTGCCATCGGCAACGGCCTGGCCGCGCGCGACATCGCCGTGGCCGGCCCGGCCGGCGTCGCCACCGCCGTGCGCGACCGCGCCGACCTGGCCGCCGGCGTAAGCCTGTACCCCAACCCCACCAGCGGCCGCACGTCCCTGGCCTTCAGTTTGGCCCGTGCCGCCCGCGTCGAGCTGAGCGTGGTTGATGCCCTGGGCCGTCGCGTGGCCACCGTAACGTCGGCCGGACTGCCGGCGGGGCCGCAGGAGTTGCGCTGGGAGGCCGGTACTGCCAAGCCCGGCCTATACCTGATGCGCCTCGTGGTAGATGGACTGCCCGCCGCCACCCGTCAGGTAGTGGTAGAATAGCCGCTGCCCGGCCGACCACTTTTTTGACATAAATGCAAAAAAAGACCCTACCGAATCGATTCGGTAGGGTCTTTTTTTATATAAATCGACAAATTTCATTTAAAATCATTCGCTTAAGGAATTTTACGCCCCCCATCTGAGGTCTACACCTATGCAACCGCTTCGGATGTTGTACTTTTAGTTTTCCTAGTTTCAAATCGTTTCATCACCCCATATTTTTTGCCCGTGAGCAAACCTTTTACGATTCAAAAGCTAAGCCTGGCCCTGCTTGGTCTGCTACCGTTGTCTGCGTTGCACGCACAGTCCATCCCGCCCCAACAGGCCATGGAAAAAGCGCTGGCCGTGCGCAACCAGTGGGCCGGCCCCGGCTTCGCGCCCGCTGACCTGCGCATGAGCAGCGCCTACGCCGATGCCAATGGCCTGGAGCATATGTACGTGCAGCAGCTCTATCAGGGCATTCCGGTGTTCAACAAGATTCAGTCGCTGGCCTTCCTGGGCACGCGGCTGGCCTCGCACACCGGGGCGTTTGTGCCGGTTAAGCAGTTTGCCGGCGTGCCCGCCACGCCGGCCATTACGGCTGCAGTGGCCGTGAGCCGCACCTTGCAGCACCTGGAGCGGCCTTTTGCTGCTACCCCGCTTCGCCTCACGGAAGAGAATGGCCCCGAAGCCCGCCAGACCTTCGCCGCAGGCGGCGTGGCTCGGCGCGACATCGTAGCCAGCCTGACTTGGGCGTTTGATGAGGCCGGCAAGGCCCACCTGACCTGGAATGTAAACATCGACCTGCTCGGCTCGCCCGACTGGTGGAACGTGCGGGTAGATGCCGCCACGGGTGCCATTGTGAGCCAGGACAACTGGACCGTGAGCGAAGCCGCCGTGCACCACGCCCGGCCCGCTGCCACCGCTGCCCAGGGCACAGTGGCCCAGGCTGCCAAGGCCGCGCAGTTTCTGCCGCCGCCGCCCACCACCACCTCGTCATCGTACCTGGTGATTCCTTATCCCCGGGAGCGGCCTACTGCCACTGGCCTTCAAACCGATACCGACCCGTGGCTGAAAGCCGGGGCCACCAACAACGCCACCACCCACGGCTGGAACTTCGACGGTACCACCAACTACGCCTTTACGCGGGGCAACAACGTGGCTGCCTACGACGACGCTGCCAACACCAATGCGCCAGGCAACTACGCCAACTCGCAGACGGCGGCTCCGGCCCTCAGCTTCAACTACACGCCCGATTTCACCCTCGCGCCCGGCGGTGCCACCAACCGCAACGCGGCCGTGGTGAACCTGTTCTACTGGAACAACATCATCCACGACATTACCTACCAGTACGGCTTCACGGAGGCTGCCGGCAACTTCCAGGCCGATAACCTAGGCCGGGGCGGCATTGGCAACGACTATGTGCGGGCCGAAGCTCAGGATGGCCTCGGCACCAACAATGCCAACTTCAGCACGCCGGCCGATGGCAGCAGCGGACGCATGCAGATGTACCTCTGGACCGCCGCTGCGCCGTCTTATTCACTGACCGTGACGGCCCCGAGCACCGTGGCCGGCAGCTACACGGCCGTCGAGGGCGGCTTCAGCACCAACAACAGCCTCGCCACGCTGGGGCCCATTTCGGGCCAGCTGGCGCTGTACAACGACGCGGGTAACCAGGGCTGCACGGCAACCACCGCCACGGCGCTCACCGGCAAAATCGCACTGATTTACCGGGGTACCTGCAATTTCTCGGTCAAGGTGAAAAACGCCCAGCTGGCAGGTGCCACTGCCGCCATTGTGATAAACAACGCGGCCGGTGCGCCCACGGTAATGGGTGGCAGCGACAACACGGTCACCATTCCTTCGGTGATGATTTCGCAGGCCGACGGCGCCACCCTGGTTGCTCAGATTGCCAACAACATCCAAGTGACCCTGCCCCGCGCAGCCGCTCCCGGCCCAATGCTGGATGGTGACTTCGACAACGGCATCATGGTGCACGAGTACGGCCACGGCGTGAGCACCCGCCTCACGGGCGGCCCCGCCAACAGCAGCTGCCTCAACAATGCCGAGCAAGGCGGCGAAGGCTGGAGCGACTACCTGGCCCTGATGCTGACCACCGACTGGACCACGGCCGCCCTCGCCGACGGCCCCAATGCCCGTCCCGTGGGCACCTACGCCAGCGGCCAGACGGCCACCGCCAGCGGCATCCGCCGCTACCCTTACTCCACCAGCCTCACGGTGAACCCGCTGACCTACGCCAACGTGGCCACCAACCCCGAGGTCCACGCCATTGGCGAAATCTGGTGCGCAGTGCTCTGGGACATGACCTGGAACATCATTCAGCAGCGCGGCCGCATCGAGCCCAACCTGTATAACGGGGCCGCCAACGGCGGCAACAACATTGCCATGCAGCTTGTGCTGCAAGGCATGAAGCTCCAGCCCTGCCAGCCCGGCTTCCTCGATGCCCGCGACGCCATCCTGGCCGCCGACTCGCTGCTCTACCAGGGCCAGTACCACTGCACCATCTGGAACGCGTTTGCCCGCCGGGGCATGGGCTTCAGCGCCGTGGAAGGCTCTTCGGGCAGTGCCACCGACCAAACGGCCGCTTTCGACATGCCGCCGCCCGTGACGCTGCAAAAGGTAACGCCGCTGGTTTCCGGCAACACGTTCAGCAACGAGTACAAGCTGACCTGCAATTGCAGCGTGCCCACCGCGCCTTACACCCTCACCACCGAGCTGCCCACGGGCATGCAATTCGTGAGCAGCACCACCGGCGGCACGCTCGTGGGCAACAAGGTGACGTTCAGCAACCTCACGTTCACGGCTCCGGGCCAGACGCGCACGCTGCGCTTCCTGGGCCAGGCCACGGCCGCCGGGGCCTGCGCTCCGGTTACGCCCGTCAACGACAACCGCGACGCCAGCACGGCGGGCGGCTTTGCGGCCCAGCCCATCACCGGCACTTCCACCTGGGCTACCAGCACGGCCCACGCCAACAGCGGCGCTACCTCGTGGTGGGCCACGGCTCCAGCCGTCCCCACCGATTTTGTGCTGACCTCGGCCCCGTTCACGCCCACGGGCCTGTCGGTGCTCTCGTTCTATCACTACTTCGACTTTGAGGGCAGCTACGACGGCGGTACCGTGGAAATCTCCACCAACAACGGCACCACCTGGCAGAACCCGGCCACCCTCTGGCTGCAAAACGGTTACAACAGCACCTTCGATGCCACTACCACTGCTCCCGGCCAGAAGTGCTTCTCGGGCCGGAGCGTGACGGGCACCGCCGGCTTTATCCGCTCGGCGCTCGACCTGCGCTCTTTTGCCGGCACGCCGATGCTCGTGCGCTTCCGCACCCGCACCGACAACGGCAGCCCAGGCACGTTTGAAGGCTGGTTCATCGATGACATCCAGGTTATCAATGGCTGCGGCGGCAACCAGATTGTGGAGCTGCGCAACGGTGCCAACGTACTGCAAGGCACCCAAACGGTAACGACTTACCTGACCAGCAATTCCGTAACGGCCCAGAAAGCAGGTCTGGCCCAGGCCAGCGAATTCACGGCTCAGCCCAACCCCTTCGGCTCGCAGGGCCTGCAGCTCCGCCTGAACCTGCCTTCGGCCCAGCCGCAGATGGACCTCAACCTCTACGACGTGGCCGGCCGCCTGCTGCTGCACCGCACCGTGGAGCGCGTGGCCGCCGGCACCAGCACCCTCACCTGGAACGAAGCTGCTGCCCTGCGCGCCGGCCTCTACCTGGTGCGCCTGCAACTGCCCGACGGCAGCAGCACCATGCTGCGCGTAGAGCGGGAATAACCGCCGGATTACTGTTCACAAAAAGGCCCGCTGAGTTTCAGCGGGCCTTTTTTTGTGGGTCTATTTCCGAGGATTAAACGGAACCATGCACCGCCAGGTGGGCATGGTCGCGTAGAATAGTCTTCAAAAACGGCCCGTCCTGCAAGCCGGTCTGAATGCCGGTGATGGCTTTCACCTTATTTGCCACCTCATTCAGCAGCAGGTAATTCTCCTGCTTGCTGCCGTGGTACAGCAGCTTACGAATGAGCGCCACGTCGTGGTCGGAGAGGGCAGCGGCCTGGGCAAACACCGGCTGGTAGCCCGCAATGGCCGCCACCTCCCCGGCCAGGGGCGTGGCATAGCCGGGCCGCTTTTTGAGGCTGATGACGGTGGTGCCGGCCGCGAGGTCGCCCAGGCGCTGCCCCCGGCCGTTGAGCAGGATGGTAACCAGAGCCACCACGCCCGACGTGGCCACGATTTCGATGGGCCGCAGCAGCCAGCGCAGCAGGTAGTCGCCGAGGCCGGCGCGGGTGCCGTCCAGCCGCACCACGCGCAGGCTGAGGGCTTTTTTGCCCAGCGTCTGACCGTTGAAAAACACTTCGCAGGCCAGCATGTAGAACGTGGTGGGCAGCATGGGTATCACCTGCCCGGCCCGTCCGCCGGGGCTGAGGTGATACTCGCCATTGAGCAAAGTCCAGGCAATGAACCACACGAAATACAGGCCATAGTCGATGAGCGAGGCCAGGATGCGGTCGCCGGCGCTGGCGATTTCATATTCCAGGGAAACGTTTTGGGTAGTCTGAATTCGGATGGTACTCATGGGCAGGCCGGCGGCAGCGAAGTAATGTGGGGCCAGGATTCGGCCGCGAAAAGTACGGCGGAGCGGGGCATATAACCTGCCGGAGGGCATGCGAAGTTCGATACCTTTTTTTCTGATATCCTGCTACTATCGCCGCTTTTGCTACCTTTAAGGTCCTATTCCACGCCCCATGCGCGAAGCCCTTTTCCTGCGGCAAAACCAGGCCCGCTGGCAGCACTACGAAACCACGCCCGCTGCCAATCCCGACGAGCTGGCCGCCCGCTTCGTAGCCCTGACCGACGACCTGGCCTACGCCCAAACCTTCTACCCGGAATCGCCCACCACGGCCTACCTCAACGGCCTCACCGGCAAGCTGCACCAGGCTATTTACAAGAACAAAGCGGAGGGCCGGGGCCGGTTCGGGCATTTCTGGGTGCGCGAGCTGCCGCTGGTTGTCAGCCGCCACCAGGACGTGCTGGCCTGGACGCTGCTGTTTTTTGTGTTGTGCACGGCCCTGGGGGCCCTTTCGGCGGCGTATGACGACACGTTCGTGCGCAGCATTCTGGGCGACAGCTACGTGAACCAGACGCTGGAAAACATCCACCGGGGCGACCCGATGGCCATTTATAAGAGCGACGAGGAAACGTCGATGTTCCTCTTCATCACCTTCAACAACATCAAGGTGGCGCTCACGGCCTTTGCCATGGGCATCACGGCGGGGCTGGGCACGGGCGTGGCGCTGTTCTACAACGGCTTGATGCTGGGCTCGTTCCAGTATTTTTTCTACAAGCAGCACGTCCTGGCCGCCTCAGTGCTTACCATCTGGATTCACGGCACGCTGGAGATTTCGGCCATAGTGCTGGCCGGCGGCGCAGGCTTCGTCATGGCTAAGGGCATCCTGTTTCCGGGCACCCATAGCCGGGCCGAGTCGTTCCGCCACGCGGCCCGCGAGGGCGGCAAGCTGGCGCTGGGGCTGGTGCCCATTTTCGTGCTGGCCGGCTTTCTGGAAAGCTTCGTGACGCGCCACACCGAGATGCCGGTGGTGGCCAGCGTGGCCATCATTGGCGGCTCGGCGGTGTTCATTCTGTGGTATTTCGGGTGGTACCCGTGGTGGCTGCGGCAGCAGCAAAAAGCCGCGCTCACAGCTCCCCAAATCTGATTTCCCCTCTTCCCTTCTCCGTTTTTATGCTCCCACGTACTACTGCGCGCTTCTCCCAGGAATCTGATTTCCGTCGGCAGCGCGACTTCGGCCAGAAATTTTCGGCTGCATTTGAATTCATCGGTGCTCATTGGCAGGGGCTGGGCAAGGCGTTGCTCTACATTGTGCTGCCGGCCGCCATTTTGCAGGGCATCCTCATGGCGCTGATGCAAAAGGAATTCCTCTCCAAATCCCTCCACGTATCCGGCACTGGCATCAGCAAGCTGCGGCAGCTGGCCATGTTCAATGAACTGTACCAGTCGCCGTTTTACTGGGTGAATATTGCCGTGAGTGGCATTTTCATTATGTTGCTGGTGCTCACTGTGTATGGATACGTGAAATGCTGCCTGCGCCCCTTGCCCTCACCCGAACCCATCGCCGTGGGCCAGGTGTGGGAAGAGGTAAAGCAGGAATTTCTCGGCTCGTACCTGTCGTATTTCGGGCTAGTGGTACTGGTACTCATCGGGTTTGTGTTTCTGGCTATCCCCGGCCTTTATCTGGCGGTGGCCTTCAGCCTGTTTTACATCACGAAGGTGGTGGAAGGCACGGGCTTTAGCGACACCTGCCGCCGCTGCCTGCAACTGGTGCGGGGCAAGTGGTGGTCCACGTTTGGGCTGATAGTGGTGATGACCATGGTGCCGGGCATTGCCCTGGGTATCATCGGCAGCGTGGTATCCTGGCTGGTGTATTATCTAGTCGATAATTTTGGCTTGTTTCATGCCAACGAAGCGGGCTCTTCGATGGGGTTGTTTGCGGTTATTACGTCGGCGCTGAGCGGCTTGTTAAATCTATTAATTTACCCCCCGCTGCTGCTGGGCCTTGCCTTCCAATACTTTAACCTTGTAGAGCGCCGCGATGGCGTAGGCCTGCGCCACATGGTCGACCAGCTTGGGCGAGTGCCCACCCCTATTGCCAACACCGCCTACCGGCCCGACGACGAAGGCGAATACTAGCTTTTGCTCCAACAGCCGTAGCGCCTACTGATTTGCTGAAACCGCGTTCTTATTTTCTTCTCCCTCCTTCATACTTGGCTGCTTTTTCCTCTTGGTTTCGGGCCTTACTGCTGCTGCTGGTACTGGCCGCCCCTGCCCTGGCCGCCCAGCCCGATGCACCCAGACGGCCTGCCACCACCCGGCCTCTGCCGCCCGATGCCGGCCCGGCCCCGCAGCAGCGCCGCCCCAATGCCGCCCGCTTGCAGGAGCTACGCGGGCAGCGCGAGTTTCAGTACGTGGAGCCCGCTACCCGCGCCGAGCAAAGTGCCTGGAGCCTGTTTTGGGCGCGGGTGTGGCAGACGCTTATGGAGTGGCTGAACAGCCGCAGCTACAGCCACTTCTGGCGCTGGGTTTTCTACGCGCTGTTTCTGGGCGCGGGTGTGTTTGTGGTGCTCAAGCTGCTGCAAATCGACTTTACGGCCATGCTGGGCCGCTCGCCCCGCCGTGCGCCGCTGGCCTACGACACCGCTGCCGAGAACATTCACGAAGTGGACTTTGCCTCCCGGCTGGCTGAGGCTGAAGCCGCCGGCAACTGGCGGCTGGCCGTGCGGCTGGGCTACCTGCAATTACTGAAAAGCTTATCCGACCGCGGCCTCATCAACTGGCAGCCCGACAAAACCAACCACGCCTATCTGGCCGAATTGCCGCCCGCTGGTTCAATACGGGACGATTTCCGCGAAATCACCCGGCAGTTTGAGTTTGTGTGGTACGGCGAGCTGGCCTTGTCGGGGCCGCTGTATGAGCGGGTGCGCGCCGGGCAGCGCGCTTTCCAAACGCTGGTGGCCGGCCCGGCTGCCCGGCGTGCCGCCTGAGTTAATTTTCCTGTCTCATGACCTCGACCTTCCGCTGGTATCTGCTGGGTTTGCTGGCCCTGTTTGGGGCCTACGTGGCGCTGGAATATTACCGGCCCAAGCCGGTGGACTGGCGTCCTACGCTCATCAATAAGGACAAGATTCCTTACGGCACCTACGTGCTGTACGACCAGCTGCCGCGCCTGCTCGGCACCGATTCTGTGCAGACCACGCGCCTGCCCATCTACAACCAGCTCACCGGCCTCTCGCTGGAAGAAACCGATATGCTGGCCGAGTCGCAGGCCCGTGCCATCACCACCGAAGCCAGCCCGGAGCCTGCCTCTGCCACTAGTTCCGATTCAACTTCTTCAGAACCCCCTTCCTCAACACCGAATTCAGATTCTGAAACTGATTCCGACGCTACGGCAACAGCTTCGGCCGGCACGCCGGCTGCTTCGGAAGAAAGCGCTGATGCCGACGGAACCACGACGACGGACAGCACCGCCCAAAATGAGAATTCAGACAACGAAGAGGACCCGGAACACGACTGGGTAGAAGAGCACCTGCGCCAAGCCCGCGCCAACTACCTGTTTGTGAACACCGAATTTGCGGCGGGCAAGGCCGACGCGCACGCCCTGCTGCGCTTCATCGCCAACGGCAACGACGTGTTTATCGTGGCCGAGAATTTTGGCGATTCTACCGGCGCGGTGCTTGATACGCTGGGCGTCCGCACGCGCCTCGTGAAGCTGCCCACTCACGCCGGCCCGCGCGGCCTGCCCGTGCCCGATTCGGTGACGGTGCGCTTCACCAACCCCGCCTTGGCCGGGCCGCGCTACAGCCTGCCGGGCGGCGATGCCAACGTGCGCTTCGTGGTGGATTCGGGCCGCGTGGGTTGCGCTCTGGCTATTGATGCGCAGGGCCGCCCGGTGTTCGTGCGCCTCGATTACGGCCGGGGGCATGTGTACCTGTGCTCGGTGCCCATTGCCTTCACCAACCAGTTTGTGCTGCGGCCCGCCAGTAGTTTGTTTTCCGCCACGGCCCTCTCCTACCTGCCCGCCCGCCCTACGTGGTGGGACGAATACCAGAAGCAGGGCCGCCTCGGCAACCAGTCGCTGCTGCGCATCGTGAGCGGCCACGAAGCCCTGAACACAGCCTGGCACCTGCTCATCATCGGCGGAATCTTGTTTGTGCTGGTGGAGGCACGGCGGCGGCAGCGCATCATTCCCACCCTCAAGCCGCTGCCCAACACCACCTTGCTGTTTACGCGCACGGTGGCCAGCCTCTACCGCCAGGGCAGCAGCCACGCGCTGATTGCGGAGAAAAAAGTCGGGCTGTTTATGGATTACCTGCGCACGCGCTTCCAGGAAACGAGCCCGGATTTTGGTGATGAGGACTTTCGGGAGCGACTCAGCCAAAAATCCGGCCTCGCCCGGTCCCGCGTGGATGAGCTGCTGCGGCTGGTGAATTTTGCCCGCACCGCCCCGCAGATGAACGACCAGCAACTGTTGCAATTAAGCAGGGCGCTTACTGATTTCAAACGCGAAGCCCGCCGCTAACTGCTCTTCGTCATGCTCACCGTTGCCAAACTCGCCATCCTCATCAAGTACCGCTGGGATTACCGCCGGTTCAACAAGCAGGGCCTGTCCGAAGAAAAATCTTTGCTGGCCGACCTCGACTGGCACACCCTGGCCGAACTCCTTCAGGACCTCACGCTTTACCACAAAAACCTCGTTTCCGACGAGTACGCCGTTAAAATTCACGCCGCCCTGCGCACCGCCTGCGCCGACGACGAAACCGCCCAGACCTTACTTGGCTACGCCAGCACTTTGTAGATGGAACCCGAAAACCTCGACCTGACTCCCCAACCGTCCGCCCCGGCAGCGCCCGAATCTTTTGCTGCTCCGGTGCCCGCCACAACTGCCGCCGCGCCCGAAGCCGCCTTTGCCCCGCGCACCGACTTCGCCCGCCTTACGGCCCAGACCGAAGCCATCCGCACGGAAATCGGCAAAATCATCGTGGGCCAGACCGATTTGCTGGAGCTGCTGCTCACCGCCGTGCTGGCCGACGGCCACGTACTGCTCGAAGGCGTGCCCGGCGTGGCCAAAACCCTGATGGCCAAGCTGCTGGCCCGTACGCTGGCCGTGCCATTCAGCCGCATCCAGTTCACCCCCGATTTGATGCCTTCCGACGTGCTGGGCACCTCGGTTTTCCGGCAGAACAAGGCCGATTTTGAGTTTCGGCCCGGCCCCATTTTCGCCAGCGTGGTACTGATTGACGAAATCAACCGTGCGCCGGCCAAGACGCAAGCGGCTCTTTTTGAGGTGATGGAGGAGCGCACCGTGACCCAGGACGGCACCACCTACGCCATGCAGGAGCCCTTCCTGGTGCTGGCCACCCAAAACCCCATTGAGCAGGAAGGCACCTACCGCCTGCCCGAGGCCCAGCTCGACCGCTTCCTGTTCAAGCTGCATGTGGGCTACCCCACGCTGGCCGAGGAAGTGCAGATTCTCACCGGCCACCACGGCGGCCAGGGCAGCACCAATCTGGAGGCTGTGCAGCCCATCCTCAGTGCCGCCGACCTGGCCCAGTTGCGCCAGCAAGTGCGCCAGCAGCGCGTGGAGGCCAATATTCTGGAATACATCGCCAAGCTGGTGGGCCAGACCCGGGCGCACAAAAGCCTGTATCTAGGTGCCTCGCCTCGCGCCTCGCTGGCTTTGCTGAACGGTGCCAAAGCCCTGGCTGCCCTGCGCGGCCGCGACTTCGTGACGCCGGAAGACGTGCAGTTTCTGGCCCCAAGCGTGCTGCGCCACCGCATCATGCTCACGCCCGAGCGCGAGATGGAAGGCGGCACGCCGGATGAAGTGGTGAAGCAGATTATCCAGAGCGTGGAAGTGCCACGATAAGTATGAAGTATTCCACCGAGTGGCTGCTTGACCAACTAGCTCACGATGCCCATGTCAAGTACCTGTTTTTCTGGGGTAACCAGCCCAGCAAGGACGGCTCTATCACTAAATCCTGCCTGAGCCAGTGGTGGCTGGCCGATTTTGTAGTGGCCGGCATCACCTATCCCTCAACTGAGCACTGGATGATGGCTGAGAAGGCGCGGCTGTTTGACGATGATAAGACATTGGCGCAAATTCTGGTCGCCAAAAGCCCGGCTGAGGCCAAAAAACTGGGCCGCGAAATTCAGGATTTCGAACCCGAAATATGGGAAGCGCGCAAGGTTGAAATCGTGATAGCCGGCAACCTGCACAAGTTTGGGCAGCATCCGAATCTGGCGAAATTCCTGCTTTCCACCAACGACCGGGTGCTGGTTGAAGCCAGTCCGGTGGATACCATCTGGGGCATTGGGCTGGCCGCCGACGCGGCCGATGCCGCCAACCCCAGCCGCTGGCTGGGGCCGAATCTGCTGGGCTTCGCGCTGATGGCAGTACGGGACGAATTGCGGCGGCAATAACCAAGGGTCGCCGTTGCGGGTTATCTATTATTCAGCCCGCATTCCGGCCGGCTGACTTCATCCCCACTCGCTGCATCATGGATGTCCAACTCACCGATAAAACCGTTCTCATCACCGCTTCCACCGGCGGCATTGGCCTGGAAATGGCC
Source organism: Hymenobacter sp. (assembly GCA_028288445.1). Taxonomy (GTDB): domain Bacteria; phylum Bacteroidota; class Bacteroidia; order Cytophagales; family Hymenobacteraceae; genus Hymenobacter. The sequence goes on along the minus strand of JAQBNT010000230.1, from coordinate 21,448 downwards.
CGCGCCTTCGCCCGCGAAGGAGCCAAAGTCATCATCAACGGCCGCTCTGAGGCCAGCGTGACGCAGGCCATTGCCGAGCTGCGACAGGAGTTTCCCCAGGCCCAGTTGCTGCCCCTGGCCGCCGATAATGGCACGGCGGAAGGCACTGAGCGCACCATTGCGCAGTACCCCGAAGCGGACGTGCTCATCAACAACTTGGGTATTTACGAGGCTACCGATTTCTTCGATACCACCGACGAGGCTTGGCAGCGGTTGTTCGAGGTAAACATGATGAGCGGCGTGCGCCTCAGCCGCCACTACCTGCGCGGTATGCTGGCCCGCAACACCGGCCGCATCCTGTTCATCAGCAGCGAATCGGCCCTGAATCCAGCCCCCGAAATGGCGCACTACAGCGCCACCAAGCTCATGCAGCTCTCCATTTCGCGCAGCCTGGCCGAGCTTACCAAGGGCACCTCCGTGACGGTGAACACACTGATGCCTGGCTCGACGCACACGCCCGGCGTCGAAGAATTCATCCGCCAGGTGTTTCCCGACGAAGCCGACTACGCCGCCGCCGAGCGCCGCTTCATGGCCGAAAACCGGCCTACGTCGCTCATCGGCCGCCTCATCCAGCCCAAAGAAATTGCCGATTTTGCCGTATTCGTGGCTAGCCCGCTGGCCGGGGCTATCAACGGCGCGGCCCTGCGCGTGGACGGCGGCATCGTGCGCAGCGCGGTATAGCGCGGCGGAGCGCACGGCGCAGACTTTAACCCCTGTTGCGGAATAGCCGCGCAGCGGTGACAGAACCCGTCGGGAAACTGTCACCGCTGCGCGGCTTTTTTGCTGTGGGCGGGTGGTTGCGACAAACCGGTTGCCGCTATGCGGATATTCTGCATCCAGCATTTTATAGTTCGCGCTACGGTCGTGCCGCCGGTTGGTGTGAAATTGTCGAATATTGCCTTTCCTTTCACGCCGGCCACCCTTGACGCTATTTCTTACCTCCCGTTTCTTCCAGGTGCTGGCGGCTATTGCCACCGGCTTCGTGGTGGCTTTTTTTCTGCCGTGGCTGCTGGGGCCGATGAAAATTGGTCTGGGCCTGTTTGTAGTGCTGGCGCTGCTCGATGCGCTGCTGCTGTACGCACCGGCCAAAGGACAAACCGCACCGGTATTCGGGCGGCGGGTGCTGGGCGAGAAGCTGGCCAACGGCTCGGACAACGACGTGCGGATTTACCTTGAAAACCGCTACCGTTTCGCCATCCAGACTGAGACGATTGACGAGATTCCGCACCAGTTTCAGCGGCGCGACGTGCTGTTCACAACGGCCATTAAGCCCGGAGAAACGCAGATTATTGATTACCAGTTGCGGCCCACCAAGCGCGGCGAGTACGAGTTTGGGGCGCTGAATATTTACGCGACCTCGCTACTCGGGCTGGTGCGGCGGCGGTTTCGCTACGCGCAGGGCAAGGTGGTTCCTGTTTACCCATCCTTCCTGCAAATGCGGCAGTACGAGCTGCTGGCCATCCACAACCGCCTCACGGAGGTGGGCGTGAAGCGCATCCGGCGCGTAGGCCACAGCATGGAGTTTGAGCAGATTCGGCCCTACGTGGCCGGCGATGACCCGCGCAGCATGAACTGGAAAGCCACGGCCCGCCGTGCCGGCACCGGAGCCCATGATGCGCTGGTAGTAAATCACTTTCAGGATGAGCGCGCCCAGCAGGTGTATTGCCTGATTGACAAGGGCCGCGTGATGCGGATGCCGTTTGACGGGCTGAGTTTGCTCGACTATGCTATCAATGCCACGCTGGTAGTCAGCAACATCGCGCTGCTCAAACATGACAAAGCGGGCCTGCTCACCTTCTCTAACCGCCCCGGCGCGGCGCTGGCCGCCGACCGCCGCCCCGGCCACCTGCTGAAGCTGCTCGAAATCCTTTACCGCCAGAAAACCAAGTACCTCGAAACTGATTTTGAGCTGCTCTACGCCACGGTGCGGGCCAAAATCAAGCAGCGCAGCTTGCTGATTCTGTTCACCAATTTTGAGACGCTGCACGGCATGCAGCGCCAGTTGCCTTACCTGCGCCGCCTGGCCAAAGACCACCTGCTGCTGGTCGTGTTTTTCGAAAACACTGAGCTGCGGGCTTTCCTCGAAACCCCGGCCGCCACTACGGAGGACGTGTACAACCAGACCATCGCCGAGAAATTTGCCCAGGAAAAGCGCCAGATTGTGCTCGAATTGCAGCGCTACGGCATTTATTCGCTCCTGACAGCGCCAAAGGACTTGACGGCGAATACCATCAACAAGTACCTGGAATTCAAAGCGCGTGGCCTGATATAAGCCACGGATTAGCTCGGATTTCACGGATTTCACAGATTTTGTGGACGGCAATTTGTAGGCAACGGGCAATTCATCTTTAAATAAACACGATGCCAAAGACTGGGAAAGCGCAGGAATGGGGGAAATGGCTGGTGCTGCTGCTATCGCTGCTGACGCAACCGGTATTGGCCCAAACCGCGCCCACCACGCTGCTGCCGCTGCCTGCCGAAGCCAACTACGGCCAAGGCCGCCTGCTGCTGAAAGCAGCTTTGAAACCGCTGTTGCCGACTCCCGTGGACCCGGCGGTGGCAGATGCTGTGGGCCGCACTATCGGTCGCTTGTCGTCGGCCACGAAAGTTGTTGGCGCGGTCACGCTGCAAATCCGCTACGGCCGGGTGGGCCGGCCCGAGCTGTTTGACGAAGAGCGGTACTCGTTGCGCGTGACGCCGATGGGCGTGAGCATCGATGCCCCCACCAGCCTGGGCGTGCTGCGGGCGCTGGCCACGCTGGAGCAGTTGCCGCGCACCGATAAAAAAGGCCGCTATTTGCCTGAAGTCGATATCCGCGACCAGCCGCGCTTTGCCTGGCGCGGGCTGCTGATTGACGCGGCCCGGCACTTCATGCCCGTGGCCGTCATCAAGCGCAACCTCGATGGCATGGCCGCCGTGAAGCTGAACGTGCTGCACTGGCACCTTACTGATGACCAGGGCTTCCGCATCGAAAGCAAGGTTTTTCCGCGTTTGCAGACCATGGGCAGCACCGATGGTCTTTTTTATACCCAGGCTGAGGTGCGCGAAGTAGTAGCCTACGCGGCGGCGCGCGGCATCCGGGTGGTGCCGGAGTTCGACATGCCCAGCCACACCACCAGCTGGATTGTGGCCTACCCGCGCCTGGCTTCCAACGACTCGGTGTATGCTCCCTACACCCGCTGGCGCACCACCAACGTGGCCATCGACCCGACCCGCGAAACGACTTACACCTTCCTCGATTCGCTGCTGACGGAGATGACGACGCTGTTTCCCGACCCGTATTTCCACGCCGGCGGCGACGAGAACGACGGCCGCAACTGGCGGCGCACCCCGCGCATCGTGGCCTGGATGCAGGCCCACAAAATGGTGAAAGCCGACGGCAAAACCGTGGACAAGCACCAGTTGCAAACCTATTTCAACCGCCGCGTGATGGTGCTGCTGCAACGGCGCGGCAAAACCATGATTGGCTGGGACGAAATCCTCGGCCCCGACCTGCCGAAAGAGGCTGTTATTCAAAGCTGGCGCGGCAAAAAGGGCCTGAACGATGCCGCTAGGCTGGGCCACCCAGTGCTGCTCTCCAGTGGCTATTACCTGGATTTAAATTTGACCGCCGCCAGCTCCTACACCACCGACCCGCTGCCGCCCGACACGCCTCTCACGCCGGCCGAGCAAAAGCTGGTGCTGGGCGGCGAGGCGGCCATGTGGGCTGAGTATGCCGACTCGGTGGTGCTCGACTCGCGCATCTGGCCCCGGGCGGGAGCCGTGGCCGAGCGGCTATGGTCGCCGCAGGCTGCCACCCAAAGCGTGGCCGATATGTACCGTCGGTTGAATGTCCTTTCCCCGCAACTCGAAACGCTGGGCCTGCGCCACCGCCGCGTGCCCGAGCTGCTGCTGAAGCAGATGGCCGGTACCGGCAACGTGGTTCCGTTGCGCACGCTGGCCGAAGTTCTTGAGCCGGTGAAGGAGTATAAGCGCAATTTCCAGGGATTCAACTACACGACGGCGACCCCGCTGAACCGCCTGGTGGATGCCGCGCCGGCCGAATCGGAAGTGGCGCGGCGCTTCGGCGGGCTGGTAGATAGCGTGGCGGCGTTCAAGCCCGCCGCACCCAACTGGCTGCCGGCCTCGCTGCGTCAAATGGCCACGCTGCGTGCCCAGGCCGTGCGCTGGCAGGCCAATGACGTGCTGCTCCAGCCCCTGCTCGCCGCTAACCCGAGCCTGACCGAATACGGCCCGCTCTCCACCCGGCTCGCCGCCGTGGCAACTGTGGTGCTGGAGCGCCTCACGCAGCTGCAAACCGGCCAGGCACCCTCACTGGCGTGGCTGGCCGCCGCCCGCACCACGCTGGATGCCGCCCAGGCCCCTGCTGGCCAGGCCGAGTTGGCCGTGGTGAAAGCCAGCCGCAAGCTAGCCGGGCTGTAGAGACGCATCTTTGCGTCTCGTCGTTGAACGGCGACATCTGCATACCGGCCTCATCGTTCGACGACAAGACGCAAAGATGCGTCTCTACACCCATCTTGCTTTGCCTACTTCTTCGCTGCGTCTGCTGCTTCCGCGTCTAGGCATCATTCTGACGCTCTTGCCCTTCCTGCTGCTCACTGCGTTCAACCAGCCGTTCTTCGACGACTTCCGCAACGCGTACTGGATGCGGGAGCACGGCACCTGGGGCGTGCAGCTGTGGCTGTTTCAAACCTGGACGGGGCGTTTTACTACCACATTCATCATGACGGTGCTCAATCCCGTGGCCTATGGCTGGCTGGGCGGGGTGAAGGTGGTGGCGGCCGCCGCGTTTATTGCCCAGTGGGCCAGTCTGGCGCATTTGCTGCGGGCGCTGGGGCACACGGCCTTGCGCGGGGCTTGTTCCTGGGGCCGGGCACTGTGGGCGGCGGGGCTGCTGCTGGCGCTGTTCTGCAATGCCGCGCCGTCGCCGTTCTCGTTCCTGTACTGGTTTTGCGGCATCGTAGCTTACCAGTTGCCGCTGATGGGCTTGCTGAATTTTACGGCCCTGGCGCTGCGGGCGGGCTGGGGGCCACTCTCATCGCAATGGCGCAACGCGGGGCTGGCCTGCCTGCCACTGGTGCTGGCCCTCACCGGCAACGAGCTGACGCTGGTGCAGGCCGTGCCCGTACTGGCGCTGCTGGGCTTCGCGCTGCCCCGGATTGCGCGCCCTAAACTGCTGCTGTGGCTCGGCATCGGCGCGGCCGCCACGGCGCTGGCCGCCGCGGCCCCTGGCAACTGGGCGCGCGTGGCCGCCATGGCCCCGCCCTCCGACCCCTACCACGCCTACCGCTGGCTGGTGCTGGGCCCCCGCGCCGCTTATTCGATGGTTTTATTCATGAGTAAGCCATTGATTATATTGAGCGCACTGGCCGCTGGGGCAGCCGGACTGTGGACTGGCCGCCAACAATCAGTTAATGGCCAGGCGGTGGGTCTACTTTCACGCCGGCAATGGGCAGCGGTATTGGGAGCTTTTGGTACACTGAACTTCATCGGCTTCCTGCTGTTTCGCCACCTTGTCGTTGGGCCGCCATTGCCCCGTGCGCAGAATGAAATTCTGCTCATGCTCCTGCTTTCCACGGCCGGGCTGGGATGGCTGGTGGGGCAGCAGCTTCTGCGGTCATCCAGCGCGAACAAGGCCCGGCAGCTACCGCTTCAACTCCCGTTAATCCTGCTTTTCATCGGCTTATTTAGTGCCGGCCACGTCCCCGAAGCCTGGCGGGAGTTGGCCACCAGTGCCGCTCCGTTCAATTACCAGATGCAGGCCCGTTTTGCCACGCTACGGGCAGCGCACCGCGCCGGCACACCTCAAATCACCTTACCGCCATTACGCCTTTCCTACGGCCGGGTCTTGGCTCCGCTGCGACAATTCAACTCAGATATTGAGTTTGATATCGACCTCACGCCGGGCTGCGCGGGCAACATCAACGGCGTGATGGAGCGCTACTTCGAGGTGCCCGACGTGTGCTGCGATGCAAACGCTGCGCTTAATGAGGAATGAGGAATCGAGAATAAAGAATTGGTCGGATTTCCATTCCTTATTGCTCATTCTTCATTCCTCATTAAGCGCAGCGTCCTAACTTGCCTATTATGCAAGCAGAAATTACTCAGGCGCTGGCCAACCTCGACTTCACGGCCATCGACTTTGAAACCGCCAACGAGCGGCGCGACAGTGCCTGCGCCGTGGGCGTGGTGCGGGTGCGCGGCGGCCAGATTGTGGAAACCTACGCCACCCTGCTCCGCCCCCGCGTGCTGCGCATGGACTGGCGCAACCAGCAGGTGCACGGCATTTCGGAAGCCGAGCTGCACCACGCCCCCAGCCTGGCCGACGTGTGGCCCCTGCTCCTGCCCTACTTGCACCAGCAGCCCATAGCGGCCCATAATTCCGCCTTCGATGTGAGCGTGCTCGAATACACTTGCCGCGATTTTGGCCTGCCCATTCCCGCCTTCCACGCCCTGTGCTCGGTGAAGCTGGCCAAGCTGTGCTGGCCTCATTTCGAGCGCCACAAGCTCGACCACGTGGCCGGCCAGTTCGGCATTCCCCTCAGCCACCACGATGCGCTGAGCGACGCCCGCGCCTGCGCTGAAATCACGGTTCGCGCCTTCCGCTCGGGCACTTCGCTGCCGCTGTGCTTCAAGCAGCGCGAGCTCACGGCCGGGCTGGCGGCGCGGGCGGCCAAGCAGCGAATGGCGTTGGCTCGTTAGTTTTTCGGCCTTAAAACAGCACCGCCACCTGCATGCGGCCGGTGTGTACGGTGTTGAGGTTGCTGGCTTTGCGGCCGTCGTAGGCCAGCGTGATGTTGAGGCCGTTGCTGAGGCGCTGCTCCACGTTCAGGTTCCAGGTGAAGTTGCTGCCGGGGCGCAGGGCGTTGAGGATTTCGATGGCCACCACGGAGTTGAGGGCGGTGGGGTCCACATCGAACTGCACGCGGGTGTAGTGCGTGGCAGCCGAAATGGTGCGCTTGCTCACCTGGCTCAGGCGGGCTTCGAGGCCCAAATCATCGAAAAGGCCGGGGTGGGTTTCGGCCGGGGTGGGCGTGGGCAGCGTGACCAGGGGTGCATCGAGCGTGTTCTGCTTGAAGGTGTGGGCATAAGTGCCCGTCAGGCGCAGGCTGGGCGTGGGCTGGTAGCTGATTTCGGGCTGGATGGCGTAAATCAGCAGGCGGTAGTTGCGGGCCAGCAGGTAGCTGCTGGTCGATTCGCGGATGTCGCGCGAGCCCGTGAGGCGGCCCGTGAACGAGGTGGCCAGCGTGCGGCGCAGCAGCAGGCTCTGGGTGGTGAGATTGCGCAAATCGGAACCCTGCGCCAACAGCGTCTTCTGCTGCGTCTGCTGCACCGTGAATTCGGCTCCGAAAATGGGATTCGACCGATTAAAATACAGCGTGTTTCGGAACAGCTGATTAAACGCCAGCAGCTGGGCATCCTCCTTATCAAAGCTGAAGGGACTAAGGCGCTTGAGCACCGACGGGTCGGTGGTGCGGCGGTCCACGGTGATGCTGGTGAGCGTAGCGAACCGCGAGGCCGCTCCCCGCCAGCCGCCGGCCTCGCGCCAGCCACGCGGGGCGGCCGTGGTGAGGCGGTAGGCCAGCCGGTTGGTGAAGGCCGTGATGTAATCGGTGGTGGGCAGGTATACTTTGATGTAGGTGCGGTACTGCGCGTCCGGCGTCTGGGCCTCAAAAAACTCGTCCTTGTCCTCGCGGCTGTTGCCGTTGAGGTCGCCGGCGTAGTAGTGCGTGCCCTGCCCGGCCGGCACGGCCAGAAACGAGTAGTCGCGTTTCAGCTCGCGGCCGGTGGCCACACTGTAGTTCAGCTCGGAGCGAATTTGGTTTTGCAGCAGGCCGGCATTGTAGAACACCTGCCCCAGCACCGTACGGTTGCGGGCCAGGCCCAGCGAGTCGAGGTCGCGGAAGGTGCCCAGCACCCGGATATCTTGGGTTTTGCCCAGGCGCGAAGCCAGCGTGCCCTGCCAGGTTTGGGCGGTGCCGCGCCGTTGCAGGGCGTTTTGCTCGGCGTTGGGGGTTTGGTCGCGGCGGTAGGTATAGTCGAGGCGGAACTGGGTGCGGGCCGAGTCACGGCTCTGGATAAACACGTCGTGCTCATCAAAATAATTGGCCGAGCGAATGGTGTCCGACGTGGCGGCAGTGACCCGGTTTTTATCGAACCGATAGGCGTAGCCGGGCACGATGCGCCCGCCTACGAAGCGCCCCGTGGCCTCCCCCCGCGCCCAGTTGGAATGGAAGCGCCCGGCATCCGAATTCAGCAGAAACAGCGAGCCGCGCATTTCCAGGTTGCCCACTTTCTGGGCCGCGTCCAGCCAGTGCTGCAGCCCGTTCACCTCGCCCGGCCGGAAACGGCGGCTCAAGCGGTAGTTCACGCCATTATTCGCGTCCTTATTAACCCCCGCACTGAAGTTGAAGATATTATCCTCCCGCGCCACCGGGGTGGTGCCGGTGCTGGCCGTGGTGCTCACATTGCTCCAATTGCGGTCAAACTCAATATCCCGGTAGCGGTCAATCGGCGCGAAGCGCTTGCCGGTATATTCGTAATCGAGGGTCGAGCGCAGGCGGTAATCTTTCAAAACGCCGGTGGCCAAAGCGGCGGGCAGCCGGCGGTCCTGCACCGCGTAGCCGACGTGCATGGCCCCGTCCTGGTCGCTTTCCGAGGAGAAGCGGTTGCGGTCGAGGCGCGAGCGGGCCACGTCGGCAAACACCGTCGTACTACTATCCAGCTGGTAGCTGAGGCCGGCCGTCACCATCTGCTTCAGCAGGGGCGTGGGGATGAGGCGCACCGGGCGGTAGCGGCCCAGGCCCGGCCCCAGGTACTCGTACACGGTGCCGTTGGTGGTGAGGAAGCGGGGGTTGGTGCTGCGCACGTAATCGCCGTTGCCCTGGCCCACGTCGGTGAAGCGCACGGTGTAGGAGCCGCGCAATGAGTCAATCGGCAAATCGGCCCCCACGTAGGTGAACACCGGCACGCGCTGGCTGCCCACCAGCCGCACATCGCGGTGGTACTGCACAATGCGGCGGTCGTAGGCCACCGAGTCGCCGCCGGTGGCGGTGGCCACGGCCACGTTGCCGGCCCGGCGCAGGTCGGCGCGCAGGCTGTCGTTCAGGTTGAGGTTGGGGGCGTTGTCGGGGTTGTCGGCTTCCTGGTAAAGGTTGGCGTGTACGTTCAGGCGGCCCAGCTGCTGGTAGTGGCTGGCGGCCACCAGCGAGCGGGAATAGTTGAGGTCCGAATACTCGAAATCAATCTTAATCCGCGAGTTGCGGGTGATGAGGTGGCGCGGCGTGAACGTGACTTCGGCCAGATTATAATCGATGGTGTAGTCGGCATCGAAGCCCCGGGCCTGCAGGCGGCCATCCAGATACACCTTCTCCGAATTGGCCAGCACGATAATGAACTGCTCGCCATTCGGCCCGTTCAGCCGGTAGGGTCCCTGCACGTTTTCGATGGGGGCCACGTCGGTGCTGGCGAATTTGCCCTTTGCCACCCCGCCCGCTATCGACGTGGACGAGCGCCACGCCAGCCCCCTGCGCACCCCGGCGCTGCGCACGGTGGCACCCGCCAGGCCGGCCTGGTCGCCTCCCAGCGGTGCGCCGGTGCCGGGCACCTGCCGGTTCGGGTCCGTAAGCTGGGGCTGGCTGATGGCCGGCGGGTTGAGCGTGGCCGGCGACGGCCCGGCCACCCCGCCGCCCGGCACCTGCCCGGCCACGCCGTTCAGAAACACCGCGTTGGCCACGCCCTGCGTCGCCCCAAAGCCGCTCAGCCCCACGATGGGCGGCCCGAAATTGGCCTCCACGGCCGCGCCCTGGATGTTTTTGTAGTAGCGCAAGAAGTAGTCGGGCTTGTTGCGCAGCACCACGTCGCCGGCCGTCAGGTTCCAGTTGGGGTTGGTGAGGGTGATGTAGATTTTGTCGAACTGCTGGAGCTGCTGGGTATTGCCCTCGGGCTGGAAGGGCACGTTCTGGTCGGAAATGGCGGCCGTGAGGTGAATATTCTCCGCCAATTGCCCCTCCAATTGCAGGTTCAGGGCCGAGTTCACAAACACGTTCTGGGTATTGCCAAAGCTCAGCCCCCGGCTCAGATTCCCCGTTTTGCTCACGCCCGGCGTGTTCAGAATCTGCTCCTTCACCGAGAAATCCTCGTACCGCGAAATCCCCTGCCGGAAGCCCAGGCTGTCCATCAGGCTGCGGGGCCGCCGAAACCGCGCCGCCGTGAGGCGCAGCGGCAGCACCCGGTAGCACACCAGAATGGAATCGGCCCGGCCCGCGCCGCTGCTGTCGCGCGGCGCGGGCCGCACCCAGCGGTAGCGGTCGGTACGGCCGTCGTAGTCCGCCCCACGCCCGTTAATGACCACTGACGACGGCACCACCGTGAGCGAATCCAGCAGCGCGAAGCTGGTCGTATCGCGGCCCGCCGCCAGCCGTACCCAGCGGCAGCGCCGGGTACTGGGCGGCAGCGCCTCGCCGGTTTTAGCCGGCCGCGACTGCGCCCACGCCTCCCGGTTCAGAAAAAACAGCGCCGCAACGAGCAGGCCCACCAGGGGGAAGCACAGGCGTAAGCGACGAATCATGCGGTAAAGGTCGGGGGTGGCAGGCGCACAACGCGCCACCCGTGAAGTTTGGTGCCCGGGGCCGGGCGGCGGCTTGCCGGAGCTCCCGGTGCCTTACCGGACCTTCCGGACGACTTACCAGAGCTTCCGGACGATTTACCGGACCTTACGGATGACTTACCGGACCTTCCGGACGACTTGTTGCCAGCGCCCGCCTACCCTGCCAGCGGCAGCTCGATAAAAAAGTCCGTCCCCTCCCCCACCCGGGTTTCAAACCAGATTTTGCCCCCCGCGCTCTCGATGCCGCGCTTGGCCACCGCCAGCCCGATGCCCGAGCCGCTGGCCTTGGTGGTGAAATTGGGCACGAACACCTTCTCGCGCACCTCCTCCGGTATGCCCGCGCCGTTGTCGCGGATGGCCACCCGCACGCTGCCCGCGCCGGCTGCTTCCAGCGATACATCGATGTGCGGGGCGCGGCCCTCGGGCACGGCCTGGCGGGCGTTTATCAGCAGGTTGTTGAAGGTGCGGACCAGCAGGTTTTCATCGGCAAACACCACGTAGCGGCCGGTTTCGGCGTCGGGCGGCAGGTGCAGGGCCAGGGCCCCGTCGTCGGTATCGGGCTGGTGCAGGCCGGCGCAGCGGCGCAGCACGGCCGCCACGTCCAGCCGCTCGGGGCGCATGGCGGGCAGGTTGGTGAAGGTGCTGAAGCTGGTGGCAATGTCGCTCAGCACGTCAATCTGGGTGATGAGCGTCTGGCTGATGCGCCCGATGAGCTCCTCGGCATTGGGCCGGCGCTCGGCAATGGCTTTTTGCAGGAATTGCAGGCTCAGCTTCATCGGCGTGAGCGGGTTCTTGATTTCGTGGGCCACCTGCCGGGCCATTTCGCGCCAGGCCGCCTCCTTTTCCTGGGCAGCCAGCTCGCGTTTGCTGGCCTCCAGCTTGGTGAGCATGGCGTTGTACTCGCGCACCAGCAGGCCAATTTCGTCGTCGGAGCTGCGGTAGTCCAGCAGCTCATTCTCCCCGGTGAGCGTGGTTTGGGTGAGCTTTTCGGTGATGAGCTTGAGCGGCGCCGTGAGCTGCCGCGCCGCCACATACGCCAGCCCCAGAAACAGCAGAAACATCAGCGTGAAGATGTTCAGAATCGTGGTAAACAGCTCCGTCAGCTTGGTATTCAGTGCCTTCTCCGAGTCGAAGAACGGAATGCCCACGTAGCCCAGAATGGCCCCGGTCGGCATGTCCATCTCATCGGCCGCCGACCCGTCGTCGTCATCAAACGGCGAGCTGACCGAATATTTCACCGCCTTGTCAGCCGTCGCCCCCGCGCCGACGTGCCCCAGGGCGTGGCCCGCCAGGTCGGTGGCCACCCTTTCGCTGGCCCCGGCCCGCACCGGCAGGTACAGCGCATTGAACGACAGCGACCCGGCCCGCTCCGTGAGCAGGGCGCGGGGCCGGTTGCGCTCGCGCAGCGCCACCATGGCCTGCGGGTTCACCAGCGGCCCCAGCAGCCCGGCGTCGAAAATGAGGGGCTGGCTGCTGGCCAGCAATTCACCGTGGGCATCGTAGAGGTTGAGGTCGGTTTCGGTGAGGGCGGCCACGTTTTTGGCCAGCGCGGCCAGCGTGGGGCGGGCCGTGCTGTCGGACAGCAGGTGGCGCTGGCGGCGCAGGCTTTCCAGGGCCAGCTGCCCGCGCCGCTCGTAGGTGCGGGCCAGGTCGCGCTTGTAGGAGTCGATAAGCTGGCTGGCCGTGGCCACGCTCACCACCAGCAGCGGCACCACAATGCCCACGTTCAGCAGCAGCTGAATGCGCGTGCTGAAATTGAGCTGGGGCAGCGCCCGGCCGCGCACCAGCAAGGCCGCGCCGCCCAGCAGCAGCCAGAAAAACGTGGAGAGCAGAAACTGAAACGAAAAATTAGCCAGCCAGTCGCCCGCCGAATACGTCGCCGTGGTCACCACCACCGTGCGGTCCAGGGAGCCGCGCACGGCAAAATGGTGGAAAGCCTTGCGCGTAATGCCCGTCGTGTAAAGGCGCGGCTCGGCCAGCAGGGCCGTGGGCAGGCGGTTGGCGTAGTCGAAATCGCCTTCGCTGTACACCAGCCGGCCGTGGTTGTAGCCGGCGTAGCTCAGGTCGGTGGCCAGGCCAGGCTCGAAGAATTTCTGGTCCACCAGCAGTTCCGGCAGCACGCTGTAGGAGGTGAGCTTTTTGAGCGTCAGCTCCACCCGCACCGCGCCCAGCGGCAGGCCAATGCCACTCACTCGCTGCCCCGGCACGATGATGTGCGCCACGTAGCGCCGCGAGCCAAACGGATTATCAGACTGCACCAGAAACACGCCGGCCTGTCCCGTAGGCGTGGCCTGGCGCGCCGTGGCCGCGCGGGCTTCGCGCAGGGTGGGCGTGCCTTTGGCGGCTCCCACCGGGTCGCCGGCCGCGTCATACAGCGTAATAGTGCTTTCGTACTTATCGAAGTAGTGGCTCAGGTATTTCCGGGCAATGCGTTCGCGCACCGCCTCGGGCCGCCCGAAAGCGGCAGTGAGGGCGCGGCGCACAAATGGGTCGACCGCAATTTTGTGCATCTGCTCGCTCAGCAGAAACTCCCCCTGGAAGTCGTTATCAACAAGTAGATTCCCCGCCAGGCGCTGCTTATCAACCAGCACCTGCTTCTCGAACCGGGAATACAAAGCCAGCGCCCCCGTAGCCGACGTGAGGGCCAACAGCAGCACCAGCAGCACCGAGGACTGGTAGTTGCTGGTAGTCGGCGCGGCCCGCAGGTTCACGGCCCGCACCAGCGCGGCAAATAGCAGTAACACGCCCACCAGCAACAGCCACGGCTGCCCCAGCACCAGGCCCACTCCCAGCACCGGCAGCGTAGCCAGCGCGGGGGCCAGCAGCAGCAAGCGGCGCGGCACATGCTGGAGCAGGGTGCCCGCCAACTGCGTCAGGCCGAACAGGCCCACCAGCCACGCGGCCGTGTGCAGCAGCACCGCCAGCGCCAGCAACACCCAGAAACCCGTAATCTGTACACTCCGGCTCACATCAAGGCTCAGCTGCGAGCTACCAAAAACCGTGGTGTAATAGCTGAACAACAGCCCCAGCCAACCACAGAAAGCGCCTCCCACCACCACGGCGGCCACCACCTGCCGGCTCAGCGCGCGCGGGGCCCGCACCCGTAGCGGCACCTGATAATGCCGCCACAACGCCCCGCCCCCCACGGCTGCGAGCAAGGCCAGCAAGGAATCAAGCAGCAGGTCACCTAAAGAAGGTGCCCACCACGTCGCCGCGTACACGCGCGGGTCGAACAACGGCAATTCGATGAAAGAATACGGCAGCCCCAGATACAGCAGCAGCGCCCGCAGCAGCACCAACGGCCCCACCAATGCGACCACGGCGGCAATTGGCCGGCCGGCCCGCCACCAGCGCCACGCCAGCAGCAGCCACCCCATCGCATACAGCAGGCTGCCCAACGCCAGCAACCCCAGCGGCACGTACTGCCTGGGCTGCAAGCGCTCAACAGAAAACAGGTAGCGCCCATCAGGGGCCTCAAACCGGGCCGGGCCGGGGGCCGCGCTATCCGCCACCACTTGCAGCTCCAGCCCCCGGAACAGCGCCTGCTCGCCGCCCTCCCGCAGGTAGCGGTTGCTGATGTTGTAATGCCGTTCCAGAGGCAAATAAATGAGAATCAGATACCGACCCGCCAGCCGGCGCAATTGGAGGAAATGCCCCACCGGCGTTTCTACCAGGCGCTCGGCAGCCGTGGTGGCGGCTTCTGCTTCGGGCCGTAGCGTCGCATCGGACCAGTAGCGCAGGGTGCCATTCTCCAGTACGCAGGTAGGGTACGTGGTCTGGGCGATGAGCTTTCGGAAGCTGTAATTGCCGCGCGGCAGCTCAGCGGCCACGGTATCGGCTTCGCGGCGGGCCGTGGTTTCGGCGTTGCGCACCAGCTGTTGCAGGCGGGCTACATCGGTGCGCTGCACCACGCCCGGCATTTGTGCATAGTGGCTGGCCAGATATCCGCCCACAAAGCACAAAACAGCCCCCAGCAGCAACAGCCACGGCAGCCCCCACGAGGAAGCTGGTTTTACGGATGAGCTAAGGGCAGAAGTTGGGCGCAAAAAAGGAAGAGATGAAATCGTTAATCCGGCGAAGCGTAGACAGCAGACGGCCCACCCAAAGTAAACACGTTGCCCAGTTAGGAAGCCCTTTTTCCGAAGCAGCGCGCCCACGCAAATGAAATGCCTGATGCGGAAGGGTATTAAGACAAGTCACCCGCAAAATCCAAGCCTAATAAAAAATGCTGCCCTTCGGCAGCATTTTTGAAATCTACAATACTTTTATCTTTACCGACTTAGGTAGCGACGGTCAAAACTAGCCCCACCAAATCCGTAGAGCATCACGGCCCGCGAGTAACGGAACAGCAGCGGCGTTATGCTCAGCACGGCCGCCGCCACTGTTGTCACATACACCCACAGCGGCGGGTCGTTGGCGAAATAATACAACAAGAACCCAATAGCCAGCAGCACGCCCGTCGAGAAACCCGAGCTGATGTACATCGCGCCATAGTAAAAACCCGGTTCCGGCTCATACGTCTGCCGGCAGACCGGGCAGGCTTCCGGCATTTCCACAAACTTGGTGCTGAACGCCGGGTGCATAAACAGATTACCCGTATGGCACCGCGGACAGCGCAATTCCAGTAGTGCCCGGCCCGTCGATGGAATAGCCGTAGTAGGCTGTTCCACTAGGCTTTGGCCGCCTTCGGATGCGTACGACGGTACCAGAAATAGCCTACCGCGCCCATCAGGATGTAGGGCACGGTCATCATGTACACGATGCCTTTATTGAGTCCTGCTACATCGTAATCGTCACGCTCCTGTCGGGCCGCTTCTACCTGCGACTTACACATCGTGCATTGCGCCTGAACCGCCAATGGGGCCAGACTCAGCAACACACCCAACAACAAGGCAAAAGCCGCAGCAAAAAAGGTCTTTTTCATAACTAAATCAACACGAAGATTAGAGCAAAGTTTCTTGGTATCAAGTATAATACGGTGAAATCATGAGATACACGATAACGCCCGTTACCGACACATACAGCCAGACCGGAAACGTCCAGCGAGCAATGGCTTTGTGCTTGGTGTACTGCCCCGTGAGCGCGAAATACAGCGTAAACAACACCAGTCCTACCGTAACCACCGCCAAGCTAATGTGGGTAAGCAACAGAAGGAAATAGATAGTGCGAATAGCGCCAGTTCCGCCAAAATGCGTGCTTTCCACCTGCGAGTGGTAGGCTACATAAGACAGCAGAAACAGCCCGCCCAAGGTGAAGGCAGTGCCCATGGCCGTGCGGTGAGCCAGCACATTCTTCTGTCGAACAAAGTAAAAGCCAATCAGCAACGCTAAAGCAGTCAGCGAGTTAAGACCGGCATTAACGGCTGGCAGCATACGCAGGTACGTATCGGCCCCTTCAATCTTGAAAATTCCTTTGAAATAAAACAGCACCGCTACCAGTAGCGGCACCACTATTCCCAAGCCACCAAGAATGATTTTGTAGCGCGTATAATTGCCAGGGGCCATCACTGGCGGGCGCAATTGTTCAGTGGGGGTGTTCATAATCGTAAAGCTGCACAGTTACTTCCGTGAGTAAGCGGTCTATTTCGCGGCCGTCGGTACCATCGTAAATACCCCGCACCCGGCGCTGATTATCAACCAGTAACAGCCGGCCAGCGGGGATGTTGGCCGTGTACACGGCCCCCGGCAGGCGCTTGGGGTCGGCCGTCAGGCGGAACTCCTGTTGGGTAAGTCGTTTGAGAGTATCAGCCGCACCGGTCAGGAAGAACCATTTGCCGGCGATAGTCCCGTATTGTTCGGCCAGCCTAGTTAGCGCGGCAGTCTGGCTGGGGTCACCGTTCAACACAAAGGTGACCAAGCGCACCCGAGGCTCGTGCCGGAATTTTTCCTGTACCCGCAGCAACTGTCGGGCTACGCGGGCGCTGGCCTCATCCGAACTAAAGAATTGGGCGATATACAGGCCTTTTCCTAGCTCTTGGCTGCTCACTTCCCGTCCAGTTGATGCCAATAGCTGAAACGGGGCGATTTGGTGGAAAACAGTATCGCGCTGCCACTCCCCGCCAACCTGCGTGGAATCCACACGGTCGGGCAGGTAAGTTGGCAGCGCGTAACGGTTGGAGCCGAAGCGGAACAGGAACAAAAAGGCCAGTACCGGCACCAATAGCAGCAGCCCCAGCAAAAGGGTTTGGCGGGGCCGCATCCGCTATTTAAACATATTTTGCAGGACTTCGCCGATGAACGAGCCTTCAGTAATCAGGGCCACCAGCAGCCACACCAGCAGGGCCACCGGCACCAGAATGGTCCAAATCAGGCCTTTGGTTTCGTGCTTCAGGTGCATGAATTCGCCCACGATGAAGAAGGCTTTCATGATGGTGAGCACGATGAAAATGCTGTTGCGCAGCGTGCTCGGGTGCATCAGGAATACGAAGACGAATTCGACAGCCGTGATGCCAACCAGAATACCAAATACACGCCAAATCCAGGCGGTGTTTGGCTTGGCAATTTCGCCCGGTGCGAGGGCATGTTCAGTAGTTGCGTGAGAAGCCATTTACGGGAGGGAATTATAAATTATAAATTATGAATTATGAGTTGGGCAGATTGCCGCACTCACATCCATAATTTATAATTCAAAATTTATAATTAGAATTAAACGAGGTAGAAGAAGGTGAATACGAATACCCACACCAAATCTACAAAGTGCCAGTAGAGGCCGATTTTCTCAATCATCTCGTAATGGCCGCGCTTTTCGAACGTGCCGTTGGTGGTAGCAATGAAGCACCAAATCAACAGACAAACACCCGAGAATACGTGGGTACCGTGGAAGCCGGTGATGAAGAAGAATAAGTCGGCAAAGAGGACTGGGCCGTACTGGTTCATGGCCAGGTTAGCACCGTGGAATACCGTACCGTCGGCCATTACCGTGCCTTCGCTGTGGCCGTGAATGAAGTGACTCCACTCCCAAGCCTGGCTACCCAGGAAAGTAGCACCGAACAGGATGGTCCAGAGCAGCCATTTCTGCACATCGGCTTTGTCCATGCGGTGGCCGGCTTCTACGGCCAACACCATCGTTACCGAACTCAGAATCAGAATCATGGTCATCAAGGCCACGAAACCGAGGGGAACGTTTGCCTCGCCCATGCCGGGGAAGGCGTTGAATACATGGTCGGGAATGGGCCACCACCGCGTGCTGAACACAAAGTCCTTGGCTTCGCCGGTGAAAACCTCGTGCTTATGGCGAATCATGCCATAGGTGGTGAGGAAGGCGGCAAAAGTAAATGCGTCAGAAAGCAGGAAGAACCACATCATCAGCTTGCCATAGCTCGCTTTGAAGGGTTCGTTGCCGCCATCCCAGTTGCCGGTGCGCGGGGCGTCTTGGGTAGCGGAAGCCGCGGGGTGCGGCAAAGTGGTCGATTGGGCCATAGCAGACAGCGTAACGTCGTTTTAGTGGTTCAAAAGTAAGAACAAATACAGGTACAGCCAAAGTCCACCCAGGAAGTGCCAGTATAAGGTAGCGTTGCCGATGGAGAGCAGGGCACGCGAATGCACCTGATAATTAAGCGTCCGCTTGAGTACGACGGCCAGAAAAATAAGCCCCGTGACCAAGTGAAAAGCGTGTACGCCCATTAACACGTATACGAATGAACCGGATGGATTGGCATCAGCCCCACCAAAGTAAGTGTTGCCAGCCACCAAATCGCCGAAGCTATGGTACTGCCCCACCAAAAAAGCCAGACCTAATACCAGCGTGATAATCAGGCCGGTTTTGACCCGACTGATTTCGTCCTTGCGGGCTGAGGAATAAGCCCATTGCATGCTGGCACTGCTCAGCGCAATCAGAATGGAGTTGATGAGCAGCGAGCCGGGCAGTTCAAATTCGCGCCAGTTGCCTTCGTCGCGGCGCACAATATAACCACTGGTAAAAGCCGCGAACATCATCACAATGCTGAAAATAAGCAGGATGAGCAGCACCCGCTTGGGGTGCCAGCCAAGACCAACTTCCTTTTCGGATAACGTTTCAGAAGGATTCATAAGCTAATTATTTGGTATTGGTTGTCCGGTTTTAATTGCTGGTTATCTGAATTTTTCAGGTTCGGTTGATAACTAGCTATTAACAGCTGACGGCTATATTTTGTCCAGCACCAAAGCAATTTGTACGATGGGCAGGTATAAAAAAGAGGCAAACATGATGCGTAATGCGGCCTTGCGCGACTGCGTCCGCATGAGTTGCACGGTGAGCAGCAGAAATAGAATCCCTGCCACTACGGCAACCAACGCCGAAATGCGGCCCGAAATATTAAATTCCAACGGCAGCAGGCTTAGCGGAATAAGCAGCAGCGTGTAAGTCATTATCTGGAAGGCGGTGCGCAGGTCGCGGTTGCCCGGCGTGGGCAGCATTTTGAAACCGGCCCGCTTGTAGTCGTCATCGGCCACCCAGGCAATGGCCCAGAAGTGCGGAAACTGCCACATAAATTGAATTCCGAACAGCACCCAGGCTTCCACGCCAATGTAGCCCGTGGCAGCCACCCAGCCAATGAGCGGCGGCAAACCGCCCGGGATAGCCCCTACCGCCACGCAAATCGGCGAAATCGTCTTCAGCGGCGTGTAGATGAAGCCGTAAAGAATAAGTGAAAGCAACGACAGGCCCGCCGTGAGCGGGTTGAAGAAATGCCACAGCAGCGCAAACCCAGCCACGCCCAGCAGCACGCAGAACACCCACGCCTCTGCCGGTGAAATAATGCCTAACGGCAACGGACGCTTGGCCGTGCGCGTCATCAGTTTGTCCAGTTCCCGCTCATGCACCTGGTTGATGATATTGGCCGAACCGGTTACGAGTAGGCCGCCCAGCATCACCAGCAGTGCCCGGCTCCAGCTAAGCTCGTGCGCACCCAGCATGTACCCGATGGCGCTGGAAAACGCCACTGTGAGCGAAAGCCGGAATTTGAGCAGCTGAAAATAGGCGCGGGCCTTAACCATCAATCGTACTAATAATTTCGTCGCCCGGCTCGACTTGTTCGAAGCCGGGCCCAACGGGGCCGCAAAGTTACGCAACAACCCGCCGGGGTGCATCCGTAGGCGCAATAGTTTCCGGGCTTTTGCGGGCACGGGCCACGGCCAGCAACGTCAGGAACTGGATGCCGAATAGGCCCGCCGCCAATGTGAGGTGCACCGGCTGCACCGCCGCCGGCAACGCGAACGATGCCAGTACAACGCCCGCCAGTATCTCCAGCCCAATGAGAATTAGCGTAGCGGCAACCAGCTTGCGCAGCCGCTGTTGCGCTAACTGCCATAGCTCATAGCCCACATACACGTTCAGCAGCAATACCGCTGCCGACACCGTACGATGCAGACTGAACACACTACCCAGCTTGCCAACCCAGTTTTCGCGCCCCACATAGCCTGCCGCAGCAGATACAATATCAACCTGCTCCCGTACCTGCGTCCCGAGTACAATCTGCCAAAAAGTGAGCAGCAACGCTGCCCAAAGCCATATTTGTAATGTCGCAGCTGGTCGTTTTGCATCCGCTGATGCATTAATTGGCGCTGCGTTCAGTATTCTCAATGCTATACTGCCCTGCCCCTCTCGCGCCCGGTCAACCGCATACAGCAGCAACGCAACTATCACCAGCGCCAGCGCCATGTGCACCGTTACCATCACCGGCAGCAAGTTGGTAGAAACGACTAGTGAGCCTAGATAGCCCTGCACGCCTGTCAATAAAAACGAGGCAAAAGCCAACCAAAAGATGACCCGGTCCTGCCGCAAATAAGGCAAAGCGAATACAACCGTGAGGAAAACGAAAACTCCAATCAGCGCCCCCAACAACCGGTTCACATACTCAATCCAGGTTTTCACGGGGTTGAAATCTGTCTCGATGTATTGCGTAGGATGCGCGAAGATGCTTCCCGCAACTTGGGCAAAACCCATTTTTTGCAACGTACGGGCTAGCTTTTGATTCTTGGCGACCCGCTGGGCAGTATATATCTCTTTGTAATTAGCCGGCAACTGGCTGGCCTCCGTTGGGGGCACCCAGCTACCGAAGCATTTAGGCCAATCGGGGCAGCCCATGCCGCTACCAGTACTGCGCACCACTCCACCCACCAGAATCAGCAGGTACACGCTCACAACTGTGAGAATACCGACAAACCGGAAACGACGGACAGCAGGGCTCAAGTGAAAATTGTTCATGATAAAAGTAGCTGATACTATCGCGGCATATCTGCACAAGACAGCTAAAAACATAAAACAGGCGGAGCCTAGCAGAACCCATGAAACAAAAACGGACCGCCGGTTAGGCGGCCCGCTTCGGGACTTTACCAATTAAATTGGTTAATCAAACAGTTTCTAACTAATCGGCCAGTTCTTGCTCGTAGGGCAGGTTCGAAGACTGCGTCTGCGAGTATGGAACGTTCTGTGGAATAAAGTCCACATCAGAACCAGGCTTGCTGTAGTCATATGGCCAGCGGTACACGGCCGGAATTTCGCCGGGCCAGTTGCCATGACCGGGTTCAATCGGCGTAGTCCACTCCAATGTAGTCGAATTCCAAGGATTCTCGGTAGCGCGACGACCGCGGAAAATGCTGTAGAAGAAGTTAAAGATGAATATGAACTGGCCGAGGAAGGCGATAATGGCCGCAATCGAGATGAACTTGTTCATATCAGCAAATTGCGAGAAAGCATCAAAGCCAGTCCAGGCGTAGTAACGACGGGGGAAGCCCGCAATACCAACGTAGTGCATCGGCATAAACACCAGATATACACCCACGAAAGTCAACCAGAAGTGGATGTAACCCAGCTTCTCGTCCA
>JAQBNT010000116.1 GCA_028288445.1 Hymenobacter sp. | reverse complement strand
CCCGACAAGTCTCAACACCCTACACCCCACCGTGCAGCAGGCCGCCGGCACCCGCTTTGCAACCGCCCACTACTCCGATGCCATCCTAGCTGCCTGTACCGCACTCGACAAAGTTGTGCAGGCGAAGGCCCAGCGCCCCGACCTCAACGGCAAGCAACTCATGGATGTGGCCTTTACACCGAATAGCCCACTTGTTCGCCTCTCCCAAGACCGCAACGAGCAAACCGGCTTCATGCTGCTCTACCAGGGCGTGATGCAGGCCATCCGCAACCACTACGCCCACAACGATACGGCTGTAGACCCCGCCCGCGCCCTGGAGTGGCTGGGGTTTATCAGTGCGTTGTTCTACAAGCTTGATGATGGGGAGGTGGCGACTTTGCCGTAGTCACTCATTCTCACTGGTGAGCCTGCTACTGGACATTTACTTACTTGGCAATTTGCTGGTACGCCATTTCCAGTGCTTCTTTATGGTCAACTATAACCCGCCCATCTATGAGCATTATCGCAGATTACCTACGCGAACAGTCACAACAACACCCCGGCCTTCGTTTTTATGACGAGCTTTGCAATAGGTGCGAAGGCTGCCGGTTTCAAGAAAAGATTCCCCAACTGGCACTAATTGGGCGGGATGTTTTGCAGCAAATTGAAGAACACCTGACTCAAGTTAATGGGCGCCCAATGAGCTTGCGCGAGGCGGGATTCGGGGGAGGTGTACCTTATATGATTGATGAAAATAATCCTCATCGCTTGTCCATCCTAGTTGAGGGTTAATCACTTTCCAGCACATTCCCACCGCATTTTCTGCCTTAATGAACGCTTCTCAACTCATCAGCACTGCGCTTGACGAATTATTGACGCCCACGACAAAGCTGTCCGATATTCTGTTCAAAATAAAAGCCATCGGGCACTTCATTGGCAACGAAGAACTGAAGTCGTGGGCTACCTTACAATTGAGTGGCTATGGCGGAACATCGGTTGAGATACCGTCCTACCGGCGCATTGGCGCAGTACCACGCGTGAACCTAGTTCACGAAGACTTTAGCTTCAACGGTGCGCAGCAGTCCAATCAGACCATGGTAGTAGAATACTTGGATGCTGAACTACGCGATAGTTTGACGCATCGGTATATTGGGCAAAGCGTGGCTGAGATTGAGCAGTTTGCCAGTCAGGAGAATAATCCGCGAATAAATATTCCTCACCCCATCTTCGCTTCTATTTCGGAGAAAATATATGAACCCAATGGGTGGCATATTCACAGCGCTTGGCAGGTGCTACCCGTTAACCACCTGGTTGCTTTGCTGACAACCATTCGTTCTAAGCTGGTAGATTTGCTTTTAGAGCTTGACCAGCTCGATAAGGACGTTTCTCTTCAAACTTTACAAGGCAAGCAAGCCGCCACCGAAACCGTGAGCAAAGCCCTCAATTCAACTGTCAATATCCACGGTGGTAACGTGAACTTCTCACAAGGCGACGGAGCCGTACAGGCAGCCAACTCCGGCGACGCTGCCCAACTCAACACGGCCGGCAACGATGCTACGCAGTCGATTGCCCCCGCACAGGCGGATTCGCTGCGTGAACTGGTCGAGCAACTAAAACAGGCCGTCGCCCAGGATGCAGCCTTTGACGGCCACCGGGAAGAAATAGAGCAGGAGGTAGAGCGCATTGAAGTACAGCTCCAGAAGCCCGAACCCAAGAAGAGCATCATGAAGCGGGCCTTTGAATCGTTGCAGGACCTGGCTGTGAAGGGCGCTGGCGTGGCTACCGGCCATGCTGTGTATGAACTGCTGAAACAAGCGCCCGCGTTGCTCGACGCGATTAGCTAAGGTTTTGCTGCTAGTTTAATTCCATAAGCCTCGGCCCGCCAGTCGGGGCTTTTTCGTAGCCAGCAACTAAATTGCCCGTTCACTTTCCCTTGCTCTCCCATGATTGTTACGCCTGCACAACGCGAGACTATACACACCATTCTGAACCGGATGCTCGCCGGGATTAATGACAATCCTGGCTTTATCTTTCTCTATGACGGGAACAGAGAGCTCGGCATTTCTAGGGAGGAAGGCCAGTTCCTGCGGGCTGTTATGCAGTCAGAAGGCTTGGTAACGAATGCGGACGGGCCTACCCAAAATAATCTTTCCGAACTGACCGCAAAAGGATACAGCATTGCCCGAAGCCCTGGTGGGTATCGCGCCTACACCCAACAACAAGTTGACAAACAAACGCAGCAGCAAAAGCAGGAGCAAGAACAAATAAACCTAAATCGGCAGAGTGCTACCGCTACGGTGAGCGGTGCAAGAAGCGCAAAAGTTAGTGCCTGGATAGCCGCACTTAGCCTAGTAGTAGCCATCGTAGCTGTTTGTATTGCCTATCAAGCCACTGCCGATTCTACCGAGGTAAGTGCCCGATTACAGAAGCTGGAGGCGCAGGTGCAACAGCTTGGACGCAACCAAACGACACCCGCCACCAGCCGAAAATAAGGCTGACCTCACAAGCCACAGCTTCTTCGTAGCTTGGCTGCTCACTTAAACCCCTTACCGCAATGGCAGAATCGCAATTCAAAATCGGCGATACCGTTCAACTCAAATCTGGAGGCCCCATTATGACTATTGGCGGCCCAGAGGGGCCGAATTATGGCTACCCTTGCACTTGGTTTATCAAGAATGAGTTGAAACAAAGCAAGTTCAAAGGTGCAATGCTAAAGGCGGCAGACCCAGATAGAGTGCCTACCATCTAAATCTACAAGCCCCGACCCACCAGTCGGGGCTTTTGCGTAGCTTGCTGCTCATCCACACACTAATGATTGACAATGAGTAGCCTGAAAGGATTGATACCTGACCACCTTGCTTACGCAATCAGCAAGCTCTACGAAGGCTACTTTAGCGGGTATCCAATGGCCGAAGCCGACTTGAGCTACATTGCTGACGTCCAAACAAAACTAAAGGAGGGGTTAACTCAAAAGTATTCCTCTTACCAGGACATCGACAGTGTAAGTGCCACAATAGAAACGCTTGACCACATAGTTCAGCGTTTGAAGCACTGGCTTGAGGAGGGAGAACTCAAAGGGAACATGGACGCCAAAATCTTTATTGATGCGCTGAAGTGGCATTATGAGGCACTGAAAGGGATGCTTGGCGAACTAGATGCCTCTGGTTGGATGCCTGGCGATGAAAGCTAAGCAGTAGGCATCATAAATATAATTTAATCTTTCACCCAAATGGCCAAAAAGAAAACGTTCAAAAGCCTTATTCCGCAGTCTTTTGACTACCACCAAAGTAAGCTGTGGGAGGGATTGGCATACCCGCTTTTCCGGCTTAATCTGGACACAATCATCAAGTTTATTGAAGAAACAAAAGCTGAGCTAACCACTCGCTTTGGGTCTTACAATGCCCGTCAGGGAGTAGGTGGAGAAATTGATAGCATCGAGTTTATTCTGGAGCACTTAGCAAAGTGGGACGACGCAAAAAGTGCGGTCGATAAACGAGAGGTCTATGTCTATTTAGAGGCGCTAGGAAGTCACCTTAAGCTATTGTTTGAGATGTTTAAGGAACTTGACGCTGAGTAGCACCTTGCTTTTTACGACCGACACAAAATTGCCTCCACCGTTGTTGGGCCCAAACAGAAGTCTTCTGCTAACATATTCGCCACGTACTCGCGGGAATGCTTGAGGGGCCAGAATTGGTATAGTGGTTAATGGCACACGACAGGCTACGAAAAAGCCTTGGCCCCTGAAACGAGCCGGGGCTTTTTCGTAGCTTTCCGACTCACTTTCATAACTACCTCGATGGATTCAATAATTAAGATTGGCTCACAAGTAGCCTTAAAAGCTGGCGGAGGTCCCTGGATGACAGTTACCAAGATTGAGGGAGAAAATTGCACCTGTTCCTGGCATGATAAAAACCATGTGCCTCAGGAACAAGAGTATCCCAAAGCATCTGTCCGCATAAGGTTTGCCGTTTCGGATGAACCAATTGGAGGAGTTAATTTATAGCCAACTCACATTCTACCCCTTATGACAATTGAAACCATAAAGCAGAAAGGCGAGCAGCTAAAGGCTGCACTTGCCACTATTGAATCCAACCGCAAACTGTGGCAAGACGAGAAAAAAGGACTGCTTAAAACGACCTTAGAGCAAATAAAATCCGAGTTAGGATTTGATATGCAGGTTCAAAGCCTGACCTATACCACTAATTCCGAGGGTATCAATCTGACGTTTAATAACGGTTATTCAGGAATATACGAGAAAACTAAAACTAGTATGAAGTCTTATGCGAAACATGGTGGCTACATCGTGTTTTCGCAAGCTTATAACGGGAAAGTATTTGTTATTATAGGCTATCCTTACATTGAAGGAATTGTAACGCAGGGCGATGCAATTGCGGTTGGCAAGTTTAATCCAGAGGAAATCACAGCGGATTTTATATATAAACAGGTTAGCTTTTTTCTCGATGAAATGATAAAATGGGAAATTGATACTAGCGTTGATAGCCAAGAAGATGAGGCAAGGGCTAATTCTGTGGGGTTTGTTTTTGGCAAAACGCCACCATCTCAATAGGCCAAACACTAAAACAGCCCTGGCATCTCCAAAGAAGCCGGGGCTGCTGCTTTAATAATAGCTGCCCCTCAGCCTTCCTGCTGCGGCATTGCTGCCAGGGCCTTTGCTACTCGGCCCTGCAATTCTTTCATCAGTTCCTGCCCATTCGGTTCAGTCTTCGCAAGAAGTGTGGACAGGCCGCGACGGGTCCGACGGTTGAGTTGCGCGGCGAGTTGTTTCATGACATCCAGTACCAAGTCCCGTGTGCTTGCTATCTCTTCGGGTTCTAATTGTTGCCGAAGAAAGGCCAAATAGTCCGGCTGGTCAGCAGGGGGCTCCCCGAGGCGGGCCACGGTAGCCTCTCGAGCGGTTGTCACCAACTGCTGGATATCGCGCAACGCATCTTCCTGCCCGCGCAGACGGTAAGCGCTGATGGGGTCCACCGCCGCGAGCTTCACTAGGGCGGCCGTATAGTCATCTTTAAGGCTAGCCAGTTGTTGCCCAAAGAATGATGTGAGCGCATCGCGTACTAAGTTGGTCAGCAGTTCATCTACCGCTGCCTCGTATTCCGCTGGCGGGGCAACAGGCAACTGTTTGCGAAAAGCCGTCACCAATTCTGGCAGGTTGGCGTTCGTCCATCCCAATGCGCGCAGAAGGCGGTGTAACTCCAGCAGTGAGTAGAGCATTTCCTTAATAATGCGTTGGTCAGCCAGCCGCTCCGTTCGCCGCGCCGTGGCTTGATTGAGCAGCCAGCCGACGGCCACACCTAGCAATGGGAGAATTGCGGTCCAGTCCTTCATATGTGGAGCAAGGTAAGGAAACTGCTCACCTCATTGCCCGCTCTACTGCCCCAAGCACAGTGCCTCGGCCCACCCGCTCGATTTCCTCTGGATATTTCTGAAGGTAATAATCGGTTACCGCCCCGGCCAGTTGCGACGGCCCCATCTTGTCGGCCTCGGCGCGTGGGACCGCTACGCCAATACGCTCCTGCTCGAAGAGCGCCTGCTGAAAGAGAAAAACCAAAGGGTCGGCTTTTGGGTCTTCCAAGAAGACGCCGATGACGAAGCGGGCGTTGGATTCCATACCGCTCAAATATAGGCCACCTTTTGCGCGGGGCAATTGGTGGGTGCGAATGCAAACGAAAGAATGCGCAATAAAAACAAACGAATAAAACGTTAAACCCGCGCCAAAAACGCAGCATATCAATAAAACGCAGAGCGAAAAGAACAAAACGTTGTAACGCGCCGTTACATTTGCATAGAATCCCTTATAAAGATTCTGGAATTCCAGAAGAAAGAACGGAATTCCTGCTTACGTTTTTACCAACCGTAGCCTCGCCATCGCCATGAATTCGCGTAAACTATCCCACCGTACAAAGCCGTGCCGCACGACTGCTGTGGAAGTTCGCCCGCGCTCTGTTGCTGCTACTCAAGGGCTGAATTCAGCATACAGTAACAACAAAACGTTGTCTGCCAGCAAGTTTGGCAAGCCTAAGCGGGTAGAAATGACAACAAATGACTTGAGGGTATTTGGTCATGCCTTACTTGTTGAAAAGGCCCCAGCTCCCAATGCTAGCCTTGTTAATGCCATGAGACTAGCAAAAGCATGGCTATAATCCAGCACCCCTTGGTTGCTGAATCAGTCCTTACCATTGAGCCGCTCGCGCCGTCACACGACCGAGCGGCTTTTGTTTGCAAAGAGCAGCCGTTAACAGACTACATTCGCGGGGAAAAAGCTTTGCGCGACGTTAAGCAGCGCAACGCGAGTGTTTATTGCTGTGTCGATGAGCGCTTTTGTGTCAAAGGCTTTTACACACTCAGCATTGGGGGCATTTTGCGTGATTCGGTTGCCCGTGCCATCTATGGGGCACAATGGCAGGACAAGAAACGTGATAAATTCAGGGTATTCGAGCGCTTTCCGTACCCCTCGATTGGCGTTATTATCCTTGGACGGGTCGCCATTGACCTCTCCTTGACGGGACATGGACTGGGCACGGCATTGATTGGACATGCGCTTAATGCTGCTGTTAGCCTCTCGGGCCGTGCTGGTGCCAGAGCGGTCTACTTGGACGCAAAGAATGAGCGGGTCGCGCAGCTTTACGAAGACATGGGCTTTCAACGCCTGCCTGACAATCCGCTTTCGATGTTTATTCTAATCGAAACGCTGGTTGCAGCCGCTGAGCAAACCCAATAGGCAGCACCGCGCAAGAATGAAAAGCTCCGACCTCTCCGGTCGGGGCTTTTTTGTGTACCTAACTCCGTATTTACTCTACCATCAACTTGCGGTAGGTCGGGGCTCCGTCATGCGTCAGGCGCACAGTGTATAGCCCCGCCGCCAGCCCGGCCGTGGTCACGTATAGCGTATGCGGCCCTACGCCTTGCGCCTGCTCGGCTGCCAACACCTGCACCGGGCGGCCCACCTCATCGAGCACATCGGCGCTCACCGGGGCATTGCCGGGTAAGACCGCCCACGTGTTCGATGCGCTGGGACGCGCCGTGCTTTCGGCCACGGCTGATGCCACGGGCACGGCCGCGCTGGCTCTGCCGGCCGGGCTGCCGGCGGGCGTGTACGTGGTGCACGCGGGTAATAAGCGCCTGCGCCTAGCAGTGGAGTAACAACCGTACTCGATTAAGTTTCCACCCAAAGCCCCGCCCACCCAAGCGGGGCTTTTTCATGCTCAAGATTCAGTGCTGGCACTGATGCATTGGCCTAGCCCAACGGTATGTTTGCGTCTCAGCATTTTCTCCTCTAAACCCACCTATCCAATGCCCGTCACCATCACCTACTCGCGCACCAATAAAAAGCTTAAGGAGGCTGCCAGCGCAGCGAGCGACTACCTCGCCGGGGAAGGCTTAACCCAACTGCTCGCCCAGCGGACAACCCCTTTCAAGGACACCGTTCCAAGTAACCTAACCCCACAAGAACTAGACGCGCTTTTTAAAAGCACCACGCTAACGCTACACTTGCGTGAATACACAAAACCCGTAGGAGTCAATGGAGCGTTTGACCCAAATTACCCAAAGAATTTGTACTATAATACGAACGCGCTGAGTCGTCCGGTTTGTGAAATCACGTCAACCCTGATTCATGAAAGCGTGCATGCCTTGAGCTACGCACTAAAAGGGTATGAATTTCCACACAGCGACGAAGGGCGGGACGCGCCAGGGTATAAAGAAACGGCCCCGTACTGGATTGGAGACAATTCCCAGGCTACGCTCTGTGGCACTTCACTTACCAGTGAGCCAATCGAGATAGAATGGATAGATGATTCAACGCGCGAAGCGTTTGAAAAAACGATTGTAGCGGACGGCGTTGGTATTGACGCAGAGTAACCCTTGTCGAAATAGCCCTTAAAGCACACAGCCCCGGCCCCCAAAGAGCCGGGGCCTTTTTGTGGTCATTCCAAGTATAACTACGTGTTTTGCAAACCGCGTATTACTACTCTTTTATCCCCATATTGAGTGGTCAACCTTTGTTATATACTAAATAATCATCGTGATGACCAATCCAAATTCAACCAAAAGTCACAAAATCAGGCTTTTGATGACCTTGACAGGCATCCTGTTTTTCCTTGCCCGCTCTGTCAGCTTTGGGCAAACACCAACGACATATCATGTATATGTTACCAACTATACCAACGATAATATATGGGTTGCAACCAAGAGCATCAATTGCTTAGATGCTCGCCCGCCTGCTAGCATTGCTGATGTGAATATGATACTTGCCAAGAATAGGCATCGCTATACATACACGACTACTGCCCTTTGTACGCCAAGCAATTTAACACTGTCCTTTAAGCAATCGCATGGGAATAATCTTGCATCGTTGAACGAGGATTCGCAAATCTCTATGGACATGAAAGCAAATCGAAGTGTAAGCTTTTCATCCAGTCGAACTGGCGACAGAATTTTTTTCGGCCATTCCTTCGCCCCTCAATCTGATTCAGTGCTTATTTACCTAGATGTTCTCAGTGAACGGCAAGTTGATTTGCGGACGGCGGTAGAGTTCGGATGCAAGAGTCCGGCGGAAATCAGAAAATTCAACAAATACCTTCTTGCCGAGTCTACTCTTGGAACCAGCACAAAAAGTAAGTACGATGCAGGTCTTAGCCCAGGGCTTACAACGCAGTTGAAAGTCACCATGCCGGTTCAGGTATTTCGTGGACCTACTTTTACAGGAGACAACGTTGCAATGGAAGCAGGCTATTTGTCGTCAAAGGCAATACGCACGCTCAGGAGGCCGAATACCGTCCCATCGGAATTCTACCAAGCAAACGGGCCACGAATAGAGGGCACAGGCGATTCGGCATTATACACAATGCGACAATTGGCTATAGGCTCATCGGATGTACCTGTCTCGCAAACCATCAGTATTGCACTGAACTTCGCAACGGCCTTCAGTTTTAAGCAAGACGCATTCCATTATGTATACGCCTTTAAAGTAGTGCCAGACTGCGAACTTTTTGGAATAAGAAGGGGCGTTGGAGGCGATAACACCAAAATAGACGGAGAATTGCAATTTCAAATCCTGGGGGGTACCCCAATTACCGATGTCATGCGCACAAATGATGTTAATGGCCTCGTCTGGGAAAAACGTGTGTATAATGAAGACACGAATACAACAACTTGGGTTAGATGCCCGGCCCCTGTTCCCGTTGATATAACCAGCCTCAGCATGTACTATTGAACGCATTTGTTGCCTGTGGAAAAGTAGTTCTCACCCTAAAAGCCCCGGCCCCATACAGAGCTGGGGCTTTTTCGTGCCCGCCGCACGCCGTACCGTGAGCTTTTAATCCTGCTGCTTTTCCCGCTTCCGAATCCCTCCCCGCTTAGCCAGGTTGTAGAGATTTCGCGGGGCAATACCCAATTCAGCGGCCAATTACTTTATGGGCTGGCGGTCGTAGTGCTGGCGTAGGTGCTTAATCGTGGCGGTGATGTGCTAGATGTGGTGACGGGGCATACAAGCATAAGCCCACGATTCAAGCCGTGGAGGGCTTATGTCTAAAATGTGATGATTCCTCACGGCACAATTTTGCGCCGTGTAGCCACGTTTACACCTCATGCAAAAGTTACTCGCCGCCCTGTTTGCTTTCGCCCTGCTCTACGTGCTGCACGAACACGCGCAGACGGGGCGCTACGTTGCCAGCCCCGACGGGAGCTTTGTTATTGACTCGCAAACCGGCGCAACCTATGGTGCCCCGCAAAAGCCCGGCGACGAACACCCACCCTACGGCAAAGCCATTCGGTAGCTACTCCCCTTCCTCCCCCAATGCTTTGCGCATGGCTGCCACCTGCCGGCTAGGCGTTGTTTTGTTATAGCGTTGCAGGGTGCGGTGGTTTTTGTGGCCCGTAGCCTGCATCACCACGTCGGCCGGGGCATCTAACTCAATCGACAAGGTAACGTAGGTGCGGCGGGCCGTATGGCACCCGACTAGTTCATACTTCTGGTAGGTTTCCTTCACGGTGCGGCTTGTCTGTGAATAGTAGCGCACTACTTCTGTGGGCGCGTTAATACCAGCCAATCGGGCCAGCACTTTTATTTGCCTGTTTAGCGAACGATTGGGGGATAGGTGTATTTGCCCGGCCCAGTATCGCGCCAGTATAGGCCGCAGGGAGCGCCGGATATAGATAGTCAGCGCGTCATCCGTTTTGGTAGCCGTCAGTTCCAGGTAGTCGCCTTTATCGTATTCCGGCTTCAATCTGACTGCATCCGAGTAGCGCAGGCCGGTATAACACATAAGCAGAAAAAGGTCGCGGGCATTTTGCAGGTAATCGGGCAAGTCGGTTAGTCCTTCTACAGCCACCAGCTCAGCAGCAGTAAGCGGCAAAATGTCCGGCTCCTTGAACTTCCACGCCCAGCCAGTAATATCAACTCGCGGGGTGCGTCCATGCTCGGTGGCATAATTGAGAAAGCTCTTTAGAATAGTTAGCTGCTTTGCCAACGTATTATCAGCCACACCCGCCACACTCGATAGATAAGCCGTGAAGCCGTCCCGGAACACCCGGTCTATATCGGTATAGGTCAGCGGGCGGCCGGTGTGTTTAATGTAGGCCGCGAGATGGTTATAGGTCGTTCGTTTGGCCTTGATGGTATTCGGGGCGCGGGTGGGCTTTAAGTAGCTCAGATACTGCTCGAAGTCAGCCAGCAGGTCAGGGGCAAGGTCAGCTTCCGGGGACCCCACCGGCTTGATAGCCTCCCATATTTCCGCGCCGGTTGGGATACGCCCAACTGCTCGCCGCGCCCCATAGAACGCAATGGCCCGCGTAGCCATGCCCGCGAGGTCGGTATTGGTCTGACCGTTGGTTTGCAGCAGCCCCTTGCCCCTGGTTTTGCACTTCTGCCCTTCCACATCCCACTGCTTTGGCTCGATGCGCAAGCCGGTCTTTATCTTCGTTTGTTGGTTGTCAGCGTATAGCGACATGAAAACGGGCGTGGGTTTTACAGCCTTGGGGTTGCGCAGGTGAAAGGAAATGATTGCCATTGCCAACGTGGGTTAGTGTGCCACGAAGATAGAACGGGGAATGTATCGGGGAATGAAACAGTCCACATAAGTAAAAGTATTGCATTAACTATGGGCTTTTACAGCGCAATAAAAGCCCTTAATTCATATAACCATGCCGGTATTAATCACAGGTACTACTCGGTGATGGAATCGGCCACGGCAGGCGAGGGGAATGGAGTGAAAAGGAAACTTCCCGGCAAGATGGCATACGCCGCGCAATCGGCCGCGCCCAACCGTGCGGGCCGGCCGCCGTAAACTCAAGCATGGAGCTGCTTTTGCGCTTCCTTCATCCTCTACATTCCCTCCCAACCATGCCCGACCCCACGCAGAATCCCACCGACCCACAGCCCGACTACGCGCCCACGTCCAGCACGCCCGACGATACTTCGGAGCAGGAGGCGACCGTGAACGCCACGCCCGACAAAGGGCCCGATGAGCAGCCCAGCACCGGTACCTCCATCCCCAGCAGCACCCAGCAGAATATGGGCGACGGGGCCGGCATTCGCGGCGACTACGGCGACGCCAGCCAGACCAACGGCCTCGAAGGCGGACCCGATACGCCCGACCAGCCGCTGACCGATACCGAGCTGACGGGCTCGTAGCGCGAACTTTTAGTTCGCGTCCCCGCGCCCTTTCAACAATTACGCCAGCGAACAGGAGCGCGAACTAAAAGTTCGCGCTACTGTGCGCTGGCGTAATTTGCGGCAATTATTCCTGCTGCTGATTATTGCTTGATGCGTCGTTTCCTTTCCGCTGGTCGGTTTTTGTTTTTTCTGTTGCTGCTGAGTGGCCTCAGCGGCTTGCTTCCCGCCCTGGCCCAGACCGAGGCCGACTCTACCGAAGCCCTGCCGCCGCCCAAGCGCGAATTGCGCGGCATGTGGATTGCCACCGTCGAAAACATCGACTGGCCCAACCAGCGCGGCGAGGCCCCCGAGCAGTACCGCCGCGACTACCGCCGCCTGCTCGATGCCGGCCAGCGCGCCGGCCTCAACGCCGTGTTTGTGCAGATTCGGCCCGCCTCGGATGCCTTTTATAAGTCGGACCTGGAGCCCTGGAGCAAGTGGCTGACCGGCGTGCAGGGCAAGGCCCCCGCTGGCGGCGACGACCCCCTGCCCTTCCTCATCACCGAGGCGCACCGGCGCGGCATGGAGTTTCACGCCTGGTTCAACCCCTACCGCGCCACCATGGACTCAGTGACGCGCCGGCTGGCCCCGAACCACCCCTACCGCCAGCATCCGCAGTGGTTTTTGCGCTATGGCGGGCAGCTGCTGTATAATCCCGGCCTGCCGGAAGTGCGGGCGCACATCACCCGCGTGATTATGGACGTGGTGCGGCGCTACGACATCGACGCGGTGCATTTCGATGATTATTTCTACCCCTACCCCGACCCGGGAAAGGTGTTTCACGACGAAGCCGCCTTCCGCGACTTCAACCCCGACAGCCTGAAAAAAGTGGGCGACTGGCGGCGGCAGAACGTCAATATCCTCATCCACGACCTGCACGACAGCATTCAGAGCGCCAAGCGCTGGGTGAAATTCGGCATCTCGCCCTTTGGGGTGTGGATGAACAAGTCGAAGGACTTCCCGCAGGGGTCCGATACGCGGGCGGGGCAGCCGTCGTACTCGAATTTGTATGCCGATACGCGGCTGTGGCTGGAGAAGGGCTGGATTGACTACGTGGTGCCGCAGCTGTACTGGAGCACCAATTTCCGCCTCTGCCCCTACCCCGTGCTGGTGGACTGGTGGGCCAAAAACCACTTTGACCGCCACCTCTACATCGGCCACGGCACCTACCGGATGCTAGAAAGCACCCGCTCGGACACCACCTGGCGCAACCCGCGCGAGCTGCCCCGCCAGATTCGCCTCAACCGCGCCACCGGCGGCGAGGCCGTGGGCAGCGTGTTTTTCTCGGCCAAATCGGTGCTGCGCAATCCGCTTCACACCACCGATTCGCTCACCCAAGACCTGTTCCACTACCCCGCCCTGGTGCCGGCCATGCCCTGGAAAGACGCCACCCCGCCCCTGCCCGTGACCAACCTTACGCTGCGCCGCCTCGGCCCGGCCGTGACGCTGAACTGGCAGAGCGGCCCGCCCGCCGCCGACGGCGACGCGGCTACTTACTACGTCCTCTACCGCTTCGAGCCCACCGAGGCCAGCACCCCCAACGACCCGCGCCGCATCCTGGCACTGCCCCGGCCGGCCCCCGGCTTCCCCGCCACCTACGTGGACACCACCGCCGTGCCCGGCCAGGCCTACGCCTATTACGTGACCGCCGTGGACCGCCTGCACAACGAGAGCCGGCCCATGCGCGTCATCAGCACCGGCCAGCAACCGGCAGAGGTAGCCCTGGGCCAGGCCCCCGGCGGTGCGCCCCGTCCGGGTGCTCCGGCCGTAGCCGCGCAGCCCGCGCCGGCAGGCCCGCGCCCCAGCATCCGCCTCAACGCCCCAGCCGACAAGCCCGAAGCTTCATCCCCCTTCTCCAAAGTCAAAATCAAGGAGAAGCCCAAGAAGCGCGGCTTCTTTGCGCGGTTGTTTGGCGGCGGATAGTGGTTGCATGGCCCGGCACCGGTGCCGGGCCATGCAACCACACTGGCTAAGGGTACCGGCACCGGTGCCGGGCTATATGAGCACACCGGGTACGGGCATCGCCACAGGTGGCGGCCTACCACATGTGGCAGGCTGCGTGGGCACTGTGGATAAATTGTCTGCCGCACGCGGCGGCAGCTTCACTGGCTTCTTACAGCGTCTTGTACTCGAAGCGCACGCGGGCGTTGGAGCCTGCCGTGCTTTGCTTCACGCTGAGGATGCGCAGCAGGGCAAACTCAGCCCCGCGAATGCGCACGGCGTACACGTCGCCGGCCGCTACGGGGCCGAGGTCAGCGCTGACGCTGGCGGCCGAGGCCACGCCGTTGGCGTAGAGGGCCGTGCCCACTGCGTTGGCCGTGGGTGATGAGTAGAAGCCCCGGTCAAGCTGTAAGGGGGTGATTTTGGTGTAGCGCGTGGTGTTGGCCGCCGACAGGAACACGCCGCCGCTCACGCCGCTCACGAATAAATCCTTGGCGGCGGCCGGGTTGGCGGCTGGCTCAATGAGGCCGGTGCGCAGGTTGAAGGCCAGGGAATCGGGCGTGGCGTTGGGGCCGCCGCTGATGCGGCCGGTGCGCAGCGTGGCCAGCGCCGTGGGGTTGGTCACGGCAATGGGCGGGGCCGTGACGGTGACCGTCTGCACCGCCCCGTAGGCCGTGAACGAAAAGGTAACGGGCTGGCCGTTGGTTTTGGCCGGGATGGTCACGTCCACGGTGCGGGTGTTGGCCGCGCCGTTCGAGGGATTCCGAATGACGCCCACCCGCACCGGCGCGCCGGTCCCGATGCGATAGAAGGTGGTGAGGCTGTCCACCGCTTTAAACAGCGGGTTGGCCGGCGTGGGCAGGGCCGGCGGCGTGGGCAGCGCTCCCACCCCGGTTTCGTTGATGATGAGCGAGTAGCCGATGATGTCGCCCTCGCTCTGGGCGGTAGCGGCCAGCGTGTTGCGGTAGGTGGCCGGCGTGGCCCCGAATTTCATGGTGATGGGCTGGGCAATGTTATACGTGAAGCGGCGCAGGCGCTTGGCCCCGTTCTGGAAGGTCAGGGTAACGTCCACACGCACGGGTACGCCATTGGTGGCGGTGGGTACCACGTAGGGCACGGCCTGGGCCAACAGGCCCCCGCTGGCATTGAAAGCGCCATTGGCCGGGTACACGCCCGTCTGAACCGAGTCGGCCTTGTTCACCACCTGAAACACGGTGATGTCGCGCAGCTGGTCGGTTTCGTTGTAAGTCACGAAGAGCGGCACGGCATCGCCGGGGGCGTAGCGGGGGCTCAGGGGCACGCGCGGCAGGCCCAGCCCGGCAAAGCCCGCGTCCGGCGACTCGTTGGCCGGCGCGTGGTAATAGTCGTCAAGCTCGTTCTTTTTGCAGCCGCCGAGCAGCAGCCCCAGCACCGGCAGGGCCAGCAGCAGGTTTTTGGTTGAAAAGGGATTCATATCGGGAGGAAATGGAAGTTGGAGGGATGGGGAGGCGGGGCAACAATGGAACGTCATGCAGAGCGCAGCGAAGCATCTTGCCCGCAGTCACTAATTCAATCGCAGCAATGAAGCGGGCAAGATGCTTCGCTCTGCATAACGTTTTATGTAATCAGCCACCCTACGGACGGTCAAACCACAGCGGCTTGGTCACGTAGTCCTGGTCGCCGGCCGTGGTGCCCACCGCCACGCCGGCCTCGTTGTAGAGGGCCGCGATGGCGTTGGGGTTCACCGTGACTTCGGTGGCGCCCGGCAGCAGGCGGCGCGGGAACTTGCCGCCGGTGAGCGGCGGGGTGGTGTTGCCGGAATACGTCGGGTACTGGAAGTTCACGTACAGGTCGTTGCGGAAATCGTAGCGCCGCAGGTCCGACCACGAGTCCGGGTTCAGAAACATGGCAATGTATTTCTGCTCCATGATGTGGCGCAGCGTGAGGGCCGCCTCGGTCTGGGGCAGGGCCGCGCTGGCCAGGTAAGACGTAATCTGGCCATCGAGAATAACGGGGAACGTGACGGCCGGCGGCGAATACGAGCCGCCCGCGCCCACCTTCTTCATGTGTGCCGTGATGCCGGCCCGCAGCGCGGCGAGGGCGCGGGTTTTGTTGCCCGCCAGGAAAGCGGCCTCGGCCTCGATGAACTTCAGCTCGTGGTAGGTGATGGCCTCGTAGTATCCCAGGTCGCGGGCGTACCAGCTGCCGTAGAAATCGGTGATGTTGGTGGTGCCGGGCGTGAGGTTGGCCGTGGTGCTGGTGCCTCGGCCGGGGTCGATGCCCGTGCTGTTGGTGGGCGTGAGGATACCGAAGCGCGGGTCAATCACGCCGGGGTACGTGGTGCCGTTGAGGTACTTCACGATGTTGGACGAGAACGTAGCCGTGCCGAAGTTGGCCCGCGTCACGCCGAAAATATTGGTCGTGTTCGCGAGCGGGGCAATGGCCGTCTGGAAGTTAATCTGGGCATCGTCGGCCGTACTCTGGAAGGCTTTGTCGCACAGGGCCAGCACGGCGTTGGGGTCGTAGCTGGCCTTCTTGGTGAGGTGCTGAGCCTGGCGGGCCTTCAGGGCGTAGGCCAGGCGCACCCACTTGGCGGCGTCGCCCTTATACAGAATGTCGCCGCTCTCGCTGGGCGCGGTGCTGTAGAAGGGCCGCACCTGGGCGCTGGCGGGCTTGCTCATTTCCACCGCGCCCTCGTCGCAGAGCTTGTTGATGGTAGCGTAAATCTGCTGCTGCGAGTCGTACTTGGGCGTGAAGTTGGCCCCGCCCTGGTAGGCTTCGGAGTACGGAATGTCGCCCAGCATGTCAGTGGCGTGGGCCAGAATCATGGCCTGCATAATCTTGCCGGCCCCGATGTAATACACCGACCCTTCGGCCTCCGCTGCCTTCTGCAGGGTCGGGATGTTGCCGCCCGCCTGGAAGTAGGAGTAGTTGAAGGTGTTGGTGCTTTGAGCGTTGGTAAAGAAATACTGGTCGTTGCCGCCGCTGTTGGCCGTGCGGCTCACCACGTACTGCGTGATGTAGGGCGTGCGCAGGGCCGTGAACATCTGCGTCTGAATGCCATTGGCAATGATGCCCGGCAGCAGGAAGTTAGGTGTGGAGACGACCGGGTTGTTGGGGTTGTTGTTTACGTCGAGAAACTTCTCGCACGCGGTGAGGGCGCCGGTGCTTAGCAGCAGGCCCAGGCCAATTATATATCGTTTCATTAGATGAGTAGTTAGGATGTAGGGGCGGGGCTTGTCCCCGCCCGTGGTTCGCGCCACATGGGCATCGTTCAACGACGGGCGGGGGCAAGCCCCGCTCCTACTCGGTTAGAAATTGACCCGCACGGCCATGTCCACGCCACGAGTGGCGGGCACGTTGCCGAAGTCGAAGCCGTTGGAGCCGCCGCCGCGCACGCCCGCGCCAGCCGCCGACGTTTCGGGGTCGGCCCCAGTGTAGCCGGTCAGCAGTATCAAATTGCGGCCGGTCACGCTCAGTTCCACGCCTTTGATGTATTTGGTGGGGCTCAGCAGGCTGGTGGGCAGCGCGTAGCTGAGGGTGGCGTAGCGCAGGCGCGCCCACGAGCCATCCTCGATGAAAGCGGTGCCCACCCGGCCCAGAATGTTGGTGTAGTAGGTCTGGGTCAGTTCCACGGGGCGGGTGTTGGGCGTATACACGGTGTTGCCGCTGGCGTCCTTGCTGGCCACCACGCCGTCGAACACGACTTGCTTGTAGCGGTCGGTGGTGCGCGGCGCGGTGCCCACGCCGGTCTGGTACCAGTCGTTGCCGTTCACCACTTTGCCGCCCACCCGGAAGTCGAACAGCGCGGCCAATGACAGGCCCTTGTAGGTGAACGTGTTGGTGAGCTGCGTGGTGAAGCGCGGGGCGCGGTTGCCGGCGTAGCCCAGGGTGGTGTTGACGCTGGGGTAGCCCGTTGAGCTCACCACAACCTGGTTGTAGTAGGGACTGCTGGGGTCGGTTACGCGGTTAAAATCCGTGGCCCCGATGCTGGAAATGGCCCGGCCGGGGAATGCGCCGCCCTCGTGCACGTCGGTAATGAACGCATCGGACTGAAATACCACCGTGAGCGGGTAGGGCAATTCCTCCACGCGGTTGGTGTTGTGGTAGAAGTTGGCAATGATGTCCCAGCTGAAATCCTTGCTCTTAACGGGCGTGCCGGTGAGGGCAATTTCCTGACCTTCGTTGGTCACGATGCCGCCGTTGATGTATTGCAGGATAAAACCGGCGGCCTGGCTCACACGGGGCGCAATAATCTGGTCGGTGGTGCGCGAGTAGTAGTAGTTGAAGTCTAGGCCCAAGCGGTTTTTGAGGAACTGGAGGTTGATGCCGGCTTCGTAGGTGCGGGTACGCTCGGGCTTGAGGTTGGGGTTCGAGCCGAAGAAATCGTTGCGGAAGCCGCCACCGATGTAGGTGTTCTGGGCCAGCGCGGCCTGGATGCGGTAGGGCTGCGTGTCCTTGCCCACCTCGGCCACCGAGGCGCGCACCTTGCCGTAGTTCAGGATGTTGTTCTGCTCCAGGCCCAGGGCTTTGGTGAACTCATAGCCCACGCCGGCCGAGCCGTAGAGGAAGCCCTTGCCGTAAATCTTGTTCTCGTCGGGGCGCGGCAGGGTCGACGACTGGTCGTAGCGGGCCTGCAATTCCACAAACAGCTGGTTGAAGGCGCTCACGCTCAGGCGGGCAAAGTTGCCGATGAGGTGGCGCGTATTGTCGCGCTGCAGAGCGCTGCGGTTCACGGTGTTGTTCAAACCCACAAAGCCGGGGTTCTGGAAAATCAGGCCGATGTAGTCCACAGCCTGGTCCTTGTTCTCCTCAATCGTGTTGCCCACGATGAACGTGCCGCCGAAGTTGGAGTTGAAATCGTGCGTGAACGTGGCCAGCGACGTGGCCGTGATGAGGCGGAACTGGTCCACGGTTTCGGCCAGGCCGCCGTTCTGGTTGCCCACTTGCGAAGTGCCTACGGCGCGCACCGAGGTGTTGCGCGAGGTGTACAAATCGGTACCGATGTTGTGGCTCAAGGTCAGCCATTTGGTTGCCTTGAAACTCAGCTGCACGTTGCCGATGAAGCGGTTGGTGCGGTCGGTCTGCGGGTTTTTCTCTACGGTGAAGTAGGGGTTGTCGGCGTCGGCGTCGGTGCCGTTGCCCAGGGCCAGCAGGCGGCGGCGCGAGCCGTCGGGGTTGAGGTAGTTGCGGGCATCATCGCCCCGCGGCCAGTTGAGCAAACTCAGCAAATAGCCGCCCGACGAGCCGAATAAGCCCGGCCCCTGAATGGGCCGCTCGCCGCCCGACGTGAGGTACTGCGCCGAGCCGCTCACGCTGAGCTTTTCGGAAATAGCGGCCGTGCCCGAGAGGCGCACCGTGCTTTTGTCGTACCGACTCTGGGGCGTCACGCCGCTCTGTTGCAGGTTGGAGGCCGACACGAAGAACGTGGCCTTGTCCGAGCCGCCCGACATGTTCAGGAAGTTCTGGTAGGTGTAGCCCTTGCGGTAGAAGTTGGCCAGGTTGTCGTACACCGGCTGTCCCGGCGTGAAGCGCGGCCCGAACGACACCCGCGTGGTGCCATCGAACACGCCGCCCGAGCCCTGGCCGTACTGGTCCTGCATTTTGGGCAGGCGGTTCACCTCATCCACCGAAACCTGGCTGCGCACGTTGAGCGTGGTGCGGCCGGCCGTGCCTTTTTTGGTGGTAATCACCACCGCGCCGCCGGCGGCCCGCAGGCCGTAGAGAGCGGCCGCAGCCGGCCCTTTCAGCACCGTGATGCTGGCAATGTCCTCGGGGTTGAGGTCGCCGGCGCGGTTGGCCGCGCCCACGGAGCGGCCCAGCAGGCCGTTGAACTGCGAGCCCGCGCCCGGCGCGGCGCTCTCCTGAAACGAGCCGTTGTCCATAATCATCCCGTCGATGACGAACAGCGGCTGGTTGTCGCCATCGAGCGAGGTGCCGCCTCGGATAACAATGCTGGCCCCCTCGCCCGGCGCGCCGCCCGAGGAGGTGATGTTTACGCCCGCCACCTTGCCTTGCAGGGCGTTTACCACGTTGGTTTGGCGCGAGTCGATGATGTCCTTGCTTTTCACCTCCTGCACGGCCGTCACCAGCTCGCGCTTGTTCTGGGCAATGTTGTAGGCCGTCACCACCACCTCATCGAGGCCGGTGGTGCTTTCCTTCAGCGCTACATTAACGGTGCCGTCGGCGCCCACGGTGCGCTCCTGAGAGGTGTAGCCGATGAAGCTGAACACGATGACCGCGCCCGGCGCGGCGGCTACCGAATAGCGGCCGTCGGAGCCGGTGGTGCTGCCGGTGGTGGTGCCTTTCACGAGCACGGTCACGCCGGGCAGCGGGCTTTGGTCGGTGCCCGAGGTCACGATGCCAGTCACGGGGCGGGCCGCCGTCTGGGCCCAGCCGGGCGTGACCAGCAGCAGGCCCAGCAGTAGTAGCAATAGCCAGTATGTTTTCTTCATGGATGGTGGGATTAGGGTGAGAATTTGGGGGTGAGAGTCAACAAAAAAGCCGGAACCCAGCGCGGCGCGCGCTCAGGTTCCGGCCTTGGGCAAAGGCGGCAAGTAGCAACAACAAGCAGCTGTGCAACTCATGATATCAGGGCAAGAAGGGTGGGAAATGGAAATGAGGGGTCAAATGTGCGAATTATTCAGGTAACATTCATCGAAAACCACGCCGCCGCACCACCGACAAATTAGCACATTCTATTTTATAATTATTTATTTTTCAATATTTATCAGCACAATATTTACCATGTTTTCACCTGAAAATCAAGTTGAAATAACCGAGACTAAGCCCCCAGGCTGGCCGGCCCGGGCATAGTTGTACTGCTGGGGCATTGCAGAGGACTCCGCAATCCATTAATCAGCAAACCATTCGGCATTAGGTAAGCATCAACTTTTTGCGATATTAGCCACCTCATCCCTCATTCTCACCTAACCCCTCTTTCCCATGCGAAACACCTACTCAATTAGTAGCCCGAGCCTCCGTTGGACCGGGTTACTATTATTCATGCTGCTGGCGGCCATCACGGCCGGCGCGCAAACGGTGCAGCGCTACACCCTGCAAGGCCGCGTGACCGATGCCGGCGGCCAGGGCCTGCCCGGCGCCACCGTGCTGCTGAACGGCACCACGCTCGGAGCCTCCACCGGGGCCGATGGCAACTATTCCTTGGATGCCACCATTGCGCCGGGCAGCTACACGCTCACCGTTTCGCTGATTGGCTACGCGGCCGTGTCGCGGCCCCTCACGCTGGGCTCGAGCCCTACGGTGAGCACCGATGTGTCGCTAGTAGAGGCGCGGCAGAAGCTGGACGAAGTAGTGGTAGTAGGCTCCACCATCAGCGCGCCGAAGCGGGAGCTGGGCAACGCCATCAGCACCATCCGGGCCGAGGATTTGGCCCAGAGCGGCTCGGGCGGGTTGCTGAATTCCTTGCAGGGCAAGGTGGCCGGCGCGCAGATTACCCAGAACTCGGGCGACCCGGCCGGCTCGCTCTCGGTGCGGCTGCGCGGGGTGCACTCGCTGCAAGGCTCGTCGGACCCGCTGTATGTGATTGACGGCGTGATTGTGAGCAACGCCAGCACCAACGTGTCGCAGCTGGCGCTGAGCAACGACGTGGGCCAGGCCAACGTGGGCCAGAACCGCCTTGCCGACCTCAACCCGAACGACATTGCCA
Organism: Hymenobacter sp.; assembly: GCA_028288445.1. Classification (GTDB taxonomy): domain Bacteria; phylum Bacteroidota; class Bacteroidia; order Cytophagales; family Hymenobacteraceae; genus Hymenobacter. The sequence goes on along the minus strand of JAQBNT010000116.1, from coordinate 19,973 downwards.
GCCTCAACATCATCAACGGCGCGGCGGCGGCGGCCCAGTACGGCTCGCGGGCGGCCAACGGCGTGGTGCTCATCACCACCAAACGCGGGCAGAGCGGCGCGGCGCGGGTGTCGGTGTCCACCAGCTTTACCATGAACGAGCTGCGGAAATCGGTGCCGGTGAATACCTATGGCAAGCAGTTCGGCTTTGCCGGGCTGCGGCTGTACACCATCGGCGCGCCCACGGCGGCCCAGCTGGCGGCCAATCCTGGCGTAACAACTACGAGCATTACCCGAGCGGGCACCCCTAATTTGCTGGCCACCAATCTGGTGGACGTGACGCGCTACAACTACTTCGACCAGATTTTTCGGACCGGCTACGGCACCGATAACGCGGTGTCGGTGTCGGGTGGCTCGGAGCGCACGCAGTACTACGTGTCGGCCAATTATCTGAAGAACGAAGGCATCATCAAGGGCACCGATTTCACGCGCTACAACCTGCGGGCGCGGGTCGACCAGCGGCTGACGGACTGGGCCAAGGTGTCGGCGGGCCTGAGCTACGTGAACAGCTTCTCGAACGAGAAGGCCAACGGCAACGTGTTCTACAGCCCGATTAACGCTGTCAACATCACCAACAACATCTACGACATCACCCAGCGCGATGCCTCCGGCAACTTGCTGGCCGTGGAACCCACCCGCGTGAACCCGCTCTCGACCATCGAGGACATGAAATTTACGCAGAGCGTGAACCGCACCGTGAGCGACGTGCAGCTGAACCTGACCCCGTTCAAAGGCTTTTCGGCCGACTACGTGCTGGGCGTGGATGCCTACGGGCAGGTGGGCCAGAGCTACATCCGGCCCTACCCCTACCAGGCGACGGCCGGCCTGCCCGCCGCCCGCTACCCGCTGGGCTTCGCGGCCAACGGCAACAACGCCGTGCTCCAGCTCAACTCCGATATCAACTTGGGCTACGAGTACCAGGTCAGCGAAAACCTGAAGCTGAACCTGCGGGCCGGCTACAGCTACCAGTTTGCGCAGCAGGACTATACCACCACGCAGGGCCAGAACCTGGCCCCGTTTATCACCACGGTATCGGGGGCGGGCAGCACCACGGTGGTGTCGGCCTACAACCTCGACCGTTACGACCTGAGCGGCTACTACGGACAAGCCACCATCGGCTTCCGCAACCTGGCGTTTCTGACGGGCGCGGTGCGGCGCGACCGGTCGTCGAAGTTCTCCGGCACCGAAACCAATCAGGTGTACCCCAAGGTGAGCGGCTCGCTGGTGGTGTCGGACTTTAACTTCTGGCAAAACAGCGCCTACGCTAATTCCTTCAACAGCCTGAAGCTGCGCGCCAGCTACGGCGAGGCCGGCAACCTGACCGGTATCGGCTCTTACGACCGGTTTTACCAGTTCAACCCGGTGGGCTTTTTGGGCCGGAACACCATCGCGCCGGGTATCGTGTACGCCAACCCCGCCGTGAGGCCCGAGCGCATGACCGAGCTGGAAGGCGGGGCCGACTTGGCCTTCCTGCGCGACCGCATCACGTTGGGCGTGACGGCCTACTACCAGAAAATCAACGACCTGGTGGTGAAGCGCAACCTGGCCCCCAGCTCAGGCGGCTCCAGCATCGTGAACAATGTGGGCACGATGGAAAACCGGGGCCTGGAAGTGTCGCTGGGCGGCACGCCCCTGAAAACGACGGATTTCACCTGGGACGTGGCCTTCATTTTCAGCCGCAACCGCAACAAGGTGCTGAGCCTGCCCGGCTCGAACGGCAGCGTGCAGGCCATTTCGATTGACAACGCGGCCGGCGCGCCGGTGTATTTGCTGGAAGGCCAGCCGGCGGGCGTGTTCTACGGCTCGGGCTACGCCCGCAACCCCGATGGCTCGCTGCTGCTCACGCCCCAGGGCTTCGCGCAGGACGAGCGCGCCGTAGGCCAGGCCGTGGGCGCGGTGGGCTTCACGCCGGCCCGCAGCAGCGACGGCCAGCCGCTGTATGGCGGCACCTCCACCATTGCCAACGTGCTCATCGGCAACCCCAACCCGAAGTGGACGGGCTCTTTCAACACCAACCTCACCTACAAAAAACTGGGCCTGCACGTGTTGCTTGATGCCGTGCAGGGCGTGAGCGTATTCAACGCCGACAAGCGCACCCGTCAGGGCGTGGGCCTCGGCGATTTGGCCGAGCAGGAGCTGCGGGGCAGCATCCCGCGCGGCTCCATTTTCGCCATCTACAACACCCAGGAATTCCGAGTGGACGACGGCTCCTACGTGAAGCTGCGCGAGGTGGCGCTGAGCTACGGGCTGCCCACGTTCACGAAGTTTATTACCTCGCTGAACCTGTCGCTGGTGGGCCGCAACCTGTATTCGTGGGACAAATACAACGGCTTCGACCCCGAAACCAGCGCCGGCGGTGCCTCGGATTTGCTGCGCGCCATTGACTTTGGCAACGTGCCCATTCCGCGCACTTACCAGGTTAAGCTGGCGGCTACTTTCTAGGCAACCGCCTGTCATCCTCCCCACCTTCCCGCAACTTATTATCATGAAGAAAATACTCACCCTCGCAGTCCTGACCCTCGCGCTGGGCAGTTGCAACAAAGAATACCTGAACCCGAGCACCGCCAGCCAGCAGCAGGTGGTTACTTCCTCCGATGGCCTCATTACGCTCTGCAACGGCTTGCAGGCGCGCTACAGCACGGGTGGCCTGCTCAGCGTGCTCTATAATACGGTGGCGGCCGGCGGCCTCACCACCCGTGAGCTCGCCATCCTCAACGTGGGCAATATTGAGGAATACAACGTGAGCCTCGGGGCCGGCAGCCTCACCAATAGCAACGGCGTGGTGCGCAACCTCTGGACGCAGGCCAACCTGGTGAAATCCAACGCCGACCTGGTGCTGGCCAACGTGGGCAACGCGCCGGACGCCGGCACCCGCAGCGGCATCGTGGCCTACGCCAGCATTTTCCGGGCGCTGAGCATTGGCACGCTGGCGCAATATTTCGAGCAGATTCCGCTGGCCACGCAGGAAAGCGCGCCCTTTGTGCCGCGCGTGGATGCCCTGCGCAACGCCGTAGCCCAGCTCGAAGCAGCCGCTACGCAGTTGGCCGCCACGCCGGTTTCGGCCGACTTCAACGCCAAGATTGTGCCCGGCCTCGACCTGCCGAATACGTTGCAGGCCCTCATTGCCCGCTACAGCCTGGAGGCCGGCGACTACGACAAGGCCCTGGCCGCCGCCGGCCGTGTCGACCTCACCAAACGCTCGGTGTTCAACTTCGACGACAACACCCGCAACCCACTGTTCGAAACGTCTTTCGGCAACAAAAACGTGTTTGAGCCCACCAACACCAGCCTGGGCCTCACCGGCACCCTCGCTCCCGAAACCGGCGACAAGCGCCTGCCCTTCCTGCTGCGCATCAGCCCGCCACCGACCACGACCCAAAACCTGGGCACCGGCTTCTACACCGCCAATAGTGCCCCCATCCCAGTGTATGTGCCTAATGAAATGCTCCTGATTCGGGCCGAAGCCTACGCCCGCAAAAACGACGTGCCCAATGCCGTGACGGAGCTGAACAAGGTGCGCACCAGCACGGCCGCCGCCGCTACCACCAGCACCGGCCTGCTGCTGGCGCTGCCCGGCGCGGCCCTGCCCGCCTACGCCGGCCCCCTCACCACCGCCGATGTGCTCACCGACATCCTGCGCAACCGCTACGTGGAACTGGCCTTCCAGGGCTTCCGCCTGGCCGACAGCCGCCGCTTCGGCCGCCCCGCGCCGGGCACCACCGGGGCCGAGCGCAACCGCAATTTCTTCCCCTACCCCCGCGTGGAGCGCGAAAACAACCCCGCCACCCCCGGCGACCCGGCGATTTAGGGCGTGTTTGGGAGTTTAACAGAACGTCATGCTGAGCGCAGCCGAAGCATCTCTACCGTGCAAGTAATTCATTTGCTATTGCGGTAGAGATGCTTCGGCTGCGCTCAGCATGACGTTCTGTTTTATCAGATTATTCAGGCCGACTGCTTAAGTTGACAGTCGCTCGCTGCACCTTACCTTCCACCCCATGAACCCGCCCAATTCCCACCCCGCCCCCATCGCCACCACGGTTTATGCTGACTCCGAATTAGCCTCGGCCGCCGTGGCCGGCCAGATTGCCGACCTAATCCGCACCCGTGCCGCCGAGAGCCAGCCCTGCGTTTTGGGCCTTGCTACCGGCTCCTCGCCCACCCGCGTGTACGAGGAGTTGGTGCGCCTGCACCGCGAAGACGGCCTGAGCTTTCAGAACGTCATCAGCTTCAACCTCGATGAATATTACCCCATGCAACCCGACTCCTTGCAGAGCTACGTGCGCTTCATGCGGGAGTACCTATTCGACCACGTCGACATCAAGCCCGAGAACGTGCACATCCCCGACGGCACCGTGCCGCCCGAGCAGGTGGCCGACTTCTGCCGGCGCTACGAGGAGCAGATTCGGGAAGCCGGTGGGATTGATTTGCAGCTGCTGGGCATCGGGCGCACCGGCCATATTGGGTTCAATGAGCCGGGCTCCGGCCCCGCCTCCCGCACCCGCCTGATTACGCTGGACCATGTGACGCGCACCGACGCGGCTTCGGATTTCTACGGCGAGGAAAACGTGCCGCGCCGCGCCCTTACCATGGGCGTGGGCACCATCCTCGAAGCCCGCCGGATTGTGCTGCTGGCCTGGGGCGAGGGCAAGGCCGCCGTGGTAAAGCGCATGGTGGAAGGCGAGGTAACCGATACTGTGCCCGCCACCTACCTTCAGCGCCACCCCAACGTGCAGGTGGTGCTGGACGAAGCCGCTGGAGCCGAGCTTACCCCGCGCAAAACGCCCTGGCTGCTGGGCCTGCCCTGCAACTGGCACGATGCCGCGCTGGTCCGTAAGGCCATTACCTGGCTGGCCCGCACCGTGACCAAGCCCATTCTGAAACTCACCGAAGAAGACTACAACGAAAACGGCCTTTCGGAGCTGCTGGCGCAGTCCGGCCCGGCCTACGACATCAACATTCGCGTCTTCAACGAGCTCCAGCACACCATCACCGGCTGGCCCGGCGGCAAGCCCAACGCCGACGACACCTACCGCCCCGAGCGTGCCGCGCCTTTCCCCAAGCGCGTCCTCATCTTCAGCCCGCACCCCGATGATGACGTGATTTCGATGGGCGGCACCCTGCTCCGGCTCGTGGACCAGAGCCACGAGGTGCACGTGGCCTACCAGACCTCCGGCAACATTGCTGTCTTTGATGACGAAGCCATTCGCTTTGCCGACTTCGTGGCCGATTACGACCAGGCCTTCCACCTGCCCACCGGCGAACCGGCCGACAACCTCTACCACCGCGTGGCCAATTTCCTCAAAAACAAGCAGCCCGGCCAGGTCGACAGCGAGGAAGTGCAGCAGATAAAGGGCCTCATCCGGCGCGGCGAGGCCAAGAGCGCCTGCCGCCTGGCCGGCATCCCCGACGCTAACGTGCACTTCCTGGACTTGCCGTTTTATGAAACCGGCCGGGTGCGCAAAAAGCCCCTCGGCGACGAAGACATCCGCCTCACCATGGAACTGCTGAACCGCATCCAGCCCCAGCAGATTTACGCCGCCGGCGACCTTTCGGACCCGCACGGCACGCACCGCGTGTGTCTGGCGGCCATTTTTGAGTCCATCCACCGCCTCAAAGCCTCCGGCACGGCCTGGCTTGATGACTGCTGGGTGTGGCTCTACCGCGGAGCCTGGCAGGAGTGGGAAATCGACCAGATTGAGATGGCCGTGCCCCTCTCGCCGCAGGAGCTCACGCGCAAGCGCCGCGCCATCTTCAAGCACCAGTCACAAAAGGACCGGCCCCTCTTCCCCGGGGCCGACCAGCGCGAGTTCTGGCAGCGCGCCGAAGCCCGGAATAGAACGACGGCCAAGCTGTACGACCAGTTGGGCCTGCCAGAGTATGAGGGGATTGAGGCGTTTGTGCGCTGGGAGTTTTGAGGGCCATCTGTCATCCTGAGCGCAGCGAAGGACCTTATCACCGCTGAACGGCTAGCAGTTATTCAATCGGTGCAGCGGTGATAAGGTCCTTCGCTGCGCTCAAGATGACAGGCGACATGACGTTCTTTTAAATTAGTATCCTCCCACTCCCACCCGCCATGCAACGCACCACCCAGGCCGCCCTCGAAACCACTGGCGCACTGCCCCTCGCGGAAGCCTCCCAGCCCGGCCGCCTCATCAGCCTCGACGTGTTTCGCGGCATCACGGTCATGGCCATGATTCTGGTGAACAACCCCGGCGACTGGGGCCACATCTACCCGCCCTTCGAGCACGCCGAATGGAACGGCTGCACGCCCACGGACCTGATTTTCCCGTTTTTCCTGTTCATTGTGGGCGTGAGCCTGGTGTATGCCCTCGATGGGGTGAAGCGCCAGGGCGGGCCGCAGGGCGCGGTGCTGCTGCGGGTGCTGCGCCGGGCCGCCGTGCTGTTTGGGCTGGGCCTGCTGCTGTCGCTGTACCCGAAATTCGACTTCTCGGTGGTGCGCATCATGGGCGTTTTGCAGCGCATTGCACTGGTGTTTCTGGGGTGCAGCGTTATCTTTCTGAAGACCAACTGGCGCACGCAGGTTTGGTTGATTATCAGCTTCCTCATCGGCTACGCGGTGCTGATGCAGCTGGTGCCCGTGCCCGGTTTCGGCCCCGCCAACCTGGAGCCTACCACCAACCTCGGGGCCTGGCTCGACCGCACCGTCTTCACCGAAGCCCACCTCTGGAAAACCAGCAAAACCTGGGACCCCGAAGGCCTCCTCGGCACCCTGCCGGCCCTGGCCACCGGCCTGCTGGGCGGCCTCACGGCCCAATGGCTGCGCCACCGTGGCCCGGAGCCGGCCGCCAAAGTGGCCTGGCTGTTCGTGGCCGGCGGGGGCCTCATCCTGCTGGGCCTGTGCTGGGCCCCGTGGTTTCCCATCAACAAAGCCCTGTGGAGCAGCCCCTACGTGCTCTACACCGGCGGGCTGGCCATAGCCGGCCTGGCGGCGCTCTACTGGATTTGCGACGTGCAGGGCTACCGCGCTTGGACGCGCCCGGCGTTGGTCTACGGCGTCAATGCCATTCTCGTGTTCTGCCTCTCGGCGCTGCTTTCGCGCACGTTCGGGCTGTTCAAGCTGGCCCTGCCCGGCGGCAAAACCGGTGGCTTGAAGGAGTGGCTCTACGAATGGGGCATCGCCCAGCATTTCACCGACCCGCGCACGGCCTCGCTGGCAGGTGCGGTCACGCTTATCGTTATCTGGTATTTCATCCTGAGCTGGATGTATAAGAAGGGTGTGGTACTGAAGGTGTGAGGCAGAATCAAAATGCCTGTCATCCTGAGCGCAGCGAAGGACCTTATTACTGACGAACAGATAGCAGTGAACTCAATCGGTGCAAACGTGATAAGGTCCTTCGCTCCGCTCAGGATGACAGGCGGTGGCGGATGATGCCAGCCGGCGTGCCGTTCTTTGCCAGCTCAGACGGCATCCTATCACAATGAAAATCCTCATCATCGGCGGCGGCAACATGGGCCTCACTTACGCCCGCAGCTTCGTGCGCGCCCACATCACCTCGCGGCTCGATTTGCGCCTGCTGGCCCGCTCGCCCGAGCGGGTGCCGGCCCTGGCGGCCCATGAAATCGGCACGGTCTGGGGCTCGCCGGCCGAGTGCGTGCCGGGGGCCGACATCCTCATTCTGGCCGTGAAGCCGCAGGACTCGCCGGCCCTGTTCGCGGCGCTCAAGGGGCTGGTGCAGCCGCAGCAGCTCGTGCTCAGCATCATGGCCGGCGTGCGGATTGATACGCTGCGCACGGCCCTGGGCACGCCCAAAATCATCCGGGCCATGCCTAACCTGCCCGCCCAGATTGGCATGGGCATGACGGCCTTCACCAGCACCGACGAGGTGACCCGCGCCGAGCTGGTGCAGGTGCAAAACCTGCTTAGCACCACCGGCAAGACGGTTTATGTCGAAAACGAAAGCGCCATCGACGCCAGCACCGCCATTTCGGGCAGCGGCCCGGCCTACGTGTACTACTGCATGGAAGCCCTGATGGCGGCAGCCGCCCAAATGGGTTTCAGCGGGGCCGAAGCCGAGCTGCTGGTGAGCCAGACGTTTCGCGGCGCGGTGGAGTTGTACTCGCAATCGGGCCTGAGCTGCCAGGACTGGATTGCCAAAGTGGCCTCCAAAGGCGGCACCACTGAGGCCGCGCTGGGCGCTTTTGGCGCGGGCGCGGTGCGCGAAGGCCTCATGGCCGGGGCCGGCGCGGCGCGCGACCGGGCCGAGGAGTTGGGCCGTTAGCTTGCCTTCTCCAACAGCAGTTTAAAGAGGTCCGGCCACGACTGGTACGCTTTAAACTCGGGTTTTAGGCATTCCGGCCGAGCCTGGTTTCCTTTAAAATCGATTTTAAACCACTCCAGCCGAGCCCGGACCCCTTACAACCCGATTTTAAAGTACCCCGACCGAGCCCGGACCCCTTAAAACTCGATTTTAAAGGAGTCCGGACTCGGCCGGAGTGGTTTCCATCCTAGTTTGAATCTTAAAAGTCCAATTGCATCCGTCCCAAATCAGCGCGGTGCGAGTGGGCAGCCCTACGCCACCGAATACCCCGCGAAATCTTTGCGGAGCTGGGTTTTGAGAATTTTGCCGGTGGCGGTGTGGGGCAGCTGGTTCACAAACTCCACGGCATCGGGCTCCCAAAACTTGGCCACCCGGCCCCGGAAGAAATTCAGCATTTCATCGGCCGAAACCTCCATGCCCGGGCGGCGCACCACTACCAGCAGGGGCCGCTCGCTCCACTTGGCGCTGGGCACGCCGATGACGGCGGCTTCGGCCACGGCAGGGTGAGCCACGGCCAGGTTTTCGAGCTCGATGCTGGAAATCCACTCGCCGCCCGATTTGATGACGTCTTTGGAGCGGTCGGTGATGTGCATGTAGCCGTCGGGGTCGATGGTGGCCACGTCGCCGGTGCGGAACCAGCCGTCGGCGGTGAGTTCGCCGGGCGTGGCGGTGCGGAAGTAGTCGCGCACCACCCACGGCCCGTGCACCAGCAGGTCGCCGAAGGCCACCCCGTCGTGGGGCAGCGCGTGGCCGTCGTCGCCCACAATCTTCATATCGACCCCGAACACCGCCCGGCCCTGCTTGGCCCGGATGCCCAGGCTCTCGGCCGGGCTGAGGCCGGCGTGCTTGCCTTTGAGGCGGGCGGTGGTGCCCAGCGGGCTGGTTTCCGTCATGCCCCAGGCGTGCATGATGGTCACGTTTAGCTCCTCCTCGAAGGCTTTCATGAGGGCAGGCGGGCAGGCGGCCCCGCCCACCACCGTGCGGTTGAGGGTAGTGAAACGGCGCTGGCCCTCACGCATGAACTGCAGCAGCGCCAGCCAGATGGTGGGCACCCCGGCCGAGAAGGTCACGCCTTCGGTTTCAAATAATTCGAACAAGCTGGCGCTGTCCATGCCCGCGCCGGGCAGCACCAGCTTGGCCCCGTTGAGCGGGGCCGCGTAGGGCAGGCCCCAGGCGTTGACGTGGAACATGGGCACCACCGGCATTATCACGTCCGAGGCCGAGCAGCTCAGCGCATCGGGCAGCGAAATACCAAAGGCGTGCAGCACCGTGGAGCGGTGCGAATAGAGCACACCCTTGGGCTGGTCGGTGGTGCCGGAGGTGTAGCAGAGCGAGCAGGCCGTGTTTTCATCGAAGCTGGGCCACTGGTAGTCGCCGAGTTCGGCGGCCAGCAGGTCCTCGTAGCTGCACAGGCCGGGCAGGTCGGAGGCGGCGGGCAGGTGCTCGGGGCCGGCCATGAGCACCCACTTTTCCACGGTGGGGCATACCGGGGCCAGGCGCTCCACGAGGGGCAGAAAGGTGAGGTCGAAGAACAGCAGCCGGTCCTCGGCGTGGTTGATGATGAACACCAGCTGCTCGGGAAACAGGCGCGGGTTGATGGTGTGGCACACCGCCCCGATGCCCGCCACGCCATAATACAGCTCGAAGTGGCGGTGCGTGTTCCAGGCCAGGGTGCCCACCCGGTCGCCGTTTTCGACGCCGAGTTTCAGCAGGGCCTGGGCCAGCTGCTTGCTGCGGTGGTTGGCGTCGGCGTAGGTGTAGCGGTGCATGCCGCCCTCGGGCCGGCGCGAGACTATTTCGGTATCGGAATGCCACTTGGCGGCGTGCTCGATAATCGTGGCCACGCGGAGCGGCTCAGCCATCATTAATCCTAACATAAGCGTGCGGGGTGGGAATGCGTGTAGGGCCGTAAGGTAGCAACAGGTGGTGCATTTCCGCCGCTGCCCTGCAAACTACCGCGCCGCCTCAATAGCCAGCTGTAACAACGCGCTCCGCACGCTCAAATCCCCCAGCTTATTATTCCGCCGCGTGGGGTGCACCCGGTTGGTGAGCAGCACCACCACCAAATCCTTCGCCGGCTCCACCCAGAAATACGTGCCCGTGAAGCCGGTGTGGCCGTAGCTACTTTGCGAGGCACTTTTGGCCGAGTTCACCGTAGGGTTGGCGGCGGGGCGGTCGAAGGCCAGGGCGCGGCGGTTGTCGGGGCAGAACTGGCACTTGGTCCAGTCGGCCAGCACGGCTTTGTCGAAGAGCTGCTGGCCGCCGTAGCGCCCGCCCCAAGCGTAGGTCTGGGCGAGCTTGGCCACGTCGTTGGCATCGCCAAACAGGCCGGCGTGGCCCGAGAGGCCGCCCAGCAGCGCCGCGCCCTCGTCGTGCACTGTGCCGTGCACTAGCTGCTTGCGGAAGGCCGAATCCACTTCCGTGGGCACAATGCGCGCCACCGGGAATCGGTTACGGGGCCGGAAGCCCAGCGTGGTGGCACCCAGCGGCCCGTACACTTCCTTCTGCAAAAAGGCATCAAGTGGCAGCCCGGTGCGGGCTTTCACCAGCGCCGGATACAGCACAAACGACAAGTCGGAATACACGTAGCCCGGCTTCTCATTCAGCGGCGACTCCCCGATTTCCTTATAAATGCGGGCCGGCAAATTCTTGCGCGCCCAGATGCCCTGGGCCGCCGGCAGTGGGAACCGGCCCGACGAATCACTGCGGAAGTAGCGGCGGCGCAGGTCGCCGTTTTTCTTCACCAGCTCCTTCCAGAAAGGAATAAAAGCCTTGAGTCGGGCCTGATGGGCCAGCACGTCGCGCATCTTCAGGCCGGCTTTGTCGGTGCCGCGCAGGAAGGGAAAGTAGTTGCCCATCGCGCTGTCAGGGCTGAATTTATGGTCAGCTTCCAGGCGCATCAGCGCAGGCGTCGCGGCCAGCAGTTTGGTCATCGAGGCCAGGTCGTAGAGGTCGTCGTCCTTCACCGGGCGCGGTACCGATACGGGTTTGGTATCGGTCACTACGGCGTCCTTTTTCTTCTTTTTCTTATCGACTACCGCTTCGCTGAAGCCGGCATACGTCTGGTTGCCGTAGCTTTTGCGGAGCACCACCGTGCCGCGCCGGGCAATGAGCACCTGCGCCCCCGGAAAGGCCTGCGCCGCCAGCGCCCGACCCACCAGGCTGTCCACGCGGGCTTCGAGGCGGCCGTCCATGTTCACGTCTTCGGGGTTGGCGTAGCGCAGGCGGTAGCTGCCGGCCGTGCGTAGGCCAAAGCCGCGCGGGTACCGGTCGCTCACCGTCACGGGCAGCTTGCCGGTGGCCGCGATGCCGCCGAAAATGGCCTGCGCGGCCAGGTTCTGGGCATTCGGGCTTTCCTGATAGGCCATAATGACGGCGGCGGCGCGGTCCAAATCCCGCACCTTGGCCACGGCGTAGGCCGAACCGAATACGCTCAGGACCAGCGTTTGCTTTTGGTCGGCCAGCTCGCGCAGCAGCATGTTGTTTTCGGGCGTGATGCCGAAGCTGGTGGCGGGCAGGCGGCCCAGGTTTTGCAGGCTCACCAGAATTAGGTTGTAGGGCTTGAGGGCGGTGCGCAGCTTCATCAGCTCATCGAGCGTGGCCGTGGCCGAGGCGTGGAAATGGGCTGTGGGCGCATAGTCAGCCACGGCCCGCTGGAAGTCGGTGGTGTCGCGCGGGGAGCCGCCCAGCACCAGCGTGGCAATGCGCAACGTGTCGAGGCGCTGAAGCGGCAGCAGGCTCTTCTGGTTGCGCAGCAGCGTGATGCTCAACTCGGTGAGGCGATGACTGAGGTACTGGGCGTGCGGTCCGTTGAGGTCCTCATAGATGTTTTTGGTATCGATGGGCCGGTAGTGGTTCAGGCCCGACCACTGCTTGAGGGCCAGCACGCGGCGGCAGTGCTCATCGATTTCCTTTTGCGAAATCCGGCCGCTGTCCACAGCAATGCGCACCATCTTCAGCGCCAGCGGAATGTTCTTACTGAACTCCAGAATGTCGTTGCCAGCCATGATGGCGCGCACGTCGGCCTCGCCGGGCGGAAACTTGCTGATAACGCCGCGCATGTTCATGGCATCCGTGAAAATTAAGCCTTTGAAGCCCATTTCCTGGCGCAATACGCCTTCGATGATGGGTTTGGAGAGCGTGCTCGGGCCGCTCACCGTATCCAGGGCCGGCACGTTGAGGTGGGCCACCATCATGCCGCCCAGCCCGCCCGCGATAAGGCTGCGGAAGGGCGGCAGCTCCAGCGTATCGAGCCGGCGGCGGTCGACGCGCACGGTGGGCAGCGCGAGGTGCGAGTCGGCGTCCACGTCGCCGTGGCCGGGGAAGTGCTTGGCCACGGCCAGAATACCGGCGTCCTGCATGCCGCGCATGTACTGGCGGCCGTCGCGGGCCACGGCGGCCGGGTTTTCGCCCCAGCTGCGGAAGCCGATAACGGGGTTGGCGGGGTTATTATTCACATCGACCACCGGCGCGAAGTTGACGTGCATGCCCAGGCGCTTGAACTGCTGGGCCACCTCGCGGCCCATGTCGTAGAGCAACGTGGTGTCGGTTTCGCCGCCCAGGCTCATCTGGTAGGGGAATTTCACCACGCTATCGAGACGCATGCCCACGCCCCATTCGCCATCCAGCGCCACCAGCAGCGGCACGCGGCTCTGGCTTTGGTAGCGGTTCAGCAGGCGGGCCTGCCGGCCCGGGCCGCCCTGAAAAAATATCAGCCCGCCAATGCCGTACTGCTTGATGAGCGTCGAAACCGAGTCCTCAAACACCCGCGTGCGGTTGGAATACGCGGCCACCATAAAGAGCTGCGCGGCGCGCTGGTCGGGCGTGAGCACCCGCATCAGGCTATCGACCCAGGGCGAATGCAGGTAACGGGTGAAGGCCGGCGCACTGGCCGACAAGGGAACCAATACCTTTTTTTTCACACTCTTGCGCACCGCCGACGGCTGTTTTGAACGGGGAGCGGGGTGCTGCTGCGCGTCGGCCAGCAGTGGGAAGGCAAGCAGCCAAAACAAGAGCAGGTACTTCATTTAACAACAAGGATTGAGCGATAAAGGAGACGACCACGCATACGTGGCGCTGCAAAAGTCGGCAGCTGAACGGTATGAATCTGCAGCTGCCCGCCACGCCCGGCCTCAAAGCCTGTGTGCATCGCGCCAGGCAGCGGGAATAATTAAGCCAACAGCAGAACAGTAAATACAATTAAATATTAAAAATATTTTATAATATGATTAAATATTACTTATTTGCAATATCATATAAATCAGATACACATATGAACACAACTACTAAAACACCAGCCCGGCTGAAGCTTAGCCGTTTTCATTTGCTGATGCCCAAAGCAGCCTTGTTGCTCATCAGCTTTCTGCTCCTGCTGTCGACCACGGCGCAGGCCCAGAACACCTATTACTGGAGAGGCGCGGCGGGAGCCAGCTGGAGTGCCTCTGCCAGTTGGAACACAGCTGCCAATGGCACGGGCACGGCCCGGACCACCCGCAACAGTGGCGACGTGCTAATATTCAGCAGCGGCTTCCCTACCATCGTCACCATGGACTTAAGTGAGACAATCAAGCAGTTGTCTTTCACGAATAACACGGCGGTTACGTTCAACACCCCCACCGACGCAACCCGCAACCTCACCTTTGGGGTCGCGGGCCAGGGCTTTGTGGTAGCTGCCGGGTCGTCGCTTACGGTGGTGGGCGTGGTCAGCGACAACGATGACGCGGCCATAAATTTTATTCTGAACACGGGCGTGACGGCCAGCATTGCCGGGTCCGTAACCTTCACCAGTTCGGGCGGCAATAGCTTTTCCAATGCGCTCCACGAGTTTCAGGGGGGAGCGGGCTCGGTGCACTTTGTGAATGGCGGTAGCCTCTTCGTCACCGGCCGGATGAACGGAAATTCATTTGGCTCCACGACCGGCATGGCCGTTTTCGAGGCGGGGGCCACTTACCAGCAGAATGCCGTCAATTCCGATGACCCCTACGGTCCCGCCACCTTCTCGGATGGCAGCACCTACCGCTACCTCAATGGCAGCTTTGGCGGCACTTCTCTCACGGCTGACCGGGCGTATGGCAACCTGGTGTACGAAACCTCCAACGACCGCACCATTGGGGGGGCCATGAACCTGCTCATCCGCAACAACCTGACGCTTAGTAGCAGTGGCAACCTCTCGCTGAACGCCCGCAATACCGACGGCACCAGCATCGGGGGCAATATCAGCATCACCAGCAGCAGCGCAATGCTCTATTTTGACCCTAGCTCGACGCGGCCGGTGACGCTTAACGGCACCACGGCCAAAACCGTCGGCGGCGCCGGGTCGCTGATGTTGGGCGAGAACGCGCAGCTTGAAATTGATAACCCGGCCGGGGTGACGCTCACGCGGCCCATCACCGTAGAAAATGGCCTGCTTCTGACCAACGGCCTGCTGACCACCAGCGCCACGGCCCTGCTCACCCTGTCCCCAATCGCCACCGTAACCAGCGGCAGTACCACCAGCTTTGTGAATGGCCCGCTGGCCCGTACCACCCCGGCGGCCAATAACACCAATCGCACCTGGGTTTTCCCCATTGGCAAAGGCGCGGCGTACCGCCCCCTGACGCTCCGGGCCTCCGACCAGAATAACGCCGCCACCTACACCGTGGAGCAGTTTGAGGGCAACCCCGGCCAAACGGTAACGGGCACACTCCAGCGGGTATCGTTCAAGCGCGCCTACAGCATCGCATCGTCCAGTACTTCGGCCACCAACACCACCGCCACCATCACCCTCACCTTCGCCCCCGACGACTACGTGAACGTACCGGGCTCCCCGAACCTGGTGGTGGCCCGGCGGCAGGGCACCGCTGGTGCCTGGAGCACCATAGGGCGTTCGGCCAACACCGGCCCGGCTGGCGCGGCCGGCGGCCCCGGCGTCAGCGGTACCCTCACCTCGAATTCGTTTACGGGATTTACCACCGGCTCCGCCACGTATTTTGCGCTGGGCGCGCTAAACCTGAACAACCAGGCCAACCCGTTTGCCACTGCCGTGAACCCGCTGCCCGTGGAGCTCACACGGTTTGATGCGACTGCCAAACCGCAGGGCATTGCCCTTAGCTGGGCCACGGCCATGGAGAAAAATAGCGCCTATTTTGAAGTGCAGCGCAGCGCCAATGGCGAAAACTTCCAGCCCGTGGGCAGTGTGAAGGGCCAGGGCACCAGCAGCAATGCCCACGAGTACGCCTTTGTGGATGGCCATCCGCTGGCGGGCCTCTCCTACTATCGCCTGCGCCAGGTAGATACCGATGAGGCCAACACGTTCTCGCCCGTAGCCACGGTGCAGGTGCGGGGCGAGGTAGCCGTGTACCCCAACCCCAGCACGGGCACGGTCACGCTGCCGGCTACTCTGGGCTCCGTGCGCTACCGCTTGCTCAACGCCTTGGGGCAGACTGTGCTGAGCGGCCAGGCCATCGGCAACGACCAGCTCGACCTGCGCACGCTTGCCAAAGGCCCCTACTTTCTGGAACTGACCGGGGCCGGCGGCAGCGCCATGCAACGGCTGGTGCGGGAGTAATTGAATTAACTTATTCTTATTCAGTTGATTTTAACAGTTATTGCCGGGTTTTTACGAGCCAAATCCGTATGGCATCGACAAAATTGAACAAAATCAATTAAATCGGGCATATAATCCCTTCGTAGTGTTAATTTATCTTTGATATGCAAGATATATCATCTGAATTATATAGCACAAATGTACATTGCCAGCTTATTCTTGCCTTTTGCCCCACTAAAAAACAAAAACAAATGCTTACTTCTACATCGGGTTACCTCATTTCTGCACCATCGAAGCACTTTTGGCTCATGCTGGCCGCGTTTGGCATAGCTGCCACCGCCACTCAAGCGCAAACCGCAACACAGGGCTTTGAAACCCCAGCAACCGCCTATAATTATTCAGCCAAAGGAACCGGCAGGATTTTTACAGTAGCAAGCGACGGAGCCGCTTATGCAGCAACCGGCACAAGCTCATACGGCGTTGCCAATACTGTAAATGCAGGAGGTGGTTCAACTACAACCACAATAACTACCATTAATTTTACTCACGTAAAATTTAAGACTGGCTCCAATACGTTGACTTTCAGAACTGCCGCAGTCAAAGAAAACCCTCCCGGCGGCTTGGATGCGAATGGTTCTATTGCGGTAAATATCGCGTACAACAGAACTGCCAATTATATCCCAACATTGAAAATATCTGGGTCTAATTCAAATCCTGCGTGGGGCTTTGCAGCCGCTGGTACTACAACCGTAAATGTGCTGACGGCCAACCCGGGCTTAACATCTGTTACAGCCACAAATGCTGGCCCTGCCTTGGTTACGATAAATTTTGGAAGCACCATCACGGACGTTGACGTACAAATTGAGTTAACCTCAACCGGTAAAACAGATTTGTTGATTGATGATGTGGCGACTAACAACTACGCGGCCCTGCCCGTTGAACTCATCAGCTTCGAAGCCGTGGCCAAAGCTTCGGGCGTAAACCTGGCCTGGGCTACGGCCAGCGAAAAGAACAGCGACCGGTTCGAGATTCAGCGCAGCGCCACGGGCGAGGCTTACGAAACCCTGGGCCTGGTGAAAGGCCAGGGCAGCACTACCACGGCGCACAGCTACTCCTTCGTGGACAGCCGCCCGCTGGCCGGCACCTCTTATTACCGCCTGCGGCAGGTCGATACCGATGGCACTTCCAGCTTCTCGCCGGTGGCGGCCGTACAAGCCGAGGCCAGCACCAAAGTGGAGCTCTACCCCAACCCCAGCGCCAACCAGCTCATCCTACCCGCCGGCGTGGGTGCGGTGCGGTACCGCATTTTCAATGCCCTGGGCCAGACCTTGCTCAGCGGCAAAGCCACCGACAACGACCGCCTCGACATCACCAGCCTGCCCAAAGGCCCCTTCTTCCTGGAATTGAGCGGGGCCACCGCCTACCGCACCCAGCGCCTGATGCGCGAGTAATGCACCGCATGGGCCGTTGCACCGCAAATGGCCCGCTCTTACGACCAAGCCCCGCCCCTGCCTTGCGTAGCGGCGGGGCTTTTTTTGACTACGCCATAGCAACAAGCACGTATTGCCTTTTTTGGCTTGCCAACGTAGATGGTCTTAATATAACCCGCTTTTACCGTTCGTTTTATGCGTACCCCTGTTCTTTCCATCGGGCCGGGCGGCCGGCTGCTGGCGCTGGCCGGCGCTGTGCTGCTGGGGTCCTGTAGCGGCCAGGCCCCCCTGGAGCAATCCAGCGGCGGCAGCAACCGCTCCACCGCCGTGCAAACGGATACCACGGCCACGCTGCCCACCGAGGCCTGCGGCCTGCTCACGCCCGGCGAAGTAGCCGGCCTCACGGGCCGCCCCGTGCAGCAGCAGGCCCAGGGCGAGGCCTGCCGCTTCGTGGAAGCCGACCAGCCTGCCAGCCCCGACGCCGTGGTGACGGTATCGTTCCGGCCGGCCGCCGCCTTCCAGATTGCGCAGGCGGGTAGCGACCTGCGCCGCCGCAACATGGTGCCCGTGACGGGCCTGGGCCGCGAGGCATACTATGACGACAGCCACGGCGACCTCTACGTGCGGCTGCCCGACCGCACCCTCGTCATCGGGATGCCGCGCCCCGTGAAAAGCTACTCCCGCGAGCGCATCGCGCCGGAGCTGGGCCGCCTGGCCGTGGCCCGGCTCACGGCTCGCGCTGGAAGCGCACCAGCGCAATAAGGCCGGTAGATACGTGGGCATGCCGCCGTTTCGTAGCTTGCGGCACATTCCCATTCGCCCCATGAAAAAAATTGCCCTGGCCGGCCTCGTCGCGGCCGCCCTCACGTCGGCCTGCAACCAGACCAAAACCACCGAAACCGCTACCACCAGCGCCAACGGCGCGGTCACCGATACCACCAAAGGCCTGAATGGCCTGTTCGCCAGCTTCTGGGAGCGGCAGTCGCGGCTCGACCCGCTGTCGGCCACGGCCCAGGGCGACAACCGCTTCAATGACCTGCTGCCCAACGACCAGACCCAGGCGTTTCGGGACACGCTGCGCACGTTTTATCAGGACTACCTGACGCGGCTGGGCCAGTTTGACCGCGCCAAGCTGGATGATAATGACCGCATCAGCTACGACATTTTTCAGTACGACCTGAAGCAGCGGGTAGAGGGCTTGAAGCTGAATACCTGGATGATGCCGTTTCAGCAGTTCTGGGGACTGCCCATCAGCATGGGGCAGTTTGGCTCGGGGCAGGGCAACCAGCCGTTTAAAACCGTGAAAGACTACGACAACTGGCTGGGCCGGGTGCGCGGCTTTTCGGTGTGGGCCGATTCGGCCATCGGCAACTTCCGGCGCGGCATGAAGGCGGGCGTGGTGCTGCCCAAGGCTTTGGTGGAGAAGATGCTGCCCCAGATGCGTGCCAAAGATATGCAGGTGACGGACGCGACCAAGTCGCTGTTCTACGGGCCGATAAATGCTTTTCCAAAGGACTTTTCGGACGCCGACAAGAAGCGCATTACCGAAGATTACAAGAAGGCCATTATGACGGAAATTGTGCCGACGTATAAGAAGCTCGGCGATTTTCTGGCCACCGAATACCTGCCCAAGTCCCGCCCCACCAGCGGCATCAACGCCATTCCCGGCGGGCCGGAAATGTACCGCTACTACGCCAGCTACTGGACCACGACGGACAAAACCCCGGCCGAAATCCACGCCCTGGGCCTGCGCGAAGTGGCCCGCCTGCGCGCCGAGATGGAGCGCATGAGAACCGAGCTGGGCTTCAAAGGCACCCTGCGCCAGTTCTTCGAAAGCCTGAAGCACGACCCCAAGGCCATGCCCTTCAAAACGGCCGAGGAAGTGCTGGCCGGCTTCCGCAAAATCCAGGCAACCATCGACCCGAACCTGAAAAAGATGTTCGGGCGCGTGCCCAAGTCGCCGTTTGAAATCCGCCGCACCGAGGCGTTCCGCGAAGCCTCGGCGTCGGCCGAGTACAACCAAGGCTCGCCGGACGGCACGCGGCCGGGCATTTTCTACGTTCCCCTGCCCAAGCCCGCCGAGTACAACGTGACGCAGGGTATGGAGTCGCTGTTTCTGCACGAGGCCATTCCGGGCCACCACTACCAGATTTCCTTGCAGCAGGAAAATACCGCCCTGCCCAAGTTCCGCCAGTTTGCCGGCTACGGCGCCATGACCGAAGGCTGGGCCCTTTACTGCGAAAGCCTGGGCAAGGAGCTCGGCCTGTACAAAGACCCCTACCAATACGTGGGCGCGCTAAACGACGAGATGCTGCGCGCCGTACGCCTGGTGGTGGACACCGGCCTGCACACCGGCCAGCTCACCCGCGAGCAAGCCATCGAGTACATGCTCGACAACATGCCCGCCAGCAAGGAGGATGACACCTCGGCCATCGAGCGCTACATGGCCATTCCGGGCCAGGCCCTGGCCTACAAAATCGGCCAGCTGAAAATCCAGGAGCTGCGCGCCCGCTACGAAAAGCAGCTAGGCAGCAAATTCTCCCTCAGCAACTTCCACGACGAATTGCTGAAGGATGGTGTGATGCCGCTGGCCGTGCTCGAAACCAAGATGGATGCCTGGGCGAAAAAGCAGAAGTAACGAGCATGGCGTTCTGTAACAGAGCCGTGCTGTTCGGATGGAGTGCTGCTAGCCTCCTCAGCC
>JAQBNT010000214.1 GCA_028288445.1 Hymenobacter sp. | reverse complement strand
TCGCTGTTCGTGTGGAAGGTGGAAACGCATAATTCGCCCTCAGCCATCGACCCGTACGGCGGGGCCATTACGGGCATTTTGGGTAATAACCGCGACCCCTTGGCCACGGGCATCGGGGGCGCGCGGCTGCTGTTCAATACCAACGTGCTCTGCTTCGGCAACCCGGAATTCGAGGGACAATTGCTGACAGGGCAACTACACCCGCGCCGCATTCTGGAAGGCGTGCGCAAGGGCATCGAGGACGGCGGTAACAAGTCGGGTGTTCCGACGGTGAACGGCGCGATTGTGTTCGATGACCGGTACGCTGGCAAGCCGCTGGTGTACTGCGGTACCGGCGCGGTCATGCCCATGCAATTCGCAGGCTTGGACTCGTGGGAAAAGAAGATTGACGCCGGCGACCGCATCATCATGGCCGGCGGCCGGGTGGGCAAGGACGGTATTCACGGCGCGACTTTTTCGAGCATTGAGCTCGATGAAACCGCGCCCGCCACGGCCGTGCAAATCGGCTCGCCCATCACCCAAAAGCTGGCGATGGACTTCCTGATGCTGGCGGCCCGTCGCGGCCTGCTGAAATGCAGCACCGATAACGGCGCGGGCGGCCTGTCGTCGTCCGTGGGCGAGCTGGCCGGCATCTCGGGCGGCGCGGTGGTGGAGCTGGAACGTGTGCCGCTGAAGTATCCCGGCCTGCGGCCCTGGGAGATTTTCGTGAGCGAATCCCAAGAGCGGTTTACGCTGGTGGTAGAGCCCGGCAAAATGGCCGAAATCACGGCACTGGGTCAGGAAATGGAAGTGGAGCTGACCGATATTGGCCATTTTACTGCGGATGGTTTCCTGGATGTGCGCTTCGATGGCGCGCCGGTGGCGCGGCTCAATATGCACTTCCTGCACGAGGGCGTGCCGCGCAAAATCCTGGAAGCGGAGTGGACCAAACCTGCCGCCGCCGAGCCGGAAATTCCGACGGCAACGGACTACACCGAGACGCTGACGCAGTTGCTGGGCTCGCTCAATATCTGCTCGCGCGAGTCGGTGATTCGCCAGTACGACCACGAGGTGAAAGGTCGCACAATTGTGAAGCCTTTGATGGGCGCAACGGGCCAGGCCCCGCAGGACGCTGCCGTGGTGCGCTTCAATTTCGAGAGCTGGGAAGGCGTGGCCGTGAGCAACGGCATCATCCCGCGCTACGGCGATTTGGACGCTTACCACATGTCGGCCGGCGCGTTTGACGAGGGCGTGCGCCAGATTATCGCGGTGGGCGGGAAGCTCCCGAACCTGACGCCCGGCGACGGCATTTTCTGGTCGGTGAACGACAACTTCTGCGTGCCCGATTCGGTGTATGACCCCGTCATCAACCCCGACGGCAAGCAGAAGCTGGCCAAGCTGGTGCGGATGTGCGAAGCCCTGCGCGACGCCACCGCCGCCTACTGCATCCCGCTCACCAGCGGCAAGGATTCGATGAAAAACGACTTCAAGGCCGACGGCGTGAAGATTTCGGTGCCCCCCACCGTGCTCTACTCGATGACGGCCAAAATGGAAGACGTGCGTCGCGCCATCACCTCCGACTTCAAGCAGGCCGACGATGTGGTGTACCTCCTCGGCGAAACCCACGACGAGCTGGGCGGGTCTGAGTTCTATGCTCTGCACGGCCAGCTCGGTGCCAACGTGCCCAAAGTAGATTTCGAAAAAGCCAAAGCCCTTTACACCTTGGTCGGCCAGGCCAACGACCAAGCCCTGATTCAGTCCTGCCACGACCTGAGCGACGGCGGCCTCGCCGTGGCACTGGCCGAAACCACGTTTGGCTACGGCTACGGCGCTACGGTCGAATTGCCGGAATCGGGCCTTCCCCTGGCCACGCAGCTGTTCTCCGAGTCGCACTCCCGCTTCCTGGCAACTGTTGCGCCGGAAGATGCCGTGGCTTTTGAGCAGCTGCTCGGCAACCGCGCCACCCGCCTCGGCCACGTGACGCTGGACGGCCAGCTGACCGTGCGCCACGCCGGCCAAACGGTTATTTCGGCCAACACCGCCACGTTGCGCGCCGCTTGGACCAACGGGCCGGTAAACAAGCTGCTGGGTGTGGTTTCAAAAGACAACCTCAGCCACTCAAATTCGCTCTAAAAGCACAAGACCCTTTTCCATTGGCCCAAAAGACTTCTGAAATGGTACAAGAAGCTGCTCAAGGAGCACATAAAGTTCAATCGGAGGCACAAGACAGTGTGCCGGTCGCAACGGGCGGAGTGCATGCGCTAATTCTGACTGGATTCGGCATCAACTGCGAAGAAGAATTCGCCGCCGCCTACCGCCTGGCCGGGGCCGAAGCCACCATCGTGCACCTCAATCAGGTGCTGCACGGGCAGGTGAGCATCCATGATTTCGACATCCTGAACTTCCCCGGCGGCTTCTCTTTCGGTGATGACCTCGGCTCGGGCGTGGTGCTGGCCAACAAGCTGCGCTACCGCCAAAACGGCCCCGATGGCCGCACCCTGCTCGATGACATCAAGCAGTTCATCGCCGCCGGTAAGTTCGTCTTCGGCATCTGCAACGGCTTCCAGGTGCTGGTGAAGCTGGGCTTGTTGCCCAACATCAGCGGCGACGTAACGCCCGAAGTCACCCTGACCCACAACGCCAGCGGCCGCTACGAAGACCGGTGGGTGACGCTCCGCGTGAACCCCGCCTCGCATACGCCCTTCCTCAAAGGAATTGACTCGCTGGAAGTGCCCGTGCGCCACGGCGAAGGCCGCCTCGTGATTCCTGACGAAGCCACTCAGGCCGCCATTGAAACGGCCGGGTTGAACTGCCTGACCTACGCCGATTTCGATGGCGGCGCTACCGACGTGTACCCCTTCAACCCCAACGGCGCGGCCCTGAACTGCGCCGGCCTGACGGACCCCACGGGCCAGGTTTTCGGCCTGATGCCGCATCCCGAGGCGTTTTTGTCGGCCTACAACCACCCCGACTGGGCCCGCCGCCGCCGCCAGAATCCCGCCGCCAGCGAGGAAGGGGCGGGGCTGCAGATTTTTAAGAATATCGTGGCGCACATCGCCCAAAAAAATACCGCCCCAGCCCCGGCCGTGCAACTAGCCAACCAGAACTAGCCTCTCAGAAACGTAGCTAATGAACACCCTCATCCACTTCGCTTCTCCTCAAATTCCGTTGCTACACCGCGGCAAAGTCCGCGACAGCCTGCGTGCGCCCAGCGGCGACCGTCTCATCATCGTGACGGACCGCCTCTCCGCGTTCGATTCGGTGCTCGAAACCGCCATCCCGCACAAGGGCGCGGTGCTGAACGGCCTGGCCAATTTCTGGTTCGAAAAAACGGCCCACATCATCCCAAACCACGTCATCAAGCTCATCGATGCCAACGCCATGCTGGTGAAGGAGGCCGAGCCCATCAAGGTGGAGATGGTGGTGCGCAACTACATCACCGGCTCGATGCTGCGCGGCTACCAAAAGGGCCAGCGCACCTTCTCGGGCGTGACCGTGCCCGAAGGCCTCACCAAGCACCAGCAGTTTCCCGCGCCCATCGTGACGCCCACGACCAAGGAGGAATCGGACCGCGAAATCACCCCCGAAAACCTCGTGAGCGAAGGCTGGGTGACCAAGGAGCTGTACGACCAGATGGCCGTGAAGTCGCTGATGCTGTTTGCCGTGGGCTCGAAGCTGCTGGCCGAAAAGGGTATTATTCTGGTGGATACCAAGTATGAGTTTGGCCTGCTGAACGGCAAGCTGATTCTCATCGACGAGATGCACACGCCCGATTCGTCGCGCTTCTGGAGCGCCGAGGACTATGCGAAGAATCCCGAAACGGTCGAGCAGATGGACAAGGAGTACGTCCGTCAGTGGCTTATTGCCAACAAGAAAGACGGCCAGTACCCCCGCGCCCTCACCCCGGAAGTAGCCCAGGAAGCCAGCCGCCGCTACCTCGCCATCTACGAGCGCATCGTGGGCGAGCCCCTGCCCACCGCCGAGCCCGAAACCGCCGATGCCCCCGGCTCCGGCCGCCACGATGCCCGTGCCCGCCTGCTGGCCAACCTCGTGGCCGCCGGCATCCTGAAAGATGCCTGGGTGAACATCGTAATGGATTCGCCCGCCGATAAGGACCACTGCGAGAAAATCCGTCAGCAGTTTGAAGGCTACGACGTCTTCACCCAGCTGCGCGTGACCTCGGCCCACACAAACGGCGAAGCCATTGCCGGCATGGCCGAAATCTGGAACACCAGCATCGAGCCCGGCGTCATCATCGCCGTGGCCGGCCTCGGCAGCGCGCTGGCGGCCAACGTGAACGTGCCCGTGATTTCGTGCCCGCCCTACAAGGATTACGCCGAGCTGGCCATGAACCTGAACTCATCGGTCATCATGCCCAGCGGCACGCCCAACCTGACGGTAGTGCGCCCCGACAACGCCGCCCAGGGTGCCCTCCGCGCCCTGAACCTGCCCCGCCTGCGCCAGCAGCTGAGCAAAGACATTCTCGCCACCAAAGCCAAGCTGCGCGCCGCTGACGAGGAATTTAAACAATTATAATACGCGCCGCCTCGGCTT
The DNA here is from genome assembly GCA_028288445.1 of Hymenobacter sp. GTDB lineage: Bacteria > Bacteroidota > Bacteroidia > Cytophagales > Hymenobacteraceae > Hymenobacter. The sequence goes on along the minus strand of JAQBNT010000214.1, from coordinate 14,675 downwards.
CCCCTATCCCCAAGGAGAGGGGGCCGGGGGGTGAGGTTACACCAGAACGATGTCGAACCCCAAAACCCTTCTCCTCCTTGGCTCCGGCGCGCGCGAGCATGCCCTGGCCGAAAAGCTGACCCGCGACGGGGCCACGGTGCTCGTGCTGCCCGGCAATGCCGGCATCCCCAACAGCCACCCCGAGGTCAATCCGCTCGATTTTGAGGCCGTGAAAGCCTTCGCGCAGCTGCATGATGCGAAGCTGATTGTGGTAGGCCCCGAGGCTCCGCTGGCGGCCGGCATCACCGACTTTTTTGCGGGTTCCGACATCCGGGTTTTCGGTCCGACCCGCTCGGCGGCGCGGCTGGAAAGCTCGAAGGTGTGGAGCAAGGAATTCATGCGCCGCCACGGCGTGGCCACGGCCAAGGCCTGGCCGTTTCGGAGCGACAACATTGCCGCCGCCCGCACCAAAGCGGCCGAGCTGGGCGGGCATGTGGTGGTGAAATACGACGGCCTTGCCGCCGGCAAGGGCGTGTACGTCTGCTCGTCGCCGGAAGAAGCGGAAGCGGCTTTCGATGACTTGCAGACGAGCTATTCGGGTTGGTTTTCCTTCCTGCTGGAGGAGAAGCTGACTGGCCCCGAAATCAGCATTATTGGCCTCACCGACGGCCTCACCATCCGCCTGCTGGCCACCTCGCAGGACCACAAGCAGCTGCTGGCCGATGACCTCGGCCCCAACACCGGCGGCATGGGGGCCTACTGCCCCGTGCCCTTCGCCGATGCCAACGTGCTGGCCGCCATCCGCCGCGACATTATCGACCCCACCCTGCGCGGCCTGCAAACCGAGCAGTTCGAGTTTCGGGGCTTCCTCTATTTTGGCGTTATGCTTACGCCCACCGGCCCCAAGCTGCTGGAATACAACGTGCGTCTCGGCGACCCCGAAGCCGAAGTGCTGCTCCCCGCATTGGACAGCAGTCTGCTGACGCTGATTGAAGCTACGCTCGATGGCACGCTGGCGAAACAAGGTGTGCGGCAGCGGCCGGGCGCATTCGTGGGCGTGGTGCTGGCTTCGGGCGGCTACCCGGCGTCCGGCTTCCCCACCGGCTTCCCCATCACCGGCCTCGACAATCTGCCCATCGGCGTGCACGCCTACCACGGGGCCACCAGACGCGATGAAACCGGCCAGATTGTGACCAACGGCGGCCGCGTCCTTGTCCTCACCGCCCACGGGCAGGATTTGGAAGAGGCTACCGCCCGTGCCTACGAAGCCTGCGCCCGCGTCACGTTCCAGGATGCGTATTTCCGCCCCGACATCGCCCAACGCCCCGCGCCGGTTCTCTCCGCCGCCGTTGTAAATTGAGACCAGAAGCCCAATTAAAACTGATGAAACTCCTTGTCTCCTTCCAGCAATTTCAGCAGGCTGCCCTTTCTTTTGGAGAAGGGGCGGAGGGGAGGCCGGCGCGGTTGGCCATCCTGCTTTCGGGCCGGGGCTCCAACATGCTGGCGCTGCTGGAAGCCACCAAAACCGGTGTGCTGAAAGGCTTGGCCGAAGTCGTGGTCGTGTTCAGCAACAAGCCCGATGCCTTCGGCCTCGAAGCCGCCGCTGCCCTCGGCTGCCCCATCGCCTCGCTGCCCAGCCAGGGCCGCAAGCGGGAGGCTTTTGATGCTGATGCGGCAGCGCTGCTCCAGCAGTATCAGCCCGATTTGGTAGTGCTGGCGGGGTATATGCGCATTCTTTCGCCCGCTTTCATTCAGCCTTTCGCGGGCCGCATCATCAATATTCACCCCGCTGACACCCATCAGCACCAGGGTTTGCACGCCTACGAGTGGGCGTTTGAGAACAAGCTGCCCGAAACCAAAATCACCGTGCATCTGGTTGACGAGGGGCTTGATACCGGTCCCATCCTCGCCCAGCAACCGGTGGATTTGCGCGGAGCCGACACGCTGGCCGAAGTAGAGCGGCGCGGCCTGGCCGTGGAGCATGAACTGTACGCTCGCACGCTGGCCGAGTTAATCAACCACGGTCGTCATGCAGAGCGTAGCGAAGCATAAACCAGTGCAGAGCGCAACGAAGCGGTAACGATGCTTCGCCATGCTCTGCATGACAGACACTCCCTTTAGTTACAAATTAACCACCCCATCCCATGTGCGGAATAGTAGGTTTTCACGGTCCCGATAACGTCGTAGGCGACATGATTATCGGCCTCACCGCCCTCCAGCACCGGGGGCAGGACGCGGCTGGCATCGCCACGTTCGACGACTCGTTTCACCTGCACAAAGGGCAGGGGCTGGTCAACGACGTGTTCAAGCCCAAGCATGTGAAGAAGCTGAAGGGCAATATTGGCATTGGGCATGTGCGCTACACCACCCAGGGCGCGAATGATTCGGACCTTGCGCAGCCCTTTACCACCAGCTACCCCTTCGGGCTGGCGATGGTGCACAACGGCAACGTCATCAACTTCCGCGACGTGGCCAAGCGCCTGCACGACAAGTACCACGTGCTGCCCAAAACCACCAATGACCTGGAGCTTATCATGTACACCTTCGCCTCGGAGCTGCGCGTGAAAGACCTCGACCATATCTCGGTAGTCGATATTTTCGACGCCGTGGAAACCACTCAGGAGCTGGTGAAGGGTGCCTACGCCACCATCACCATGATTGCCGGGCACGGCCTGCTGGCCTTCACCGACCCGCTGGCCATCCGGCCGCTGGCGCTGGGCAAGCGCGAAACGCCCAACGGCCCGGTCTACGCCTTCGTGTCGGAAAGCACTTGTTTCGATTACCTGGACTTTGAGTTTGTGGAAAATGTCGGCCCCGGCCAGGCCATTTTCATCGACAACAACTATGAGGTGCACCGCAAAAACAAGTACGCGCTGCCCAAGAACTTCTGTGCCTTCGAGCAGATTTACTTTGCCCGCGAAGACTCCGTGATTCACGGGCGACTAGTGGCGCGGGAGCGGGTGCGGCTGGGCAAAATACTGGCCCGGAAGGTGGTTGATGCCGGCCTGAAGCCCGACATGGTGATTGACGTGCCTTCCTCCGGCTACTTTGCGGCCTCCGGGCTGGCCGAGGCCATTGGGGTGCCGTACCGCCGGGCGCTGGTGAAGAACAACCACATGGGCCGCTCCTTCATCGTGCCCACCCAGGCCGGGCGCGAGGACGTGGTGAAGAAGAAGCTCAACCCCATCCGCGAGTTTGTGGAGGGCAAAAAGATTGCCGTGGTCGATGACAGCATCGTGCGCGGCACCACGTCGCGCCGCATCGTGCGGCTGCTGCGCGAGGCGGGAGCTTTGGAAGTGTACTTCATTTCCAGCGCGCCGCCCATCGTGTCGCCCTGCATCTACGGCATCGACATGGCCATGAGCACCGAGCTGATTGCGGCCAACTACACGGAGGACGAAATCTGCCGCTACATCGAGGCTGATAAAGTGATTTACCAGGATTTGGCCGATTTGGAGGAGTTGTTTGCCGAGGAAAAAGGCCACGGCGGCAGCTGCTTCGCCTGCTTCTCGGGCAAGTACCCGACGGGCGACGTGACCCACTACCTGCGCCACGTGCAGGAGGAGCGTGCCAGCCACCGCGGCGAGAAGAAGGTGAAGAAATCGGTGAGCGCGAAAGCGCCGGAGCCGACGGAACATTAAGCAAAGAATGGAGGAGGGAAGAACATCACTCCCCTCCTCAGACGAGGAGGGGATGCGACCGCAAAGCGGGCGCTGGGGTGGTTGAATTCGTTGAACGACCACCCGAACGACCTCCGAACGAATAACTACACGACTCTGACGCGAGTCGTTCAACGAATCAAACCACCCCCGTTTCCGCTGCGCGGAAACATCCCCTCCTTATCCAAGGAGGGGAGTTGTCGTTCCAATAGCATGTCCACCACCCCCGAAAACCCCGCCGGCTACTCCATCGAAGAAGGCAACGCCGCCTCGCGCAACGCCTACAACTGGTCGAAAAAAACCTTTGCGAACCGCACTGGCAAAGCTGGCGAGCCCGCCCAGGACCTCGACGGCGGCTTCTCCAACGAAATCCGCTTCGGGGCCGAGCGCCTCGGCATCAGCTCCGATGGCATCGGGACCAAGATTGAGGTAGCCGAGCGCCTGAACCGCTACGATACCCTCGGCTACGACCTCATCGCCATGACGGCCGACGACCTCATCGCCGCCGGCTTCGTGCCCACCAACCTCTCCAACATCATCGACGTGAACCACCTCGACTACGACGTGGTGGACCAGTTGATGCGCGGCCTGCACGATGCCGCCAACTTTGCCCAAATCGCCATCACCGGCGGCGAAATCGCGGAACTCGGCAACCGCATCGGCGGCTGGCCGGGGGCCAAAATGAACTTCAACTGGTGCTCCACGGCCATCGGGGTGCTGCACCCCAGCCTGGCCCAGCCCCTGAGCGGCAAAACCGCCCGGGCCGGCCACGCGGTGGTGGCCCTGCGCTCGCCCTCGTTCCGCTCCAACGGCTACTCGCTGGCCCGCAAAACCCTCACCCGCCTCTTCGGCGAGAACTGGCACGAGGCACCCTACGACGGCCCCGACCAGTTTGCCAACTGGGGCGAAGCCATGCTGGAGCCCTCGCTCATCTACTCGCCCGGCGTGGCGGCCCTGCTCGATGCCGGGCTGCCGCTGCACGGCATCGCCCACATCACCGGCGGCGGCGTGGCCGACAACTTCAAGCGGGTGCTCAAAAACGGCCTCGGCGCGGTGCTGGATAATATTTTCGAGCCCTTCCCCGCCATGCAGCGCCTCTGCGAAATCGGCGGCATCGATGCCGAAACGGCCTACCTCTACTGGAACATGGGCACCGGCATGTTGCTGGTGACCGAAGACGCCAGCGCCGCCGCCGTGGTGGCCTCGCTACGCGCCAGCGGCTACTCGGCCCAGGTGGCAGGCCACCTCACCGCCGAGCCCGGCGTGACGCTGCGCGTGGCCGCGGGCGAGCTGCGGTATGCGTAGCCCCAGCGGGGCGGCATATCGGTAGTTTAATCCGAGTTTAAACAGTACAAAGCCCCAGCGGGGCGACATTCGATAAACGAGTGTCGCCCCGCTGGGGCTTTGTCACGTCATTGTCGGTTGTTTCTACCGATATGTCGCCCCGCTGGGGCTAATAAGTTTGGCTACCGGTCTTCAAAAGCTTTTTTGAAATCACGCACAGCTATGTAATAAGCGGTACATATCAACTGGAAGTATTCAAGCGGGAGCTTGAAGCCATCTAAAACCACTTTGTTCTCACGATTGTGGACAACACTGAACTTCAACTTAGAAATGCCACTCTGATTTACGTTGATGCAATAGTCATCAAAATTGCTCCCCAGCCCAATCCTAAACGCTTTTTTGGTTGCAACCCCTTTTCTGGCCATTTCAGTGAATCTATCAGCAGTTATGATTAACGATGAAGAATTAACTCCTGCAATTTCACAGTCGCTGGAATCTCCGAACTGCATTCCAGCTAAGGTAATAGTCAATCTCTCGAAAAGAGAGGACCGTAAAGTCTCTTTGTAGATAATAGATTCGACTTGAAATAGGGCTGGATTACCAATCAATATCGTTGTGTCGGCAAGTGTATCCATACCTTAAAGCTACGTTAGCTTATGCTGTTTCTTTAGGCAATAGCTTAGAGGGCGAAGAGGTCTGATTATATAATCAAACGATACAAACCCCACCAAATACAGCCTAACGGATATCCGCAACGATACAAGCGGCGCAGAAATGCGAACAACGCGCGCGTGCAACGATACAAGCGGCGCAGAAATGCGAACAACGCGCGCGTACAACGATACAAACTGTATAGAAATGCGAACAACGCGCACTCGTAACGATACAAGTCGCTCAGAAATCCGAACAACGCGCAGTTGCAACGATACAAGCTATCTGAAAATGCGAACAATGCGCAGTTGCAACGATACAAGCTGCCCGGAAATGTGAACAGCGCGCACATACAACGATACAAACTGCCCGACTTTGTATCGTAATTTAGTCGCGGCAGGCTCTTCCGCTGCCGCTGCCCGCTATGGATAACCCCGCCAAACGCACCATCGAACCACTGCTTGACGGCCTGGCCGGGCGCATTGCCCGGCGCGATGCGCCGCCCGTCGTCACCTACTCCGACCCATATGAGCCCGGGCAGTTCCACGCCCGGCTGATGGCGGCGCTGGAGCCGCTGGTGCCCCACAGCAACGGCCGCGGCAACGAAACCCAGGCCCGCATGATGAGCTGCTTCCTGCGCAACGAAACCCAGACCGCCGCCGACCTGGCCGAAGCCGCCAGCATCGAGCGGGTGGCCGGCAGCCGCGCCCACAATGCCCTTGTCGCGGTGGGGCTGCTCACTTGGGAGCGCATCGGGCCGCGCCGGCAGTACCGCCTCAGCCGCTGGGGCGAGGACTGGCTGCTGGCCATCGGGCGGTGCGAGGTGCCGCCGGCCCGGCCCACGGCCTGAGTCGCCCCGCATAGGTTGAAATATACCTATTTCCGGGTATTGCTATTGTCGTGAAAAGGCAGGAGGTTTATAGTCGGCTAGTCCGGGAAGGGCGGGGGGCTTTAGCGCCCTTGGTTCTTCCTGGGCATTGGCCGCCCCACTGGCTTATTTCCCCCGGCAATGAACAGTAAGAAAATCCTCAACGGCGCAGCCCTGCTCCTCGGCCTGCTGGGCGTGTATTTTAAAGTGGAATGGTGGCCCGGGGCCGACGTGCTGATACTGCTCGGCTTCGGGACCCTGCTGGTTTCGGTGCTCGGCTTCACCGCCCGCGCCAATGCCGAAGTGGGCACGGCCGAGCCGCTGAACTACGTGATGGTGGCCACCCTGACCGTGGGCATTCTGGGCGTGGTGTTCAAGTTCCTGCATTGGCCGGGCAGCGGGGTCCTCGTGACGGCCGCCAATGCCCTCCTCCTGGTGCTGGCCCTGATGCTCATCGCGGCCAAAAAGACCCTGTTTTCGCACCAGTTCGTGACGGTGCTGGCCGTATTTTTCTGCCTGGTCATTGCGCTGTTCAGCACCAGCTTCGTGCAGCACGGCCCCCTCCGCGCCGCGCCCGTGGCCCTGGAAATGCCCCTGCCCGTGCCCTCCTATTGGGACCTGGAATAAGGGCCGTAATGCCGCCGCTACGCGGTTAAACCGCAAGCCAGGTTGGCGACGAAAAAAAGGGCCGCCCATTTGGGCGGCCCTTTTCAGTCAAATCAGCTCGGTGCCGGCTATTCCAGCACCACTTTGCGCGTGTAGGTCTGGCCCGCCACGGTCACCCGCAGGGTGTAGAGGCCGGCGGCCAGGGCGCGGGTGCTCAGGGTTTGCTCAGTGGCCGGGGTCAGGGCTTTGGTGCTCACTACCTGGCCCAGGGCGTTGAGCAGCGTGGCCTGGCCGGTGCCGCTCAGGCCGTTGAGGCGCAGGGTGAGCTGGCCGGTGTTGCTCGGGTTGGGGAATACCAGCAGGGCCTCGGTATCGGCCTGGGCGCGGGCGCTGGTCACCAGGCCGGTGCCGCCCAGCGTGAAGCTGCCCGGCGTATCGGAGGCGGTGTAGCCGCTCACGGCCATGTAGTAGCGCGTGCCCGCCGTGAGGCCGGTGACGCTAACGGTGCCCAGGGCCGTGTTGGCCGTGTTCGAGCCCTGGCAGAATACTTCATTGAACGGCCCGGCCGAGCAGCTGGGGCTGGTGAACACCCGCAGCGCCCCCGCCGAAGTCCCCGTGAAGGTGAGCGTGGTGCTGGTGCCGGTGGGGGTGAAGGTGAACCACACATCCTTGGGCAGCGCGCCGCCCGCGCAGCTCGGCGTGTTGATGCCGGTCTGGATGCTGGTGGTGGCCCCGCTGTTCGAGGACGAAACAACGGCCGCGCCCAGCGCCAGGGCCCCGCAGGGCTCGTCGTTGGCCGGAGCCGTGAGCGGCGTGGTGAAGCAGATGGGCCCTACCAGCACGCTGCTGCCATTGAAGCCGCCGCACACCTGCTGCACATAGAAGCAGTAAGTGCTGGCCGCCGTGAGTCCCGTGATGGTGACGGTGGTGGCCGGGATGTTCCCGATGGTGGTGCCGCCGGCCGGCGGCGTGAAGCCCGTGGGGCCGTAAATCACGGTGTAGGTGCTGCCCGCGGCGGCCGCGCCGGCCCAGCTCAAGGTGGCCGTGTTGTTGGTGAGGGTACCGGCCGTGAGGCCCGTCGGGGCCGGGCAGTTGGGCACCGGCGTGGCGCAGATGGTGAAGTTGCCGAGCGTACCGCTGGTGCTGTACTCGTTCACGCGCACGTAGTAGGTGGTGCTGGGCTGCAGGTTAATCAGGTCGAGGTTGGGGGCGGCCGTGTTGCTGGCCGTGCCCGCGCAGCTCAGGTAGGTGAGGGGCCCCGTGCAGGCCGTGCCCGAGTAGCCGCGCACCACGCTGGCCGCGCTGCCCGTCACCGAGATGCGCACCGCCGTGCTGGTGGGCCCGGTAGCTGCGGTGGTGAACTTAAACCACACATCACGCGGGGCCGTAATCGAGCCGCAGCCTGCGCCCTGGCCGCCGGTGGCGTACACCGTGCTGGCCGTCTGGGTCGCGCCGAGGGTGGTGGTGGCGAGGGCCGTGCAGGTGTTGTTCACCGTGAGGGTGGTCGCGCCGCAGGGGTCGTCGTTCACAATCTGGGTGGTGAAGCTGCCCGGCCCGGCCAGGCCGGAGTTGGTGGTAGCCGAGCAGTTCTGCATTACGTAAAACTGGTAGGTAGTGCCCGGCACGAGGCCCGTAATGGCGTAGGGCGGGGCCGTGAGGCCCGTTACCGTGGTGTACGGGTTGCCGGTGGAGGAGGGCAGCGCGGGGTCGAAGCCAGTGAGGCCGTAGAGCACGGTGTAGGTGCCGGTGCCGCCCGTCAGCCACGAGAGGCTGGCCGTGGTGGTGGTGGTGGTGCCCGTCAGGCTGGCCGGCGTGAGGCAGCCGGTGGCCGATTCGAGGATGATGTTATCAAGCCCAATATCCGTCGAGCCATAGTCGGCGCGGGCGCGGAAGCGAATCACCGCCGTGGCCGACGTGCTGCTGATGGGCAGCACCTGCGTCGTGAACGTGGCGCTGAGCTTGTAGCCATCCAGGCGGCTGAAGGTGGCCCCGCCATCGTTCGAGAGCTGCACAATCAGCGAGTCGGTGCCCGAGGTATTCACAAAGTCGAAGCTCAGGCGCTTGGCCCCGGCGGCGCTCAGGTTCACGTACAGGTCCAGCGTGCCAATGGTGCCCGCCAGGCTGTAGCCGCTGTGGAAGCGGGCCGAGTGCAGCCCCTGGCTGCTCACCGGCGAGTAGAGGTAGCTGGTGGGCGAAGTCCAGTTGGCGGCGGTGGGGTCGTCCTCGCGCCGCCACGAGTTGTTGCCCGTGGCCGGGCTGTTACGCCAGCTGGCCGAGGGCGCGTCGCGGGTGCTGCACACGTCAATCCAGGTGGTTTCGAAGCTCTGCACCACCGGCAGGGTGGCGTAGGTGGGCGGCGAGGCCGTCACGGTCACGGCCGTAGAGTTGGCCGTCTGGGTCGTGCTGGAGCAGGTGAGGCGGGCGCGGTACTGCGTGGTCACCGTCTGGCCGGTCACGGTGTAGGTGCTGGCCGTGGCCCCGGTGATGTCGGTCCACGTCGTGCCACCGTTGATGGAAGCCTGCCACTGGTAGGTGATGCCCGCATCGGCGCTGCTGCCCGTGAGCGACAGAGCCACCGGCGTCGAGGCGCACACGCTGGTTACGCTGGCCACGGCCGTGCCCGCCGTAGGAGCCGCCGTGCACAAGGCATTGCTGCTAACGGCCAGTACGTTGAGCACGCCCGCAGTCGACGTTTTGGCGAAGCCGATACTCTGAATCTGCTTGGTGTAGTTGCCGGCGGCCAGCGCCAGCCGGATTTGGTAGAGGCGCGGGTCGGTGGTATTGTTGTCGATGACGTTGGTGTCGTAGTTCACCCGGCCGATGCCCTGAACGGCAAACCCGGTGCCCCCAAACCAGTCGGACACGTTCTGCGCGGCAAATACCTGCGTGGTCTGGTCCGTGAAAGTCACCGTCACGGTCACCACGCTGGCCCCGTTGCCCGACGAAGCCAGCAGGTAAAGCTCGCCGGCCGCCACCGGCGTCGGCAGCGTGAGCGTCCCCGACCCCGTGCTGGCGATGCGCAGCGAATTATTGGCCGAGTAAGACGCCAGCTGAAACGACAGCCCGGCCGTGGCCACGCTATTAATCAGCCCCGTGGCCGGCAACGACGAGGTGGGCGTGGCTCCTGTCGGGCTCACAAAATTGGGGGCTATGAAGGCAAAGCGGGTGTTCACCGCCCCCCCGTCCATGTCGGAGGTGGTCGACGACATCGCCGTGCCCGTGCCATTGGCCACCACATCGGCCGTAAAGCCGGTGACGGTGACCGGCGTGAACCCGGCCTGCGCCTGGTAACTCATTCCCACCCCGAGGGCACACAGCAGGGGGCTGAACAAACGCGTAAATCTTCTTTTCATGTAAAAAAGTGATTAGGTGAAGTGAAGGATGAAGAGCAGAGGGTGGGAATAGTGGTAAGAACGAACCGCCTGGTGAGTGCTCAGGCCGGCCCGTAAATCTATGGTGCAAGTGCTTGCATATCACTAGACATTGCGGGTTATAGAGGAATTTAATTTGTCGCTTACTCTGAATAGGGCGGAGGAGTGTCCAGAGCTATAAAATCAAAGCCCCGGCATTCCAATTAGGATGCCGGGGCTTTGATGCAAATGTTGCGTAGCACAAAGTAGGGTACGACCCCGTACCCTACGCCGGACGCACCGGGCGCTTCTCCAGGATGAGGCGGGTGCGGTACTCGTAGAGGCCCATTTCGAGGCCCACGGGGAAGGTATGGGGGTTGAGGAAGCGGCGCACGCCGGGGTCCAGGGCCTGCACTTCGCGCTGGGCGAGGGCGCGGCTTTCGGCCAGGGTGGGCAGGTCGAGCACGCGGCGGCCGCGGCGGAACACCGGCTCCAGCAGCTCGCGGTACTGCGTTTCGGGCCGGATGGGCAGGCGGCGGGTGCTGTCGGCCGGGTCAATCAGGATGAGGTGATTGGGCAGGTTCTCGGCCGTGTTGTATAGCATGTCGGCGCGGGGCTTGCCGTGCTCGTTCAGGTAGCGGCGCACCTGCAAAATGCCCGGAATGCTGGTTTTGGCCACCTGCTCGGAGAGCTTAATGGTGAAATCCCAGCCCGAATCGTCGGCCTTGCGCAGCGCCGCCAGCTTGTACACACCCCCCAGCGCCGCTTGATTGTAGGCCGTCACGAGCTGCGTGCCCACGCCCCAGGTGTCGATGCGGGCGCCCTGCTGCTTGAGGCTGGTGATGAGGTTTTCCTCCAAATCGTTGCTCGCCACGATGCGCGTTTCCGTGAAGCCGGCCTCGTCCAGCACCGCCCGCGCCTCCCGGCTGAGGTAGGCCAAATCGCCGGAATCGAGCCGGATACCGGCCAGCTCGTGTCCCCGGGCGCGCATGTCGCGGGCTACGTGAATGGCCTGCCGTACGCCCTCCAGCGTGTCATACGTATCCACCAGAAACACCGAGTCGTCGGGGAACGCCTGCGCGTAGGCCGAAAAGGCCTGGACTTCGTTCTCGAAGGCCATCACCCAGCTATGAGCGTGGGTGCCGCGCACCGGAATGCCGTAGCGCTGCCCGGCCAGCACGTTGCTGGTGGCATCGCCGCCGCCCAGGTAGGCCGCCCGGCTGGCCCCCAAGCCCCCATCAAAACCCTGGGCGCGGCGCAGGCCAAACTCCAGAATCTGGTCAGTAGGGCCGGCCGCTTCGCGGATGCGGGCGGCCTTGGTGGCCACCAGCGTCTGGAAATTAATGAGCGTAAGCAAGGCTGTTTCCAGCAACTGGGCTTGTAGCAGCGGCCCGCGCACCCGCATAATGGGCTCGTTGCCGAACACCACCGTGCCCTCGGGCATGGCATCGATGTCGCAGGTGAATTCCAATTCGCGCAGGTAGCGCAGGAAGTCGGGCGGGAACATCACCCCGCCCTTGCTGCCCCGCAGGCTGCCGAGGTATTCCAGGTCGTCATCGGAAAACTTCAGGTTCTCGACCCAGTCCACGGCCAGGGCCAGCCCGGCCGCTACCGCGTAGCCTCCCTGGAACGGCGCCTTGCGGAAGTACAGGTGAAACACCGCCTCCCGGTCCTGCAACCCCTGCTGCCAGTAGCCGTAGGCCATCGTGAGCTGGTATAAGTCGGTGACGAGGGCGAGCGAGGGCGCGTAAAGGCCGGAGAGGGGAGCAGCATTCATAGAACGAAATAACAGCGAAACGACGCATTCGCTTACGGCGCGGCGGCCTTTCCGGCCGGGGTTGCCGCCGCGCCGGCATCAGCGGGGCCGCACTACCTTGGCGGCCAAATGAGTAACAAACCCGCATCTGCCCCCTCCGCCACCACCAAAAAAAACACCGCCGACCTGGTGCGCACGCTGGACGTGCGCTGGCGGCTCGGGCTGGCGCTGCTGGTGGGCGGGCTGGCGGCCTGGCTGCTCCCGCGTGCCCTGGCCCCCTGGATTCCGCCGGCCGACATCGGCCCCCTGGCCCGCACCGTGATGGGCTGGGTGGGGTTCGGGGCCGCCGATTTGGTGCAGGTGCTGCTGGGCATGTGGCAGGCCGATACCGAAGACATCCGCACCGTGGCCGGCTCCGAAGACCTGCCCCGCACCGTGGGCTTTGTGCTGGTGCTGGGGGCCGCCATTGCCAGCCTGGGCGCGGTGGTGGGCCTGCTGCGCTCGCTCGATAAGTTGCCGGCGCAGGTGTGCACGCTGCACGTGCTGCTCAGCGTGGCGGCCGTGGTGCTGGCCTGGCTGCTGGTGCATGTGATATTCACATTGCGCTACGCCCACACGTACTACGACCAGGACGAAACCACCGGCCGCGACGTCGGCGGCCTCGTTTTCCCCGACGACCAGAACGAGGCCGGCACCAAGCTCAAGCCCAACTACATCGACTTCGCTTACTTCTCCTTCGTCATCGGCATGACGGCCCAGACCGCCGACGTTGCCATTGCCAACCGCGAACTACGCGGCGTGGCGCTGCTGCACGGCTGCGTGTCTTTTTTGTTCAATACCGTCATCGTGGCCCTCACCATCGGCACCGTGGGCGGCCTGCTGAATTGATTCCGCCTACGATATCAGCCCCCGGCTTACCGCCAGCTTGATGAGGGCGGCCGTGTTCTTGGCCTGGGTTTTGGCGATGATGTTCTGGCGGTGGGTTTCGATGGTGCGCTTGCTGGTGAAGAGCTTGTCGGCGATTTCGCCGTTGGTCATGCCTTCGGCAATGAGCTTGAGCACTTCCAGCTCGCGGGCCGTGAGGTCGGCGCCGGAATGGCCGTCGGCCGCCGCATCCTCGGTGCTGGCGCGTTGGGCCACGGCCTTGTAAAGCATGTTCAGGCCGATTTCGGTGCACAAAAACGGGTTTCCCGTCGCCACGGTGCGAATGGCGTGCGTGATTTCGCTGATGGCCGCGTTCTTGAGCACGTAGCCCAGCGCGCCGGCTTCCAGCATGCGGGCCACGTAGTTTTCGTGGTCGAGCATGGTGAGCACCAGCACACGCACCTCGGGGAAGCGCTGGCGCAGTTCCGGCATGGTGGCAAAGCCGTCGAGCACGGGCATCTGCACGTCCATCAGCACCACATCCACGGGCGTGGTTTCGAGCAGGGCCAGCACTTCGGCCCCGTTGCTGGCTTCGCCCACCACGTCGAGGTCCGGTTCGGCAGAGAGAAGCGCGCGGATGCCATCACGCAGGATGGTGTGGTCATCGGCAAGAAGAAGTCGGGTCATAGCGGGAAGAGAGTTGGGACTAGGCAAAACGGGCGGCGCACAACAAAGTTGGGAACTTAGGTTGTACGTAAGAAAGGGCTCCGTATTTCTACTAAATCGTCAGAGTTAATCGGGGTTTTCGAAGGGATTTATACTGCTTTTGTTGCGCTGGTTATGGTTGAGCTTAGCCGAAATGGTAATTTCGGGTTGTTTATTCTCCTTTTACTAATTGGTATCCTGAGAATTCGATATATTTAGCTTTTAGCATCCGGCTCTACTCTTTTCCTTCGTTCATGATTCGTTTGCTACTTACCGACGGCGATGCGCTTACCCGCGAGGAACTGCGCATTGGGTTGGGAGCGGCCATAAGCCTGGAAATAGTGGGCGAAGCCGTGACCGGCGAGGAGTTACTGGCCCAATTGCCCGCCCTGAGCCCCACGGTCGTACTGTTCGACCTGAGCCTGCCTGGCCCCGACCCCTTTGCGGTGCTGGCTGCCCTGCGCGAGCAGTACCCCCAACTGCGGGTGTTGGCCCGCGGCGAGCTCACCAACGAGCACTACGTGGCCCGCGCCTTCGATTTGGGAGCCAACGGCTACATCCTGAAAACCTCGCCGCTGCCGGAGCTGCTGCACAGCCTGGGTACGGTGGCGGCCGGGCGGCCATTCCTGTGCTCGGCCCTGGGCCTGGCCTTGCTGCGCCGGCTCTACCTGGCCAAGCCCGTGGACGGCGCCGCCGCCCGCCTGAGCCTGGGCCTGAGCAAGCGCGAAATGGAAGTGCTGAGCCTGGTGGCCGAGGGCCTCACCAACACCGAAATCGCCCTGCGCCTGTTCACCAGCAAGCGCACCGTCGAAACCCATCGGCAGAATATCATGGAGAAAACCCGGACCCGCAACACCGCCGCTCTCATCAAGCTGGCGGCCCGTGAGGGCCTGCTGCCGGAATAGAGGGGCATTTGTCATCCTGAGCATTCTGCGATTAACGCAGAATGCTCA
>JAQBNT010000193.1 GCA_028288445.1 Hymenobacter sp. | reverse complement strand
TTTGTTATTTCAAAAAATGGACCGGAGCGAGGACCTATGCCCTTCCGGACTACCAGACCGGCATCCGACCTCGCTCCGGTCCATTTTTGAAACTCCGGAAGGGCATGGGAGCAAGCTCCGGTCCGGTTTGCGGGATGTTGAAGGGCCTGGGAGCAAGCTCCTGTTGGCTTTTGGAACTCCGGAAGGGCATCGGACCTCGCTCCGATGGGCTTTTGGAACTCCGGAAGTGGATGGGAGCAAGCTCCGGTCGGCTTCGGCAAATAATAGACCCTACAGCCCCCACGCCGGCCACACGCCGCCCGCCGCAAACACGGCCGGCTCGGGCGGCAGCTCCAGAAACGCGGTGGCCCCCACCAGCCCCATCATGTCGCCGGAGCCGCCCACGCGGAGCGGGGTGGCCAGGCGGCGGCCCTCCGCGTCCACGGTCAGGCGCACGGGTACGAAGTGCGTCAGCGGGGGCTTGAAGGTGATATCGACGGTGAGCACGGCCGGCTGGGGGGCCTCGATAGCCGCCGTTTCGGCCGCGCCTTCGGGCTGCTGCACGGTGCGCAGCCAGGGCCGCACGTAGCGGCAGGCGGTGATGAAGGTGGAAACGGGGTTGCCGGGCAGCCCGAATACCACCGGCCCGCCGGCCCGCGCCCCAAACCAGAGCGGCTTGCCGGGCCGCTGCTGCACTTCGTGGAAGATTTCCTCGACGTGCAATTCGCGCAGCAGGCCCGGCAGGTGGTCGGCGCGGCCCTTGCTCACGGCCCCGCTCAGCACCACGGCATCGAAGCCGGCGGCCAGGATGTTGGTGAGGCCCACGCGCAGCTCCTCCACGTTATCGGAGAGGTGAAACAGCGAAACATCGGCCCCTTGCTGTGTGAAAAGGGCTTGCAGGGCATACACGTTGGAGCGCCGAATCTGGTGCGCCAGGGGCGTGGCCCCGATGCCCACCAGCTCATCGCCGGTGCTCACCACGGCCACGCGCGGGGCGCGCAGCACGGCTATTTCGGCCGCGCCCACGGTGGCGGCCACGGCCAGCTCGGCCGGGCCGAGGCGGGTACCGGGCAGCAGCAGGGCATCGCCGGCGCGGCGGTCGGCGGCCTGGTGGTGGATGTTGACGCCGGGCGCAGCGGGCGGCGGAATCTGAATGCGGGCGCGGTTGTCGTGCAGCAGCAGGTCCTCGTAGCGCACCACCACATCGGCCCCCATGGGCAGCACCGCGCCGGTCATCACCTCCACGGCCTGCTGCGGGCCGGGCAGCGGGCGGGCGGGCTCGCCGGCGTACTGGGTGTGGGCGATGTCGAACTCCGACTGGCCCCCGGCCCACGCGGCGAAGCTCAGCGCAATGCCATCCATCGCCACCCGGTTGAAGGGCGGGAAGTCGCGGTCGGCCGAGAGGGTTTCGGCCAGGATGCGGCCGGCGGCGTGGGGCAGGGCCACGGTTTCGGGCGGCAGCGGGCGGGCAGTGGCGAGGACGCGGGCAGTGGCTTCGGCGGGGGTGAGCATGGGGGGTGGGGTTGTGACTGGGTGAGGATTTGAAGCGTTGGGGAAATAACAATAAAATAGAACGTCATGCTGAGCGCAGTCGAAGCATCTCTACCGCAGTAGCAATCCAATCAAAAGGATTAGTTATGCGGTAGAGATGCTTCGACTCCGCTCAGCATGACGTTCCAGATGCCTTTCCGCAGCGCCCTACGGAATCAGCCGGTCTTCGCGCAGCTTGGCAAATAAATCAAAGAACGAGTCCTCCGTGCTCTGAAACACGGTGAAGCCCCGCTTACGGCTGTTCGCCATATCCGTCATCACCTCAATGGGCCGGCCCAGGTCTAAATCCGTGTGCCAGGCCGAGGCTAGGCGGCTTAAATCAGCCTCAGCCAAGCCATTCTTCGTGGCAATTTCGCGCCACAGCTCGGCATCGCCGGCCATCTCTTCTTCCAGCGGATGAATGTTGCCATCGAAGCCCACGGCCTCCACGCCGAACCACTCGGCCAGGCGGCCCCACAATTGGCTCCAGCGGAAAACGTCGCCGTTTACCACGTTGTAGGCCTCGTTGCGGGCGGCCTCGGTGGTGGCGGCCCACACCAATTGCTTGGCGATGACGCGGGCATCGGTCACGTCCGACAAACCTTCCCACTGCGCCTGCGAGCCGGGCCAGCGGAACGGCCGCCCCGTGGCTTTGCAGATGCTGGCGTACACGGCCAGCGTGGTGCCCAGGTTCATGAGGTTGCCCACGGCCTTGCCGATGATGGTGTGTGGCCGGTGAATGCTACAGGTGAAGCCGTCGCGCTCGGCGGCGGCGTACACCTCGTCTTCCTGGGCATAGTAAAAGTTGTCGAGCGCCAGCCGGGGCTGCGACTCGCGCAGGGGCGTGGGCGGGGCCACGCCGCCGCTCACGTACGCCTCAAATGGCCCCAGGTAATGCTTCAGCCCGGTTACGAGGGCCACGTGCTGCACCGAGTGCTTCGGGCCCAGCACGGCCAGCAGGTTGCGCACCATGGCACTGTTCACGCGGATGTTTTCGGCCTCGGTGTCGTTGCGCATCCAGCTGGTGATGAAGACGTGCGTGGGCCGGATATCGGCCAGGGCGGTTTCGAGGCTGGCCACGTCCATGAGGTCGGCGGCTACGGGCTGCAGGCCGGCGATGTCGGTGCCGGGGCGGCGGGCCAAGCCATAGGTGGGCCAGTTGTGGGCCAGCAGCTCCTGGGCCAGGTTGCTGCCGATGATGCCGCTGGCACCAACTACTAATGCGGTATGAGTCATAATAAAAACAGGGGAAAGGGTGCGGCTTGAATGAACCGGCGCGGCGGGTTTGCCGGAGTAAGTGCGGGCAGTTTGGCCCGGTGCCGGGTAGAAAACGGCTGTCCGGCCCAATAGTTTGCGGCGAAACAAAGGGCCGTAGCGCGAACTTTCAGTTCGCGTCCCCAAACGACAAGCGTTTCAAGTGGCGCGGTAACGCGGACTAAAAGTCCGCGCTACTTCCAACGATTCGGCGCTTTCACACGTCTCTACACTCTATGCTAACCAAGAATTTTACCCACGTCAACGCCGCTAATCAGCCCACCATGGTCGATGTGGGGGCCAAAGTACCCACCCGCCGCGTGGCCCGTGCCCATTGCCGCGTGGTGCTGGGCGAGGAGCTGCTGAGCCGCGTGCAGGCCGGCGAAATGCCTTCGCACAAAGGCCCGGTCATCCACACGGCCATCCTGGCGGGCATCATGGGCGCGAAAAAAACCGCCGAACTCATTCCCCTTTGCCACCCGTTGGGGCTCGATGATTGCAGCATCACCATCGAGCCCGACGGGGCTGACGCTTTGCGCGTGGTATGCACCGCCGTGGTCACGGGCCGCACCGGCGTGGAGATGGAGGCCCTGACCGGGGCCAGCGTAGCCGCCCTCACCATCTATGACATGTGCAAGGCGTTTTCGCACGATATTTCCATCGAAGGCGTGCAGCTCATCGAGAAAACCGGCGGCAAGAAAGACTTTCATCGCGCCGAAAATTCGTAAATTCCAATATGGATAGTTTACCAAACTCAACCGTAAAGCGGGCCAAGCACGCTGCCCTGGCCCGGCCCGACGTGGGCGAATTCGGCCGGGCAGAGCTGGCCATTCTGGGTGCGCCCTGCGGCGATATTCAAATGCTGGTGGCCCGGCTGCTGCCGCTGCTGGCCCCGCAGCTGCGCGTAGCCTACGTAGATGCCGACCACGCCGCCGGCGACTCTGCCGCCGCTGAAGAATCCGCCGCTGTTTCG
Organism: Hymenobacter sp.; assembly: GCA_028288445.1. Classification (GTDB taxonomy): domain Bacteria; phylum Bacteroidota; class Bacteroidia; order Cytophagales; family Hymenobacteraceae; genus Hymenobacter. The sequence goes on along the minus strand of JAQBNT010000193.1, from coordinate 13,626 downwards.
GCGAAACCGGTACCTTACGTGGCCGAAAACGGGCTTTCGGCAGAGTTAGTTGATAAAATCACCTACCGCCAGCTCAACCTGACGCGGGCGCTGGACCGGTTCTCGCAGCCCGAGCTGCTGGCCCACGAAAGCGTGGTGCTGGTGAACGGCAACCACTTCCGCGCCCGCCAGCAGGTCGTTATCGTCGACCCGCGCAAGCCGCTGGACAAAAAGCTCGACCGCCTCACCGACGTGCGCCTGATTCTGCTGGCCGAGGGGCAGACCGAATTGCCCGCCGTGCTGCTGGAGCACCTCAGCGCCGCACCGCTGCCGCCCGTGCTGCCGCTGGCCGACACGGCCAAAATTGCAGCTTTCATCCGTCAGTGGTACCTGCTGGCGGTGCCCGTGCTACGCGGCCTCGTGCTGGCCGGCGGCCGCAGCGAGCGGATGCAAACCGACAAAGGCGCGCTGCACTACCACGGCCTCGACCAGCGCCAGTACACCGCCGCGCTGCTGGCCGAGTTCTGTCCCGACGTGCGCGTATCCGTCCGCCCCGACCAGGCCGCCAACTTGCCCGCCGGCCTTATCGCCCTACCCGATACCTTCCTGAACCTCGGCCCGCTGGGCGGCATCCTCTCCGCCTTCCAGGCCGACCCGAACGCGGCGTGGCTGGTGCTGGCCTGCGACCTGCCCTTCCTCACCCGCGATACGCTGGAATACCTGGTGACGAACCGGCAGCCGGCCCGCCTGGCCACGTCGTTCCGCAGCCCTTGGGACGAGTTTCCCGAGCCGCTGGTGAGCATCTGGGAGCCGCGCAGCTACGGGCAGCTGCTGCGGTTTCTGAGTCTGGGCTACTCGTGCCCGCGTAAGGCGCTGATTAATTCCGACATCGAACTGCTGGCCCCGCCCGCGCCCGATGAGCTGCGCAACGTGAACACGCCCGCCGAGCGCGCCGCCGCCACGCAGGAGCTGAGTGGCAGCCAATAGCGCGGCGCTGTTGTGCAGCACAAGGCTATCCGGCATTTCTGAAAATAACCGCCCGCCCGGCGGTTATTTTTTTACCCTATTGTTCAGACTATTATTCGCCTGATGGGCGTTTGGGCCGCACGCTGGCACGTTTTTGAGAGAAGTGCCCGCGACACGTCTTATCAATTAACCATATTTCATCATGAAAAAGACTGCAATTTTAGCTGCCACGCTTCTGGCCACGGCTGCTGTTTCCTCGGCTCAGGCCCAGAGCATCCGCATCGGCCTGCGCGCCGGAGCCAACTATTCCAACTTGGCCGGCGACATTCAGAATCAGGATACTTACAACAATAAAGTCGGCTTTCTGGGCGGCGTGATGCTCAATGTGCCCCTCATTCAGGACGGCTTCCTATCGCTCCAGCCCGAGGTGCTGTATTCGCAGAAAGGCTTCGAGAACAAGCCCACCGCGTACTACCTTCCGGGCCTGCCAGGCACTACGTACAAGCGCGAAGGCAGTGTGAACTACAACTACCTCGATGTGCCGGTGCTGCTGAAAGTGCGCGCCTCGGGCCTGGTTTTCGAGGCCGGACCGCAGTATTCCTACCTGCTGAGCGCCAACAACCAGACTAAAACCACGACGACACCGACCCTGGGCGGCACGCCCACCACCACCGAAACCCAGAACAAAACCGACGTGAGCGGCCTCAACCGCAACGAACTGGGCTACCTGGCCGGCGTGGGCTACGAAGCCGAAAACGGCCTGAGCCTGAGCCTGCGCTACACCGGCGCCTTCAGCGACTTCGTGAAATCCGACAACTACTCCAACGGCGACCTGAAAAACGCCCGCCACTCGGCGTTTCAATTGTCGCTGGGGTATCTGATTCCGAGCAAGTAGAGACGCATAATTGCGTCTCGTCGTTGAACGATGACGCGCAAACTGTGCGCATGACGAGACGCAATTTCTCCACAGCACACAAAAAGCCCGACTTCTACAAAGAGGCCGGGCTTTTTTATGGTATTAAACAAGCTACGGGTGCGCCGCCACCCACTCGGTCCCGTCTTCATACTCCTCGCGCTTCCAGATGGTCACCACCTGTTTCAGCGTATCGATGATGAACTGACAGGCGGCGAAGCTCTCGGCGCGGTGCGGCGTGGCCACTGCCACCACCACGGCCACATCACCGAGCTCCAAAGTGCCTTTGCGGTGCACCACGGCCACTTCCTGGAGCATGGGCCACTTTTCGTAAGCCTGCGCTATCACGTGGCCCAGCTGCGTGAGGGCCATGCTGTCGTAGGACTCGTAGTGCAGGCGGCGCACCGGCCGGCCGCCCGACTGGTTGCGTACCGTGCCGATAAAGGAATTGACCGCCCCGGCAGTGTCGGTTTGCACGGCCGCGAGGGCGGCGGCAATGTCAATGGGCTGGTCGGTGATGGCGAGGTGAGGAATCATGCAGGTAGTTAACAATTATCAGTGAGCAGTGAACAGTTTTCTGAAGAGAGTGGAACAGCACTGATAACTGCTCACTGGTGACTGTTAACTGAATTCTAGCCGCCGGCTACGGGCGGGATGAGGGCAATTTCGTCCGTCGTGTGCAGCGGCTGGTCGGCGCTGGCGTACTCGTTGTTTACGGCCACGGCACAGCTGCGCAGGTCGCCGAGGGCGGGGTACTGGCGGCGCATTTCGGCCAGCAGCTCGCCCACGGTGGTGGGGGCGGGGGCGGGCAACTCGATAACGGATGTGCCCACGATGTCGCGGGTGATGCCGAAGAGGGCGACTTTTAATGACATATCTTTCGACGTAAATTTTGGGCGAAACCCGGCCGCTGACCGCGCCTGGGAACTGTGGGCTGAACACCTTTCCGCCGTCCGGGGTTTACCACAAGCCGGCGGTCTTACGTACAGCCGGGCAAAATTGGTGATAAACGTGCTTCCATCTATCCTCGCCCCGGCCGCGCCGGCCGTCACGCCCCTTTTCGACCAGCACGGCCGTCCGCTGGAATACCTGCGCCTGGCCGTGACGGACCGCTGCAACCTGCGCTGCTTCTACTGCATGCCCGAAGAAGGCATCAAGTACATGCCCAAGCACGAGCTGCTGAGCTACGAGGAAATGCTGCGCCTCACGGGCCTGCTGGCCGGCCTGGGCGTGCGCAAAGTGCGCCTGACGGGCGGTGAGCCCTTCGTGCGGCGCGACCTGGTGCCCTTCATGGAGCGCCTGGCCCAACTGCCGGGCATCGATGACATCAGCCTGACCACCAACGGCGTGCTCACCGCGCCGCATGTGCCCGCCCTGGCCCGCCTGGGCGTGAAAGCCGTGAACCTCAGCCTTGATACACTGGACCGCGAGCGGTTCTTCCAAATCACGCGGCGCGACGAGCTGCCCAAGGTGCTGGAAACCTTCCACGCCCTGCTCGATGCCGGTATCCAGGTGAAAATAAACGCCGTGGTGATGGACGGCCAGAACATCGACGCCCTCATTCCGCTGGCCGGCCTCAGCCGCGACCTGCCCGTGGACGTGCGCTTCATCGAGGAAATGCCCTTCAACGGCGGCAGCCACGAAGCCGGCCCGGCCTCGCTGCCCTGGAACCACGTTCGCATTCGCCAGCACCTGGAGGACCATTTCGGCGCGCTCACGCCAGTACAAATGGCGGCCGGGGCCACGGCTTCGGAATACACCATCGCGGGGCACCGGGGCACGGTGGGCATCATCGCGGCCTACTCGCGCACCTTCTGCGGCACCTGCAACCGCCTGCGCCTCACGGCCGAGGGCGGTATCAAAACCTGCCTCTACGACCAGGGCGTGCTCGACACCCGCGCCCTGCTGCGCGGCGGCAAATCCGACGAGGAAATCGTGGCCGCGCTGTCGGCCGCCTTCCGCCACCGGGCGGCCAATGGCTTCGAGGCCGAGCGGCAGCGGCCCCTACACCAGCTCAGCTTCGAGAGCATGGCTACGATTGGGGGGTGATTGTTGGTTGGTAGCGCATAACGGGCATATTTCGGGCTGAGAAGGACGGCATAAGCAGACGGAAACGTTTGCTGAGCGGCAAGCGCCTCTTTTCCATAATGAGCAACTTCGCGGCGCTGGCCGGCGTTGGCCATGCTTGTAATTTGCTGAACCCGGAACCCCGGTGCCGGCTGATTGCCGACCAGCTTTTTGGACTATGGATATGATTTCGCTACCGCCGACCGCCGGCTATATTTCCCGCAAAACCCACCGGCTGGCCGTGGGGGCGCTGTTTTTTCTGCTGGGCCTGTGCTTCGCCAGTTGGGCGTCGCGCATTCCGAGCGTGCAGCAGAAGATGGGCATCTCGGAGGCGGCGCTGGGCGGGGTGCTGCTGGCCATTCCGCTGGGGCAGCTGCTGTCGTTGCCGCTGGCGGGCTGGCTGGTGGCCAAGCACGGCAGCCGCCGCGTGGTGCTGTGGGGCGTGGTGCTGTACGCCACGGCCCTGCTAGGGCTAGGCTGGGCCGGCAGCCTCTGGCAGCTCCTGCCGTGCCTGATTGTGTTCGGGGTGGGCGGCAACCTCACCAATATTTCGGTGAATACCCAGGCGGTGGGCGTGGAGCGGCTGTATCAGCACAAGCCCATCATGGCCTCGTTTCACGGGCTGTGGAGTTTGGCGGGGTTTGTGGCGGCGGCCGTGGGCTCGTTTATGATTGGGCACGCGGTGCCGCCGGGCGTGCATTTTATCTTCATTTCCTTGTTCATCCTCACTGGGCTGGCCGTGAGCGCCGGCTCCACCGTGCGCGAAGATTCGGGCGTCGACCCCGACCAGCCCATCTTCGTGAAGCCCGACAAGGAGCTGCTCGGCCTGGGGGCCATTGCCTTCTGTGCGCTCATTTGCGAGGGGGCCATGTTCGACTGGAGCGGGGTGTATTTTAAGAAAGTTATTCACGCCGACCCGGCCTGGGTGGGGGCGGGCTACACGGCCTTTATGAGCACGATGGCGGCCGGGCGCTTCGGGGCCGACTGGCTGGCCCACCGCCTCGGTTCGAAGCGCGTGATTCAGCTCAGCGGCCTGCTCACTGCTACTGGCTTGAGCATTGCCGTGGCCTGGCCCACGCTGCCCACGGCGCTGCTGGGGTTTCTGCTGGTGGGCTTTGGCACGTCGGCGGTGGTGCCGCTGGTGTACTCGGCGGCGGGCAAGTCCACGCACATGTCGGCCGGGATGGCGCTGGCGGCGGTGTCCACCATCGGCTTCTTCGGGTTTCTGCTGGGGCCGCCAATTATTGGCTTCATCGCCGGAGCCACGAGCTTGCGGGTGTCGTTTGCGCTGATTGCCTTCATGGGGCTGTGCGTATCGGCGGTGGCGAGTAGGGTGCGGGTGTAGGGTTTGGGACTAAGGGTAAGGATAGAGTATAGGAGATAGGGGATAAGGAGAAGGAAAAAGGCCGTCATGCTCATCTGGCGTCCGCGCAGTCGAAGCATCTCTACCGCGCAACTAATCCTAACATTTAGGTTGGTATTGAGGTAAAGATGCTTCGACTGCGCTCCGCTCAGCATGACGGCCTTTTTGTTCTGCCTTGCTTTCCATTTTCCTTTCTCCTTGACCGAAAACCTCACCCACCGCCAGAAGATGCTCACCTTCGCCGGCATTCTGCTGGCCATGTTTCTGGGCTCGCTCGACCAGACCATTGTGAGCACGGCGCTGCCGCGCATCGTGGCCGATTTGCACGGGCTCGACCGCTTTACGTGGGTGGCTACCGCTTATCTGGTGGCCAGTACGGCGCTGGTGCCCATCTACGGCAAGCTGGCCGATATGTACTCGCGGCGCACGATTGAGATAGTGGCCGTGAGCATTTTCCTGGTGGGCTCGGGGCTGTGCGGGCTAGCGGGCGAGTTCGGGGATTTGCCGCTGCTGGGCGATGGCATGACGCAGCTAGTGGTGTTCCGGGCCATTCAGGGGTTTGGCGGGGCGGGGCTGTTTGCCATGGCCTTCATCATCATTGCCGACTTGTTTGCGCCGGCCGAGCGGGGGCGCTACCAGGGCTTTACGGGGGCGGTGTTTGGCACGTCGTCGGTGCTGGGGCCGCTGCTGGGCGGGTTTCTCACCGATAAAGGCAGCAACCTGATACCGGGCGTGGCGGGCTGGCGGCTGGTGTTCTACGTGAACCTGCCGCTGGGCCTGCTGGCCCTCTGGTTCATCATCACCCAGATGCCGCCGTTGCGCCCCCGCACCGAGCCCAAGCCGTTCGACTTTATCTCGGCCGCCCTGCTCATGGCCGGGCTGGGGCCGCTGGTGGTGGCCCTGCAGCTCAACCGGGCGCTGTACCCGTGGGCGGGCGCGCTCACGCTGGGGCTGCTGGCCGGGGCGGTGGTGGCGCTGGGGCTGTTCGTGGTGCGCAGCCTGCGGCACGAGAACCCCATTCTTAATTTCAGCCTGTTCAAAAACCCGGTGTTTCGCACGGCCAATGCGGCGCTGTTCTGCATGGGCGGGGCGTTTCTGGGTGTTATCATCTTCGAGCCGCTGTTTATGGTGAACGTGCTGGGCGAGTCGGCCACGCGGGCGGGGGCCAGCCTGATGCCGCTGTCGCTGGGCGTGGTCACGGGCTCCATGCTGGCCGGCCAGATGGTGTCGCGCTTCGGCCACTACAAGCGCTGGATGCTGGGCGGCCTCGTGCTGCTGCTCGTCGGCCTGAGTTTGCTGGCTACCATGCCGCCCACGGTGCAATACCATCAGGTGCTCCTCTACCTGGCCGTGTGCGGCCTGGGCCTGGGGCCCACGATGCCGCTCTACACCCTCGCCATTCAGAACGCCACCGTGCCCGCGCTCATGGGCCAGGCCACTTCGGCCAGCCAGTTTTTCCGGCAGATTGGCGGGGCGCTGGCGGCCTCGGCGCTGGGCGCGGTGCTCACCTTCACGCTGGCCCACAGCCTGCCGGCCGCCGCGCAGACCAACGCCGCAGCTGCCCGCCCGGCCGTGGTAGCAGAAGGCCCGGCCGTGCCCGCCACCACCGCCGGCGCTTCCGACCCGGTGGTGCGGGCGGCCTTCGCCACGGCCATCCGGCGGGTGTATATGGTGGATATTCTGCTGGTGGTGGGCGGCCTGCTGCTCACGTTGCTGGTGCCGGAGCTGCCGCTGCGCAAGGCCAATGAGGTAGTGCCCGTGATGGCGGAGTAGGGGCGGGGCAGCACAAAGCAACCTAAACATGTCTGTCATCCTGAGCGCAGCGAAGGACCTTATCACGGCTGCTTCGTTCGATTGATTTACGAACAGCTCGGTCGTGATAAGGTCCTTCGCTGCGCTCAGGATGACAAGACAAGTCCGCAATCCCGCCCCGCGTCTTGTACCTTCGCCGCGTTGGTTCTCGGTTTGATTTCCTTCAATCAGCGGACGGTTTTTACCCGGGCTTCGGCCGGGGCGAAGATTAAAAGGGAATCGGGTGCAACTCCCGAACAGACGCGCTACTGTGAGTTTCCCGGCCCATTTCGGGCCGGAGCCGGTGGCCCCACACATGCCCATTGGCCCCCTAAAACCGGGCCGAGAAGGGCGGGGCCGCCCGAACCAAGTCAGGAGACCTGCCGGCCGCCGAGTGATGCTGCCCTCGCGCTTTGGGGCTGGCATCGGCGGTGCCGTGCCGCTGCGCCCCAGGTGCGGCCGGGGTGGCGTGCGGCCGGTAGCTGGCTTTCTCAAAACGGGGCTTGAACGCAAACGGAGGCCGTTTATTACTTCTTTTTTCTGTTAGCCCATGCTCCTTGCCGACCGCATTGCCCGCGCCGAAACACGCATTTTCAAAGCCGTGTTTCCCAACACCACCAACCACTACGACACCCTGTTTGGCGGCACCACGCTGCTGCTCATGGACGAGGTGGCCTTCATCGCCGCCACCCGCTTTTCGCGCCTGAAAATGGTGACCGTGTCCTCCGAGCGGGTCGATTTCACGCACCCCATTCCCGGCGGCTCGCTGGTGGAACTGGTGGCCAATATCGAGCACGTAGGCCGCACCAGCCTCAAGGTGCGCGTCGAATTATTCGTGGAACAGATGTATTCCGAGGACCGCCACAAAGCGGTGACCGGCCTCTTCACCTTCGTGGCCGTGGACGAGCACAAGCAGCCCGTGCGCATTCTGGCCGAGGAACCGGCGTTACCAACGTCGGTAACGCCGCCTTTGGCCTCGTAACATGCCTTACCAACGATGGTAACGGTGGGTTTGGGACCAAAGATGGTCTTACCAACGATGGTAACGATGGTTTGGGGACCAAAGATGCCCCTACCAACGATGGTAACGGTGGTTTTGGAACCAAAGATGGCCTTACCAGCGCTGGTAACAGCGGTTTGGGGGTAAAACAAGGCTTCCAAACGTTTGGAAGGCCGGTTTAGGGCCCAAACCCTGCTTCCAAACGTTTGGAAGGCCGTTTTGGAGCCAAAGATGGCCTCACCGACGTTTGGATGGCGGCTGGCTTGGCTAGTGTTTCCCCAGCCCCACCCAGCCGCGCTGCATGGCGTAGTAGATGGCCGTGCCCACAACCAGGCCCACCAGGTAGCCATACGGCAGCCCCGCGCAGAGCAAGCCCACCAGCAATGACACCAGCAAATCGCTGCGGCTGCCGCTCACGTCGCGCAGCAGCGTGGCCAGTGACAGCGCCTCGAACAGCAGCAGCACCCCCAGCACCGGCAACGGAAAAATCTGCACCACCTCGGCAAAGCCCTGGCTGAAAAACAGCCCCATTACCAGAAAAATGCTGCCGTAAATAACCACCGAACCGCCCGTACGCGCCCCAAACGCGTAGTGCCCCACCATGCCGCCCGAGCCGTGGCACACCGGAAAGCCTCCGAAAAACGGGTTCACCAAATTCATCAAAGCGTAGGTGAAGCTGATTTTTTTGATGGTGAGCGGCTCCCGCTCGGGGAATAAATCGTGCGCTACCTGCTTGGTGGCCAGAATGGAATTGCCGAGCGACAGCGGAATCTGGGGCAGGGCCAGCAGCACCGCGCCGGTCAGAATGTCGGCCGATTGGGGCAGGTGCCAGGCGGGCAGGTGCAGGCCCACCGCCCGCTGCGCCGTGGCCAAATCGAGCTTGAACACCAGCGCATACACCACGCCCAGGGCAATGACGATGAGCGCCGCCGGCCAGCGCCGGTTGCCAAACAGCACCACCGTCACGGCAAAGGCCGCCGCGGCCAGCGCGTAGCCCGCCGCGCCATCGGCCCCCACGTATTTGGTGAGGGCCAGCGTAGCCAGTTGCAAGGCCAGCCCGAACTGAATGCCGCGCACCACGGCCTTGGGGACCAGCCGCGCCAGCCCGTCAATCAGCCCCGTCACCGACAGAAAAAACATGCTGATGCCAATGGCCAGCCCCCCGCCAAAAATGACCCGCCCCGGAATTTTCTGGGCAATCACCAGCGCCGCGAAGGCCTTGAGCGGCTGCACCGGCATGGGCATCCGGTACCACAGCCCGGTAAACACCTGCATCAGCCCAAACAGGATAAGCACCGAAGCGCTATCAATGCCCGATGCTGCAATCACGCCGATGAGCAGCGGCAAATCGGTGCCGAGGTCGCCAAATGCCCCGGCCAGCTCGTTGCGGTCGAAACGGATGGGCGGGCGCGTAGGGGCGGGGCGGGGCGGGGTCAGGGTTGCGGGTTCCACGGATTAAAGTCAGAAACGGCGGGTAGAATGGGGTAGAGGCACATGCATACCACCAGCGCTACTTTTTGTTTTTCAGCAGGCGAGCCAGTTCGCTGGCCTGTTCGGCCGCTTCGCCCAGGTACTCGCCGCTGGTGTAGCCTTTGCGGAACCGCAGCGGCCGCAGCCGCCGGCCCAGCACCTCTGCGGCCCGTTCGTGGTCGAGGGCGTCCTCGGTGTGGGCCAGGAAAATGGTGGCCACGCCATTGCCGATGAAGTTGGTGATGGAGCGGGCTTCCGACATAAACCTATCCACGCCCAGCAGCAGGGCCAGGCCCTCCACCGGAATCACCTTCATGGCCGTGAGCGTGCTGGCCAGTACCACGAAGCCGCTGCCCGCCACGCCCGCCGCGCCCTTACTCGTCACCATCAGAATGCCCATCATGGTCAGAATCTGGGCCCCCGACAGCTCGATGTGGAACACCTGGGCCAGAAACAGGGTCGAAAGCGACAGGTAAATCGTGGTGCCGTCGAGGTTGAAGGAGTAGCCCGTGGGCACCACCAGCCCCACCACCGGCTGCGCGCAGCCCATGCCCTCCAGCTTTTCCATGAGGCCCGGCAGCCCGGCTTCGGACGAAGACGTGCCCAGCACAATCAGCAGCTCGGCCTTGATGTACTTCAGAAACGACCACATGCCAATGCCGCAATAGCGCAGAATGCCGCCCAGCACCAGAAACACAAACAAACCCATGGTCAGATAAACCGTCACCATGAGCTTGCCCAGCGGCAGCAGCGTGGCAATGCCATACTTCCCAATGGTGAAAGCCATGCCCCCAAACGCCCCGATGGGCGCCAGCCGCATCACCCAGTGCAGCCCGCGAAATACGTATTTCGAGCATTCTTTCAGGAAGTGAATGATGGGCTTGCGGCCCGCGTACTTGCTCAGCACGATGCCCAGCACAATGGCCACGAGGAGCACCTGCAAAGTCAGGTTATCGGCCAGGAAATGCCCCCACGAGAACTCTGTGGCCCGTTTCGTGAACTCGCCCACCTTCCCGGTATCGAGCTTGCCGGTGCTCACGCCCGCGCCCGGCCGCACCAGCGCTGCCACGCCTACGCCAATGAGCAGCGCCAGCGTGGTCACGATTTCAAAGTACAGCAACGCCTTGCCTCCAATGCGCCCCACCTTCTTCAAATCCCCCATCGTGCTAATGCCAAGCGTGATGGTGAGGAAAATAATCGGGTTAATGAACAGCTTCACCACGTCGATGAACCGCTTGCCCAGCGGCTCCATCTGCACGGCCAGGGCGGGCCGGAAGTGGCCCAGCAGCGCCCCGGCCACAATGGCCAGCAGCACCCAAAAGGTGAGGTTGCGGGTGAGACGCTTGAGTTTCATAGGCAGCGGGGTAGAAGTTTGGAGCTGGAGTAAAAGCACCGCAAGAACGTCATGCAGAGCGCAGCGAAGCATCTTGCCCGCCGCCACTAATCCTTTTCGTTTAAGGATTGGTTTACTGCCTGCGGGCAAGATGCTGCGCTCTGCATGACGTTCTATAGTTTCTGCATTCTCCCATGAACCCCGCCATTCTCCTTCCCGCCGCCAGCTACGAATTTGCCACCATCCAGAAAGTGAGCGGCAGCGGCCCACCCGTGCCCGCCTCCGACCAGCTCGCCGCCGAGGAGCCGCTGGAAATCCGCGTGGGCTACGAAACCAACGGCCCGCGCCAGCACCGCACCCTTTCCGTGACCATGCGCACGCCCGGCCACGACGAGGAGCTGGCCGCCGGCTTCCTGCTCACCGAAGGCATTATCCATAATAAAGCCGACCTGCTGGGCATCATTCCCTGCCCCGATGTGCAGAAGGCCGAAGAAGCCGGCAACGTGGTGCGCGCCGAGCTGGCCGCCCACGTAAAGGTTGATTTTGCGGCCATGGAGCGGCATTTCTACACCAGTTCCAGTTGTGGCGTATGCGGCAAAACCAGTATCGACGCCGTGCGCACTGCCTCTTGCCCCGTGCTGCCCACCACCGGCCCGCACCTGCGCACGGCCGTGGTGCACCAGCTGCCCGAGAAGCTGCGCGCCGCCCAGGCCGGCTTCGAGCAAACCGGCGGGCAGCATGCCTCGGCGCTGTTTTCGCCAGAAGGGGAGTTGCTGCTGCTGCGCGAAGACGTGGGCCGCCACAACGCACTGGATAAAGTTATTGGGGCCGCGCTGCTGGCTGGGTGGCTGCCCTTGCATGAGCACATTCTGCTGGTGAGCGGGCGCGTCAGCTTCGAACTGGTGCAGAAGGCGGCGGCGGCCGGGATTGGGATTTTGGCGGCGGTGGGTGCGCCGAGCAGCCTGGCCATTCAGGCGGCTGAGAGCTTCGGAATGACGGTGCTGGGCTTTGTGCGCAACGAGCGGTTCAACATCTACAGCCACGGCTGGCGGCTGGTGGCGTGATGCGGGCTAAGGCCAGAAAAACTTGCTTAACAGCTATAGTTCGGCAACGGCTTCCGATACCAGCCGTTTAACTTTCAGCCATACTCCCGCCCCATGAAACTCCGCATCGAAGACGACACCCTGCGCCTGCGCCTCGCCCAGCGCGAGCTGGACGAATTTGCCGAAACCGGCCGCGTCGAAGGAGCCGTGCATTTCGGCCTCAACCCCACCCAGCGCCTCACCTACGCCCTGGAGCGCCTCTCCGAGCCCGCCCAGACGCTTCCCAACGAGGAGCCCGTGCAGGTGCATTACGAGCCGGGCGCACTCACCGTGCTGGTTCCCTTCAAGCTGGCCAAAGCCTGGGTCGAAACCGACCAGGAAGGCTTTTCGCACGACCTGCCGCTGGCCGAAAACCAGCACCTCCATATTCTGGTTGAGAAAGACCTCGACTGCCGACACTAAAGAAGTTATGAGTTTTGAATTATGAGTTATGAGTTGGCTGACAAAAAGAGCCGTCAGTCAATCAGTTGCTCTGGATTCAACTCATAATTCATGCCTCATAATCTATAACTCAACCATGGAGAATTCCCCACAAAGCGACCCCAGCAAGGCCGGCAAAGCCCACGAGCAGGGTGCCGAAGCCAACGCCCCTAAAAGCGGCGAGCGGCCCAACCAGGGCGAAGCGCCGGCCCCCAACCATTACCGTTCCGACCCCAACCGAACCCACGTGCACGCCCACATTCCGGCTCCCGACGTAGCCAACGCCAAATACGAGCACCCGGTATTGGCCCAGCCGCCCGAAGCCCTCACCGGCCTCAAGCTGGAAGAGCGAGCCCGGGTGGCCGCCGGCGTCACGGCCGTCGTCAAATCCATGCAGTTTAGCTGGAGCGAGGGTGGCATGACGCGCGGCACCCACGCGCTGCTCAAGATGAACCAGAAAGACGGCTTCGACTGCTCCAGCTGCGCCTGGCCCGACCCGGACGAACACCGCTCAGTGGCCGAGTTTTGCGAGAACGGAGCCAAGGCCAGCGCCTCCGACGCGGACCACCGCGCCGCCGGCCCCGAGTTTTTTGCCCGGCACAGCCTGGCCGAGCTCTCGCGCATGACCGACCGCGACCAGAACAACGCCGGCCGCCTCACGCACCCTATGGTGAAGCGCCCCGGCGACAACCACTACTCGCCCATTGCCTGGCCCGATGCCTTCGACATCATCGCTAAGGAATTGAACGCCTGCGCCTCGCCCGACGAGGCCGTATTCTATACCTCGGGCAAAGTGCCCAACGAGCCCGCCTTCCTGTTCCAGCTGTTCGCCCGCGAGTTTGGCACCAACAACCTGCCCGACTGCTCCAACATGTGCCACGAAAGCAGCGGCTCAGCCCTGAGCCCCACGCTGGGCCTGGGCAAAGGCTCCGTCACGCTCAACGACTTGCACGAGGCCGAGGTCATCCTCATCATCGGCCAGAACCCCGGGACCAACCACCCGCGCATGCTCACGGCCTTGCAAAAGGCCAAGCGCAACGGCGCCAAAATCATCAGCGTGAACCCGCTGATTGAAACCGGCCTCAACCACTTCCGCAACCCGCAGGATTTCATGAACCCGCTGAAGGCCGTCAGCACCCTGCTGGGCGGCGGCACCCCAATTACCGACGTGTACCTACAAGTGCGCGTGGATGGCGACATGGCCGTGCTTCGCGGCATCAT
>JAQBNT010000167.1 GCA_028288445.1 Hymenobacter sp. | reverse complement strand
GTTTGGTAACATTTCGAGCAAATTTGCTACCCGTCCCGGTGGCTATACCCGCATCTTGAAGCTGAGCGATACCCGTCTGGGCGACAACGCCGAGATGTGCATCATTGAGTTGGTGGATTTCAACGAGACCCTGATTGAGTCGAAGCAGGCTGCTTCGGACAAAGCTGCTGCTGGCACTACCCGTCGTTCGCGTCGTGGTGGCAAGAAAGCTGCTGGCGACGACGCTACCACTTCGGCTACCGAAGTGAAAGGCGAAGCGGTTGCTCCGGCTGCAGTAGTTGAGCAGTCGGCTCCGGCTGACACGGCTACCGAAACCGTTAAGGATGGTGAGAGCCGCGAAGAAGCTAAAGCTGACGAAGCTGGTGCTTAATTCGTAGCGATTGCTGCAAATTTGAAAGGGACGCTCCGCGAGGGGCGTCCTTTTTTGTGTGAAAATTTCTGGTCTGTCACAGCAAACCGTAATGCTTGCCAGGGCAGATTCAATCGTTAGCGCAAGCTATGCTTAATGTCCGCTACGGTGTTGCAAATCGTTCTTTTGCTATGGGAATCGTGCTTATGCCGGCTGATTCGCGTACGTTTGCAACGTATTTAACTGTTTACAAAACGACTTGCTATGAGCTTCATTTCGCAAATTCACGCCCGCCAGATTTTTGATTCCCGTGGCAATCCGACGGTAGAAGTTGACGTAACCCTTGATTCGGGTGTAGTAGGCCGCGCGGCGGTTCCGTCGGGTGCCAGCACGGGCAAACACGAGGCGGTAGAGCTGCGCGACGACGATGCCAGCCAGTTCATGGGCAAAGGTGTGCTAAAGGCCGTGGAGAACGTGAATTCGCGCATTGCGGAAGAGCTTGTGGGCTTCTCGGTGTACGAGCAGGCGCTGCTCGACAAAATCATGATTGAGCTGGACGGCACGCCGAACAAAGCCAATCTGGGTGCTAATGCTATTCTGGGCGTGAGTCTAGCGGCTGCTCGTGCTGCGGCGCAGGATGCGGGCATGCCGCTGTACCGCTACATCGGTGGGGTAGGGGCTTCGACCTTGCCAGTGCCGATGATGAACATCCTGAACGGTGGTTCGCACGCTGACAACTCGATTGACTTCCAGGAATTCATGATTATGCCGACTGGTGCTTCGTCGTTCTCAGAAGCGTTGCGCTGGGGCACAGAGATTTTCCACCACCTGAAGGCGGTGCTGAAAAAGCAGGGCTTTAGCACCAACGTGGGCGATGAAGGCGGCTTTGCGCCGAACATCAAGTCGAACGAGGATGCTATCAAGATTGTGTTGCAGGCCATTGAAACGGCTGGCTACCGCCCCGGTGAAGACGTGTTCATTGCCATGGATGCGGCTGTATCGGAGTTCTACGAGGATGGCGTGTACCACTTCAAGAAAAGCACCGGCGACAAGCTGACTTCAAGCCAGATGGTGGACTACTGGGCTGATTGGGTGAAGAAATACCCCATCATCAGCTTGGAGGACGGCATGGACGAGGACGACTGGAGCGGCTGGAAATCGCTCACCGAGCGCGTGGGCAAGCAAACCCAGCTGGTGGGTGATGACTTGTTCGTGACCAACGTGGACCGCTTGCAGCGTGGCATTGACGAGAATATTGCTAATGCCATTCTTATTAAGGTGAACCAGATTGGTACCTTGACCGAGACGATTGCCGCCGTGAATCTGGGCCGTCGCAACGGCTACAAGAGCATCATGAGCCACCGCTCGGGCGAGACGGAGGATAGCACGATTGCTGATTTGGCTGTGGCGCTGAATACGGGCCAGATTAAGACGGGCTCGGCTTCGCGCTCGGACCGGATGGCCAAGTATAACCAGCTGCTCCGCATTGAGGAGGAGTTGGGCGAGGTCGCTTACTTCCCCGGCAAGAAGATGTAATTATTTCAGTGATTAAGAGCACAAACGGCCAATTTCGCATTAGCGGAATTGGCCGTTTGTATTACCTTTATAGCGATGAATCTACCTTTCTTCATTAGCCCGATACTACGGGTGGTGCGCAGCTTCTATTTTCTGACCGGCGTGGGCTTTTTAGTCTGGATGCTGGTGTTCGATGCCAACGATGTAGGCAAGCAATTCGACATCTACCAGAAGTGGAAAGAGCTGCGCAATGAGAAGCAATATTACCTCGACAATATTGAGGTGGTAAAAAAAGAACGGGCCGAACTGATGAGCTCGCCAGCCTTGCTGGAAAAATTTGCGCGGGAAAAATACCTGATGAAACGCCCCGGTGAGGACGTGTTCGTGCTGGTGCCCCAAACTGAAAACCAATAGCGGGAAATTACGGGTATCGCAACGGTATAACAATATTGTTGGGCGAAATCTGTTGTCTGCCCACTTCTGACAGTACTACTAATTCCTTTTTCATTCCTAACCCTTTTCACATGAAACAATCCTACAATGCGATTTTCCGGGAACCTTTGCGCTGGTGCGTATTGGTGGCCGTGCTGCTCTGGAGCCAGCTGGCAAATGCGCAGACCTACCTGCTGCCCGTCTCGGGCATCACTACCGTAACCACCTGCGCGGGCACGCTCTATGATGATGGTGGGGCATCGGGAAACTACTCCATCAACGCGCTGGGGGGCACTACGCTGGTGCCCGCCACGGCTGGCAATAAAATCCGGTTGCAGTTCAGCCAGTTCAACATTGACCCCTACTACGATGTAATACGGATTTATGACGGCAGCTCGACTTCGGCCCCGCTGATTGGTGAGTACACCAACTACAACCTGCCCCCGGCTTCGGTGTATGCCACCAACGCGACGGGCAGCCTGACGGTGGTGCTTCAGAGCGACTACTATTACAGCTTTAGCGGCTTTGAAGGGGCTATTTCGTGCGTAACGACGGTACCGCTGGCCGATTTGGCCGTGCAGGGCGCTTCGGTGAGCCCGCTGAGCACGGTGGCCGGCAACTCGGTGTCGCTGAGCTGTTCTATCTACAACATTGGGGCCGGGGTAGCTACCAGTAGCAACGTTGGCTACTATTTCTCGACGGATGCTACGCTGGATGCCAACGACGTACTGCTGGGTAATTCGACGGGCTACGCGCTGAACCCGGGCTTGTCGAGCAGCCGCTACGCCACGGTTACCATTCCGGCCACGACTGCTCCGGGCAGCTACTACATCCTGTTTGCCGGCGATTACCTGAGCCAGGTGAGTGAGAGCAACGAAAACAATAACGTGGCCTCGGTAAACGTGACGGTAACGGCTCCCAGCATTGACCTGACCATTTTGCAGCCGTCGGTGACGCCGACCACTACGGCCGTGGGCACGCCGATATCGATGGGCTGCTACATCCTGAACACGGGCAATGCCGTGGCGGCCAGCAGCAGCGTTGGCTTTTATATTTCGACGAACACGACGCTGGATGCCAATGATATTCTGCTGACGTCGCAGTACGGGGGCTCGCTGACCACGACGTATTCGTCGTCGCGCTACGGCACGGCCGCTATTCCGACGGGCCTGACGCCCGGCACGTACTACATTCTGTTTGTGGCCGACTACCAAGGCCAGGTAACGGAAACCAACGAAACGAACAACGTGGCGTCGGTTGCCATTACCGTAGCGCCTCCCGGCGTGGATTTGATTGTGCAGCAGCCTTCGCTGTATTACAACTCGACCGTGGCCGGCGGCACGGTGCAGGCTTCGGCATCGATATACAACCAGGGCAACGTGACGGCCACGAGCAGCACGATGGGCTTTTACCTGTCGACCAACACTACGCTGGACGCCAGCGATGTGCTGCTGTCGACCGTAACGGGTGGCTCACTGGCCGCCAACCTGGCTTCGTACCGCTCGGCTAACCTGACGGTGCCGCTGGGCACGGCGGCGGGCAGCTACTACGTGCTGTTTGTGGCCGACCCCACGAGCGTGGTGACGGAAACCAACGAAACCAACAACGTGAGCAGCCTGGCCCTGACGGTAATCGCGCCGACGGTTGACCTGTCGGTGACCTACCCGTACGTATCGCCGACTACGGTGGCAGCGGGGGGCAGCGCCAGCACTTCCTGCTACCTCAACAACCTGGGCAATGCCGTGGCCAGCCCCGCCAACATTGGCTTCTATTTGTCGACGGACAATACCTTCAGCACGAATGACGTGCTGGTGGGCAGCCAGACTAATACTTCGCTGTACGGCGGCGGCTACCTGAGCATTTACTCGACCATCACGGTGCCGACCGGTACCGCTTCGGGCACGTATTACCTGCTGTTTGTAGCCGACCCGGCCAACGCCGTGACGGAAACCAACGAAACCAACAACGTCGCCAGCACTACCCTGGTAGTGACGGCTCCGGGCATTGACCTGCAAATGAGCCAGGTATATGCCTCTCCCTACACGGTGGGGGCCGGCGGCGGACTAAGCCTGAGTGGGTACATCTACAACACGGGCACCATCTCCTCGCCAAGCAGCACCGTGGGCTACTACCTCTCGACCAACACGACGCTGGATGCCAACGACGTGCTGCTGACCACCGTGGCCGGCACCCAACTGGCCGCTAACGGCAGCTCGTACCGCACGGCTTCGGCTACGGTTCCGACGGGTACGGCGGCGGGCTATTACTACGTGCTGTTCGTGGCCGACCCGGCCAACGCGGTGACGGAAACCAACGAAACCAACAACGTAGCCAATACTACCATTCAGGTAGTTGCCCCGACAGTTGACCTGTCGGTGACCTACCCGTATGTATCGCCGACCACGGTGGCGGCGGGAGCCAGCGTAAACGCGTCGTGCTACCTCAATAACCTGGGCAATAGCGCGGCCACGCCGGCCAACATCAACTTCTACTTGTCGACGGATAACGTATTCAGCGCGAATGATGTGCTGGTGGGCAGCCAGCCGAATAGCACGCTGTATGGCGGGGGCTACCTGAACATCTACTCGACTATCACGGTGCCAACGGCTACTGCTTCGGGCACGTACTACGTGCTGTTTGTGGCCGACCCCACCAACGCGGTGGTCGAAACCAACGAGAACAATAACGTGGCCAGCACTACCTTGGTGGTGACGGCTCCGGGCATTGACTTGCAAATGAGCCAGGTATACGCCAGCCCTTACACGGTGAGCACCGGCTCAACGCTGAGCCTGACCTCTTATATCTACAACACGGGCACCATCTCCTCGCCGAGCAGCACCGTGGGCTACTACCTATCGACGAACACGACGCTGGATGCCAACGACGTGCTGCTGACCACCGTGGCCGGCACCCAACTGGCCGCCAATGGCAGCTCGTATCGCACGGCTTCGGCTACGGTTCCGACGGGTACGGCGGCGGGCTACTACTACGTGCTGTTCGTGGCCGACCCGGCCAACGCGGTGACGGAAACCAACGAGAACAACAACGTAGCCAGCACCACCATCCAGGTAGTTGCCCCGAGCATCGACCTGCAGATTACGCAGTTGTACATGAACCTCACATCGGTAGCACCCGGCACATCGGTTGGGGTCAATTCCTCCATTTACAACGGGGGCAACACGTCCTCGCCGAGCAGCAACGTGGGCTACTACCTGTCGAGCAACTCGACGCTGGATGCCAACGACGTGCTGATGAGCACAACCACCGGCGGCCAGCTCGGTGCCTACCAGGGGTTGGCTTCGTATGCCAACGTGACTATTCCGACGGGTACCGCCGCTGGCAACTATTACCTGCTGGCCGTAGCCGACCCCACCAACGTGGTGACTGAAACCAACGAAACCAACAACGTGGCCTATTACTACTTCACGGTGACGGGACCCTTCACGGGCACCATTGTGCCTTTCTCGGGCACCACTACCGTGACTACCTGCAACACGACGGTGTATGACCACGGCGGATTTGGCAACTACCTGGACAATGCCAATGGTACGCTGACCATCAACCCCGGCACGGCCAACAGCCGCATCCAGCTTTCATTTAATTCATTCGCAGTGGAGTCCTGCTGCGACCGGTTGATGATTTACGACGGGCCGGATGCACAGTCGCCGCTGCTGGCCACGCTCACGGGAATGCCGTCGCTGCCCATCATGGCTACCAACTCGACCGGTGCCCTGACCCTCGTATTCACGAGCGATGGCAGCGTAGTCGGTTCAGGCTTCGATGCCGCCGTGACTTGCGTCACCGCTCCCACTATTCTGCCCGACCTGCTGCTGACGCAGATTGGGGCTTCGCCTTCGTCGGTACCCGCCGGTGGCAACCTGTCGCTGAGCGCTACGGTAGCTAACCAGGGCGGTGGCTCGGCGGCCAGTTCGGCCGTGGGCTACTACCTCTCGACCAACCAGACGCTGGATGCCAGCGACATTTTGCTGGGCAGCAGCGCCGGTACTTCGCTCGCAGCCAGCATCAGCGCCAACCGTCAGTTGGTAGCGGCAGTGCCGGCCAGCGTAACGCCGGGTGCCTACTACGTGCTGTTTGTGGCCGACCCGCTGAATGCGGTGACGGAAGCGGACGAAACCAACAACCTCGCATCCCTGGCCGTGACAGTAACCACCGGCTTGGCCAGCCACGAGCAAACTGCTGGCTACAGCGTGGCCGTAGCCCCCAACCCCGTGGCCAATGGCAACGCCCTGCGCGTGCAAATGACCGGTGTGGGCGCAACCTGCACGGCTTCGGTCGACCTGTTCAACGCCCTGGGGCAGCGGGTAAGCGCGCAGCAATTGCAGCTGGGCACCGGCCGCGCCAATCAGGCCGAGATTTCGACGCGTGGCCTGGCCACCGGGGTGTACGTGTTGCACCTCACCGGCACGAACCTGAACGTGACGCGGCGCGTGGTAATCGAATAACCTGCGCAAGCTGACCGGACCCATCAGGGGCCGGAAGCGGGGGCGGCGGCCCGGACCTTGGTCCGGGCCAGCCGCCCCCGCTTATTTTTGGCCATGCAAGCACTCCCGAGCCGAAAGCGAATGTGGCGGCCAGCCAATGTCAGAACAAGCCTGTGGGTATTGCTTCTTGCAGCGACGGGAGTGGTCGGCAGTGGTTTGGGGAGGGCGCGGCAGGACACAGAAACCGGCCTGCCACTCAGCCAGGGTCAGGCGGCGGGCCGGTTTCTGCGCGCCGTACTCCGCGCCGATTATTCGTCTGCTTACAGTGGTTTGGCACCGGAAGTGCGGCAAGGCATTAGCCTCGCCAGGTTTACTGCGGCGGCCCGGCCGCTCTGGAAAAGCGGCCAGCGGCCTGGTCGCGGCCCGGCCATCGAACTCTACAAGCTGGGCGTGCGCCTGGGCGACAGGGGCAGCTCACGGCTGTTCTACAGCTTTTCTTTCGCGGCCGATTCCATCCTGAGAGTCCCATCAGAGCTGTTGGAGGTAACGTTCCGGGACACGGCTTCCCGGGCGGTGCTGGGGTTTGGCCTGCGCACCGGCACCGTTATCAAGCCAAATAAGCCAGTCAGGAAGACCTCACAAAGCCGGTAGTATTCATATATGAGCCGACGACTTGCTTCCGTCGCCACCAGACTCATTAAAGAGCTAGGGCAAGCAGATTTTGCCCAGGCTAATGCCGGGGGTGCCGGCAACGGTTTCGTTGGCCAGCACGGCAAATAATACGGCTTCCTTGGCATCGGCGGGAATGCCCAGCGCATCGATTGGCGCAAAGCGGGCGGTGAGCAGGTGCCGTTGCAGGGCGTGAAGCAGCGCGCCGTTGTGGCTGCCGCCGCCGCTCACATAGCAGGCCACATCGGTGTTTTCGGCCTCCGTAAGGCACTGCTGAACGGCGGTGGCTACGCCGGTGGCCGTTAGCTCAACCAGGGTGGCCAGCACGTCGGCGGGTGGGAGGGAAGTGGTGCCGGTTTTGATTTGGGCCTCGTGCAGGTAGTCGGGGCCGAACAGTTCCGGGCCGGTCGTTTTGGGCAATGGCGCGGCAAAAAACGGGTGGCTCAGCAACTCCCGCAGCAGGGCTGGGTGAACTGTGCCACTGCCCGCAATCGCGCCGTTTTCATCGTACTCCCGGCCCGGGAAGTGCTGCCGCGTCACGGCATCGAGCAGGGTATTTCCGGGGCCGGTATCGGTGGTGAGGGGCAGGCCGGCAGTGGGCCGGGCCGGCAGATACGTGAAATTGGCAATGCCGCCGAGGTTGAGCAGCAGGCGGTTTTCGGTGGGAGATGAGAATAGCAGTTGGTCTGCATAGCCGGCCAGGGGAGCACCCTCGAAGCCGTGGGCTACGTGTTTCTGCCGGAAATCGGCCACGGTGATGATGCCGGTAAGTGCCGCGAGGTGGTCGCCATCACCGATTTGCAGCGTGGCGTGGTGCGGAAAATCGGCCTGCCGGTGCTGGTGACGTGGCGCGTGCCAGATGGTCTGGCCGTGGCTGGCGATGAGGTCGACCTCGGCCGCCGCCACCTGCCAGGATTGCAGGCAGACCAGCACCATTTCCGCGTGTTGCCGGGCCACTTCGGCATTGAGAACGGTAACGTCCTGCAACGCCACGGTGGGCTGCGAGATGGCCCGTAGCCGCTGCCGGAATTCCGCAGAATAAGGCAGCGTGGCAAAGTGCTCCAGCGTGGTCTGCAGCTGAGTACCGTGGCCCTCGCAGCGGCACAGCGCTACGTCCAGTCCATCGAGCGAAGTGCCCGACATCAGGCCGATGATGCGACGGCTGGGCTGCTGGGCCAGCGCAAAAAGTCGAGCAAGGAAGGTATTCACAGGTGGGCCTTTGAGAACTTTTGCGAGGGTATAAAAAGCGGTTTGTGCCCCGTTGTGCCGATTGGTAAGGCGCTACTCGATTTTCTTGCCCGCCATGGCTTGTTGGATGGAGATGTTCATCACCCGCTCGGCGTAGGGCCGCGTGAGTTCGTCGAGCTCGTCCATGGCCTTCAGAATGGGGTCGCGCTCAGTACCGGCCAGGGCGGCCTGCACCGTGGCAACCTGGGCCTCGGTAGCGGTTAGCTCGGTTTCGGTGAGGTGCTGTCGGTTCTTGCGGGTGAAATTATTCACTTGGTACAACAGCTGCTCGGCGGCGGTGCGGGCTTCGATGAGCAGGCGGGCCGCCACGTCGTCCTTAGCATTCACCAGCGAGTCCATTAGCATCTGCTCCACCTGGTCGTCGGTGAGGCCGTACTGGGGCTTTATCTCCACCTGCTGGCGGGTGTTGGAGCGCAGCTCAATGGCCTCCACTTTCAGGATGCCGTCGGCGTTCAGCAGGAAGTTCACATCAACTTTGGGCAGGCCGGCGGGCATGGCCGGGATGCCGGTGAGGGTGAACTCGCCCAACTTGCGGTTCTGGCTCACAAGGTCGCGCTCGCCCTGGTACACGGCGATTTTTAGGTTCACCTGCCCGTCCACGCTGGTGGTGTACTGGCGGCCGGCTTTGGTCGGGATTTTCGAATTGCGCGGAATGATGGGGTCCAGCAGGCCGCCCAGCGTTTCGATGCCCAGCGTGAGCGGCGTTACGTCCAGCAGCAGCACATCGCGCCGGTTGCCGGCCAAGATATCGGCCTGAATGGCCGCGCCCAGGGCTACCACTTCGTCCGGGTTAAGCGAGTTGTTAGCGGGCTGTCCGAAGAACTCCGAAACTGCGTCGTACACCAGCGGCACGCGGGTGGAACCGCCTACCAGCAGCACGGCGTCGAGCTTGGTGTCGAGCTTGGCATCGGCCAGGGCTTGGCGGCAGGCCGCAATGGTGCGGTCCACCAGCGGGCGGATGAGGTCGTTGAACTGCGTGCGGGTGAGCGTAACGGTGATATTCTGGCCGGCCTCGTCGGTGAGGTGGGTCGTGAAATCGTCGTGCTGGCTGAGGTACTTCTTGGCCATTTCGGCGGCCAGCCGCAGCTGCTGTTGGAGGTGTGGGTTGGTGTGGAAAGTATCCGAAAGGCCGAAGTTGACCGTCCAATGGTCCACCACGGCGCGGTCCAGGTCATCACCACCGAGGTAGGTGTCGCCGTTGGTGCTCAGTACTTCAAAAATGCCCTGCTGAATGCGCAGAATGCTGATGTCAAAAGTGCCGCCGCCGAGGTCGTATACAGCCACGGTCTTCTCCTCATCGGGGTCGAGGCCGATGCCGTAGGCCAGGGCGGCGGCCGTGGGCTCGTTCACGATGCGTAGCACTTCGAGGCCGGCCAGACGGCCGGCGTCGCGGGTGGCCTGGCGCTGCGAGTCGTTGAAATACGCCGGTACGGTGATAACGGCGCGGTTCACCGGGGTTTTGAGGGCATGCTCGGCGCGGGCCCGCAGTTCCCGCAGAATGTCGGCCGACAATTCGATAGGGGAGAAGAACCGGTCCTCGACCCGGATTTTTACCAGGCCTTCGGAATTGTCGTCGATAACCTTGTAGCCGAGCTGGGTAGCGTGCTGGCCCAGGTCGCGGTAGCTTTTGCCCAGCAGGCGCTTCACGGAGTAGATGGTGCGCTGCGGGTCGGTGAGGAGATACTCACGCGCTTCAGTGCCCACAAGCGGGTCGGCCCCGTCGGCGGGGAAGTGCACCACTGAGGGCACGATGGTGCCCCGGCCCAAATCGTTGATGGCGGCGGGCTGGTGGCTCTCGGGGTGCACGTAGGCCACGAGGCTGTTGGTGGTGCCCAGGTCGATGCCAACGATGATTTCTTCCTGCTGAAGGCTGCCGGTGGCCAGGTTGATTGCTACTGTAGCCATATAAACGCGGGGCGGCCACTACCGGCGGCCCGAAAATTAAGAGTAAAGGACGCCGAAAAGCGCGGTGCAAAAGTACGGGCTAAACCCCCGCCGTAGCGGGACCGATAACAGCCCTGGCAGCATGACAGCGCGCTTGACCAAAATCTTATTGAACTATTATCAAAATAATTAAAACCGAATTGGAGAAGGCAGACGTAAAGAAATACAACTGCGCAGCACGGTATCAACGGGTCCTATCTAACAGATTTTCATGGCTCTGTGCAATGCCGTTTGCATCAGGTTTCCTTACACCTATCACCCCCAACCCAATTTTCAGTTTTTATGAAAAATCTACTTACTCGTCCTCTTGTCCAGGCTGCTCTGCTCGCAACCGCGGCCGGAGGTGTGGTGGCCCTGAGCAGCCAGCACAACACGCTGGAAGCCTCCAGCCACCGCGAAGCCCCGCTTATCGCCGACGACCCGTTGGCTGATAACACCGACCTCTACGCCTTCCGCAGCCCCGACTCGCCGAACAACGACGGCAGCGCCAGCGTAACCATCATCGCCAACTACATTCCGTTGGAACTGCCCCAGGGCGGCCCGAACTACAATACGTTCGGCGAAAACGTGCGCTACGAAATCCACGTGAAGAACAACTCGACTACGGCCGGTGATGACATCACGTACCGTTTCACCTTCACCCGCACCAACGAAGACCCGACCACGTTCTTCAATATCCGAAACGCGGGCAATGGTCCTAAGCAAAACCTGAAAACCACCTATATCTGCGAGAAAAGCGTAGGTGGTGGCGGGTTCGTAACCCTTATAAACAACGGCGTTGTGCCACCGCCCAATATCGGCCCGCGCTCCATCGGCGGCCCGGCTGGCCTGAATACGACCTATGGTGCGGTGATGACCAACGCCATCCAGACGCTGCCAGATGGCACCAAAATCTTCTGCGGCCCGACGGATGACCCGTTCTTTGCTGACCTGGGCGGCATCTTCGACCTGGGCGGCATCCGTACCCCCGGCGCCGCCCGCGACGGCCTGGCCCGCAAGAACACCCACGCCATTGCCCTGCAAATTCCGGTAACGCTGCTGGCGAAAACGGGCACTGCTGCCCTCACCAGCACCACCAACATTCTCGATTCAAACTACATCATCGGCGTGTGGGCTTCGGCCAGCCGTCCTGCTACCCGGGTGCTGTCGGCCACGGGGGCCGCGCCTACTGTGTCGGGCAACTACGTGCAGGTATCGCGCATCGGTATGCCCTTGCTGAACGAAGCTATCAACCCGATTGGGGCCAAGGATGCCTGGAACTCCGGCACTCCCTACGCTGAGGTTGCTGCTACGGACGACTACCTGTCGAACCCCGAGTTGGGCCTGTACCTGGCTGACAATGCGCCGGTAGCCCCGGCTGCTCCCAAGCCTGCTGGCCAGACATACTACGGTGAGGCTATTTCGCCTCCCGGTACGCCGCTCAACGCGCTGCGTATCCAGAGCAAGTCGCTGGCTGGCCAGAGCCTGGGTGGGC
Organism: Hymenobacter sp.; assembly: GCA_028288445.1. GTDB lineage: Bacteria > Bacteroidota > Bacteroidia > Cytophagales > Hymenobacteraceae > Hymenobacter. The sequence continues at coordinate 11,592 of JAQBNT010000167.1, read as the reverse complement.
TGGGCGGAGCTACTTTCGCCGGTTTCGACTTCCGCAACGGTGCGGCCGGCCTGAGCGGTCTGGCTGGCAACGCTGCCCTGAACGGTACGGCACTGGCTGCTAATGCTTACGGTCCTTACCTGCTGCGCGCCGGCAAGCCGCGCTCGGTTGATATCCTGCCCATCTTCCACACGGGGGTTCCAAACCTGGCTCCTTACCAACTGGCTACCGGCAAAAACGGCAACCCGCTGGCTGCTGGCAAGCCTTTCATCAACAACTTCCTGTTGGTGGGTGGTTCGGCCAGCAACCCCGGCGGCGACATGCTGCGCCTGAACATGGCCGTGCCGCCTACGGCTCGTAACTCGGCTAACTTCAGTTCGGAAGGCCTGTTGGCCGCCGCAGTAGCGGGTCTGACTTTGCCCGCTTATAACACCACCACTACCATACAGAACATCCCCAACATGGACGGCTTCCCCAACGGCCGCCGTCTGGAGGATGACGTGACCCGCATCGAATTGCAAGCCGTGGGTGGCGTGGTACTGGCCGCCATCGGCCTGTGGTACGACGACTACACGACGGCTTCGACGACTCCGGTTACCGCTCAGCTGGGCAACGTGCTGGGCTTCAACGCCGGCGTTACGGCCAACGACACCACGTTCAAAGCTGCCTTCCCGTACTCGCAAACGCCCTGGAGCGGCACTACCGCACAGCGGGTTGCTTTGGCACAGCGTTCGGCCAGCCTCGGCTTGTCGCCTAACCTGACGGTGGCCAATGCTTACCCCAACCCCTTTGCCGACCGCACTACGCTGCGCTTCGAACTGCCCACCAAAGGCACGATGAGCGTTATTATCAGCGACGTGACCGGCCGCAAGGTGGCCACCATTGCCAAGGACAAGTCCTTCGGTGCCGGTGCCAACGAGCTGACCTGGACGCCCGGCCGCGATGTGGCCCCCGGCCAGTACATCGCCACGCTGTACAACGGCAGCACCGTGGTGCAATCGGTACGCATCGAGCGCCAATAAGCAGCGTTAGAAGCTAATTGAAAAGAGCCGTCGTTTGGTCCTCGTTTGGACTGGCGGCGGCTCTTTTTTTAGGCGTTATGTTTACGGTTACTCCTCCACTCAGTCATCTTTCTCTGTTTTGAAAAAGTACTTATACCCCGGTTTACTGGTTGTTTTCGGCTTGATGGCGGCCGCCATATTCTTTTTTAAAAAGCCGGAGGTTCGCACGCCGGAGTTGAAAGACCGGCGCGGCAGTCTGTCGGTTGGCAACGAATGGCTGAACACCAAAGCGGCCATTGAGGGACTCCTGGCGAAGCTGCGCACCAACCCCAAGGACCAGAAAAGCCGCCTGCTGCTGGCCCAGGCCTACATGCAGGAAGGCCGCGTCACCGGCGACCATCCATATTACGACGGCGCGGCCATGGACCTGCTGGAGCAGGTGCTGGCCGCCGAGCCCGAAAACTTTGAGGCGATGTGCTGCAAAGCCTCCCTCTGCCTCACGCAGCACCATTTTGCCCAAGGCCTGGGCATTGCCGAGCAAGCCGTGAAATTGAACCCCAACAGCGGCTTCGTATACGGCTTGCTGACCGATGCCAACGTAGAAATGGGCCACTACGAGGAAGCCATCAAAATGGCCGACAAGATGAATGCCGTGCGCCCCGACCTGCCCGCCTACGCCCGGGTGAGCTACCTGCGCGAGATTTACGGCGACATGCCCGGCGCCATTCAGGCAATGGACATGGCTGCCAAAGCCGGCTATATCGGTCTGGAGCAAACCGAGTGGACCCGCGTGGCGCTGGGCCATCTCTACGAAGTGAGCGGCGACACGGCCCGCGCCCGGGGCTACTACCTGATGGCGCTATCGGCCCGCCCTGGCTATGCCTACGCGCTGGCCGGCCTGGGCCGCATGGCGGCGGCGCATAAGGACTATGCCCGCGCCATCAAGCTCTATCAGGAGGCTCGCATTACGGTGAAGGATTATGCCTTTGCCGATGAGCTGACCGACCTGTACCGTCTCAACGGCCAGCCCGCAGAGGCCGATAAAATGGCTAAGGAATCCATCGATATGCTGGCCAACGCGGCCAAGGAAGCCGACAACAACGAGCAGATGGGGCACTACGCCGACCGCGAGCTGGCCTATGCCTACCTCAAAACCAACGAGCTGGACAAGGCGATGGAACACGCCAAAATCGAGTACGACCGCCGGCCCGACAACATCGACGTGAACGAAACCATGGCCTGGGTGCTCTACAAGCGTGGCCAGTACGCCGAGGCCCAGAAGTACATGCAGGTGGCCCGCCGCACGGGCTCGAAGAACCCGGTGCTGCTGTGCCGCGCCGGCCTCATCCTCACCAAGCTCGGTAAGAATGCCGAGGGCCAGGCGCTGATTGAGAATTCGCTGAAAACCGCGCCCTACCTCAACCCCGAAGTAGAGGCCGAAGGCAAGAAGCTGCTGGCTGCCCGCTGATATGAAACCAACCGGACCGTTGCAAGGAATGCGCCTGCCGCGCCGGGCCCTGGTGGCCCTGCCGCTGCTGGTGCTGCTGGCATTGCCGGCCGCCGCGCACGTCCTCAACACGGACCTGAGCAAGCTCTCGCGCACGGAGATTTTCTGGACCTACCTGCAGCTCGGGTTCACGCACATCATTCCGCTGGGGTTCGACCACATTCTGTTCATCATCAGCCTCTACATTCTAGAGCCGCGGCTGAAGCCGGTGCTGATGCAGGCCACGGCCTTCACGGTGGCGCACTCCATCACGCTGGGGCTGGCCATGTACGGGTTTATTCAGCCACCGTCGTCGGTGATTGAGCCGATTATCGCGCTGTCCATCCTGTTTGTGGCCATCGAGAACATTATCACCGATAAGCTCAACCCGTGGCGGCTGCTCATCGTGTTCGGCTTTGGGCTGGTGCACGGGATGGGGTTTGCGTCGGCGCTGACCGGGCTGGGACTGCCGCAGAAGGACTATTTCGGCTCGCTCATTTCCTTCAATGTGGGCGTGGAGTTGGGCCAGGTGTCGGTGATACTGCTGTGCTGGGCGCTGGTGGGCCGCTGGGCCGCCGACAAAAGCTGGTACAAGCAGCGGGTGGTGGTGCCGGTGTCGGTGGTTATCGGCCTGATAGCGGCTTACTGGACCGTGGAGCGCGTGTTTTTTGCCTGAAGAATTAATCGGAAGTTTAATCCATCCTTCCTTCGTCCGCGCCGTAGATAGCGCAAACCACCCCGCCCGCATGGCCCTCCGCCCGTACCTCACGCTGCTGCTGCTGCTCAACTACCTGCTGGTGGTGGGGGCGGGCCTCGTGGAGCGCCCGGCGAAGGTGATTGACCGGCCCTTTGCTTACGTGCATAGCCCCGATTGCCAGTTGCGCCACACCCTGCGCCTGGGCTGTTTCGATGACTGCAACGGCGTGCAGTACACCGTGAAGAAAACCGGCGAGCGGCCGCCCATTCAGCAGCTGCTCACCTCCCTCAAAGGCCTGGACACGCACTGCCTGACGGAAACGCGGGTGGTATTTGCCCGGCCGGTTTTTGCGGCTGCCGAGGCCCGGCGGGCCACCCGCGTGGTGGCCGTGCCCGTGGGCTACCGGGGCCGGATTGAGTTGCCGCCCCGTCGGGGATAAGTTGAGTTTTGGCCGCGGTTGGGTTTGAATCCAAACGGGGCCACGGAGTACGGCTGCTATGCAGTAGCCGTGCCGCTTCATCTTATCCAATAATCCGACGCGCGACCTGCCGGGCCACTGTGCCGGGGCGCGTTCAACTCCTCATTCCATGATTTTCCGGGCCAATTCTCTCCAACCCGTAGCGGGCGCTACGGGCGTTGTTTCCCGCGTGCAGCTGCCTGCGACGGGCTGCATTGCCATTCCTTTGTTCGATGCAGGCCGCCGCCGCGCATTGCCGGCCACCGATGCGGCGGCCGGGCGCGGCCAGCAGCGCGGCCACCTGGCGCGGCAGCAGGCCCAGCACCGGGCGCAGTGCCGCGCCAACTGCATGAGCAAGGCCAACTTCTAGTCGGCATCCTTTCCCTTTTATTCAACTGAGCCAATGGCGGGCGGGACTTCGGTGCCGCCTGCCATCGGCCCTGATGCCGGACTAGATGAAACAACTTCTTACTGCATTATCAGCCTGGGGGCTTCTGCTCGGGCTGTTTTTGATTACCCAGACCGCCGCCGCCCAAGGCACCGCCACCCTGCGCGGCACCGTGGCCGACTCGCTCTCCGGCCAGCCCGTGGCGGGCGTGAGCGTGGGCTTGCAAGGCCAGCCCGGCGGCACCGCCACCGATGCGCTGGGCAACTTTCGCCTGAATAACCTGGTGCCCGGTAGCTACTCGCTGCGGGTGGGCGCGCTGGGCTACCGCGCCCAAACCGTGCCCGTGACGCTGGCAGCCGGCGAAACCCTACGCCTGAACCTGCGCGTGGCCACCACCACGCTCAGCCTGGCCGAGGTGACCGTGAGCCAGCCCCGCGACCCCAACCAGAGCCTGGCTGCCATCTCGCACATCGACCAGCTGCTGCGGCCCGTGAACTCGGCCCAGGACCTGTTGCGGCTGGTGCCCGGCCTGTTTATTGCGCAGCACGCGGGCGGCGGCAAGGCCGAGCAGATTTTCCTGCGCGGCTTCGACTGCGACCACGGCACCGATTTCGCGGTGAGCGTAGACGGGCTGCCGGTGAACATGGTGAGCCACGCCCACGGCCAAGGCTACGCCGACTTTCACTTCGTAATCCCCGAAACGGTGGAGCAGCTGAAGGTGTACAAAGGCCCGTACACGGCCCGCTTTGGCGATTTTGCCACGGCCGGGGCGGGCGAATTCAGCACCAAAACCCGGCTGGAGCACAGCCAGGTGAAGCTCGAAGTGGGCCAGTTTGATACCCGCCGGGCACTGGTAATGCTGGACCTGCTGGGCCAGAACCACCACCTGCTCAGCAAAAAGCCGGAAAGCGCCTACGTGGCGGCCGAGTACAACTTCACCAACTCCTACTTCGACCAGCCGCAGCACTTCAAGCGCTTCAATGGGATGGCCAAATACACGGGCCAGCTTTCGGATAAAACGGCCCTCACGCTGCTGGGCTCGCACTTCACCTCGAACTGGGACGCCAGCGGACAGATTCCCGAGCGCGGCATCCGTGACGGTATCATCTCGCGCTACGGCAGCATCGACCCCACCGAGGGCGGCCGCACCAGCCGCACCAACGCCAGCGCGGTGCTCACCACCGCGCTGCCGCACGATGCCGTGCTGCAGCAGCAGGCCTACTATTCGAAGTACGATTTCAGCCTGTTTTCCAACTTCACCTTCTTCCTGCACGACTCCATCAACGGCGACGAAATCAACCAAACCGACGACCGCCACCTCTTCGGCTACACGGCCACCTATGAGCGCGACGACCAACTCGGGGCGCGCAGCCTGCACAGCACGCTGGGCGTGGGCACGCGCAACGATTTTTCCACCCTGGGCCTGCGCCATACCGTGCGCCGGCAGGTGCTCGATACCCTCAGCACGGGCCGCCTGTTCGAGCAGAACGTCAACGCCTATCTCGATGAAACCCTGACCCTGACCGACCGCCTCACGGTGAACGCGGCCGTGCGGGCCGATTTCTTCACCTTCGATTTCCGGGGCCGGGTTACCGATGAGAACACCGGCGGACTGGCCCCGCTGCGGGGCCGCGTGGCCCGCGCCCGCGTCTCGCCTAAGCTCAATCTGTACTACCAGCTCACGCCGGCCGTGCAGCTGTTTGCCCGCTCGGGCTTCGGGTTTCACTCGAATGATGCGCGGGGCGTGATTCAGGGCGTGAATGCCAACGTGCTGCCCCGCGCCATCGGCTCCGAAATCGGCAGCACGTTCAAGCCCCTGCCCAGCCTGGTGGTGAATGCGGCCCTGTGGAGCCTGCATTTGCAGGACGAACTGGTGTATGTGGGCGACGAGGCCGTGGTGGAAAGCACCGGCCCCACCCAGCGCTACGGCCTCGATTTGTCGGTGCGCTACCAGCTGGGCAGCCGGCTTTTTCTTGATGGCGACTTCAATTACAACCACGGCCGCCAGCTCGACGCGCCCGAAAAGGCCAACTACATCCCGCTCGCGCCCACCTTCACCAGCACCGGCGGCCTCACCTACAAGTCCCCCCGGGGCCTGAGCGGCAGCCTGCGCTACCGCCACCTCGACTCGCGCCCGGCCAACGACGACGGCAGCATCACCGCCCGGGGCTACTTCCTGCTCGATGCCGTGCTGGCCTACACCACGCCGCGCTTCCAAATCGGGGCCTCGGCCGAAAACCTGCTGAACGTGGAATGGAACCAGGCCCAGTTCGCCACCCAAACCCGCCTCATCAACACCCCCAAGCGCGAGCCGTTGGAAGGCGTGGACGAGCTGCACTTCACGCCCGGCACCCCGTTCTACGCCAAGCTCAACGTAAGCGTATTTTTCTAGCGCCCGTCCCGCGCTGCCCAGCCGTTTGCCAAGGCTACCCGGACGTTTGCCAAGCTTACTCGGACGTTTGCCGACGTTACTTGGATGCTTGCCGGCGTTACTCGGACGTTTGCCAAGCTTACTTGGATGTTCGCCAAGCTTACCCGGACGCTTGCCAAGGGTATTCGGACGTTCGCCAAGGGTACTTGGATGTTTGCCAAACATGATTAACGGGCCACCCTGCCACAAAAAAGCCTCTCCGGTTTCTCGGAGAGGCTTTTTTAGTAAATGAAGCGGGCTTATTGCACCGCCACCTTCTGGCTGACGTGAAACTCGGGCACGCTCAGCTGGTAAATCCCAGCCGGCAGCGTCTTTTTCACGCCGAGGCGCAGCTCGTTGGAGCCGTGGTAGAGGCGCACGGTTTCGGTATGCACCAAGCGGCCGGTGAGGTCGTGCAGCTGCACGGTGGCGGCCTGCTCGCGGTTGGCGGTAATCACCACGTCGATGCGGTCGGCGGCGGTGGGGTTAGGGTACACCAATACCTCGGCGGTGGGGGCTTCCTGCGTGGCGGCCAGCACGGCGGCGTCGCGGCGGCCGGTCATGGCCCCGGTTACCACGGTGGGGGCGGTGTAGGTGGCCTTCACGAAGGCCCCTTGGCTGGGGTTGGTGGTGCTGGCGTTTTTGGCTTTGAGGGTGTACCAGCCCTCGGTGGTGGGGGTGTAGGTGCCCGTGAGGGTGCCGGTGCCGGTCTGGCTGCTGACCACGGTGCCGGCGCTGTTGAGCACGGCCACCGTCAGGCTGCGCGTGGCATCAACGGGAAACAGGTTGTAGGTGACGGTCTTGTTGGCGGCCACGTAGATGCGGCCGGCCGTGCGGTAGGCCGTGGAGCTAGCCGGCAGCGCGCCGCCCTGCATCAGGCTGCGGCTGTCGGAGTCGCCGAGGTCGTTGGCCAGTTCCCATTCCTGGGTGGTGGCCAGGGCCGGGCGGGTGTAGCCGGTCACGGCGTTGGTGGGAGCCCATACCGAGTAGCCCCGGCGGCCACCGGCGGCCGTGCCGTTGCACGGCGGCGTGTTGATGGCCACGGTTTGGGAGGCGCTCACCGTCACGGTGGAGGTGCCATTAGCGCCGGAATAGTCCTTGAGCACGGTGCCAGGGGCAAAATCGCAGCTCACCGTGTTATTCTGCCAGGTGGTGAAGTTGTCGTTGATGCCGATGATGGCCTTGGTGCTGCGCTCAATCACGAGGTGGTCGGCGGCCTGGTAGCGCACCTTGTAGGCGCCGTCCTTGAAGTGCAGGTTCTGGTGGCACCACACTAGGTTCACGAGGTCGTCGCGGGTGGGCAGGTCGGTGGTGCTTTTGGGGCTGTGGCTGTAGCGTTTGCTGGTGTTACCCACGTTGAACACGTCCTCAAAAAAGAGCATCGGCGAGCCATCCATGGCCAGCGCGGCGGCATACACGGCCGAGAGGCGCGGGTCGAACGGGTCGATGTGCGGGGCCAGTTCCGAGCCGGTGTTCCAGCCGGTGTAGTTGCCGTTGGCGTCCACCTGGGGCCGCATGGTGTCGTGGTTGTTCACGAAGGGCACCGTGCGGTGCACATACGTCCCGCCGATATTCACCACCCGCGTACCCTGCTGGTAGGTGGGCAAGGTGCCGATATCGAAGCTGCCGCCCTGGCTCACGATGTTATACAAGCCATTACGCAGCGAGAAGTCGAAGGTGCCGGCGCGGTTGTTCACGTTGGCCACCCAGCCATCCATCTGGCTCGATGAGCCCACCCATTCGCCCACGGCGTACATGGTGGCCCCGCCGTTGGCCCAGCCGGCGTTGCTTTGCAGGTTATACAGGAAATCCTCGCTGGCGAAGTCCGGGAAATGCTTCACGGCATCCATCCGCACGCCATCGAAGCCCACCTGCTTCTTGTACCAAATCAGCCAGTTGCGGTTGCCGGTGCGCATGTAGTCGCTGGCCTGCACGGGGTTGTAGGTGGTGGCGTTGGAGCTCTGCCCGTAGGAGCCGGGATAGTAGCTGATATCCGGCCCGAAGAAGGGCGCGTTCCAGTCGCCCGAAGTCGAGTTGTTGCCTTGGTTGGGGTTGAAGTTCTCCCAGTTTTTCGAGAAGCGGCCCGAGCGGCTGAAGTAGTCGGCGGCGCTTTCGTCGGTCACGGGCTTGGCGTAGCTCACGTAGCGGAAGTTCTTGTACTTGCTGGTCGTGCCGTCTTCCCAGGCCCCCGGGTCCTGCCCGCCCGCGCCGTTCGAAGAGCCGGCTCCGTCGTTGTGGTTCAGCACCACGTCCTGAATAACTTCCACGCCGTTGGCGTGCAGCACGGCCACGGCGCGCAGCAGCTCGTCCTTGGTGCCCATGCGGGTGGCCAGGAAGCCTTTCTGCCACTTATCGCCCAGGTCGTAGTTGTCGAAAGGGGAGTAGCCGTTGCCCTGATTAGCGTTTTTAATAGTGGGCGGAATCCAGATGGCGTCCACGCCCATCGTTTTCAGGCGTGGGGCCAGGTCGGCGAGGTAGTTGGCCCAGCCGTTGGGGTAGTTGGAGTTCCAGAAATCCCACCAGAAGCCCTGCATTACTACTTTTTGGGCGTGGGCGCTCTGGTTGCCGGCCCCCAGCAAGGCCAAAGCCAGAGCCAGTGTGAACCGGAATCGTTTGCGGAATGGAAAATGAGGAGAAAAGTGCATCATGTGTGGGAATTGGGTTTTGTGAGGAAAAAGAGTGTGTGTCTTGCCATTCAGCCGCCACCCAAAAAACCGGGTTTCACTGCTGATTAGCGGCATTAAGGTAGAAGAAATGGTTTGCATGACCTCGAAATGACAAAATATTATTTGTGCATTCGATTGCATTTTTCGGATACTTGTGCTATGCGAATATTTATTGTTCATCCGGCTTTGGCTCAGTTCCAGCGCCGAGCTTTCTCTGCCGCCCGTCCGTAGTCCATCGCCTGACCATTTTTGGCAAAAGAGCCGGCTGTAGTGCGGTAGCTGTAGCGGCCTGCCGTAATTTCGGCTCATGGTTAGGTTGAGAGCAACATGGAGCATTATCAAAACGGCCGCCGAAAAAGCACCATTAGTTAGTTGCCTGGCGGCAGCGCTGCTCATGGCCGGCTGCCAGTTGCGGGCCGAAGAATCGCAAACGCCCGCCCAAAAACGTGTCTCGGCCGCTGCGCCCTTCAGCCCGGCCGTCACCTCCGCTGCTCCGGCCGCTGCCGATGTGCCCGATTCCCTCCGCCTCACGCCGGTGCCCGCGCTGGCCGCCGTGCCCGATACCCTGCACCAGACCATTCAGCAGCTCCACGCCGCCCTGGGCCCCGCCGCCGCCGCGCTGCGCCCCGAGGTGCTGGAGCAGGCCTGCGTGGGCTACCTCACGCTGCACCCCACGGGCCGCATCGAGCGCGCCGGCTTGCTGGCCGTGGCCGACATGGACCTGCCCAACACCACCGAGCGCCTCTGGGTCATCGACCTGAAAAACGCCCGGGTGCTGCACCGCAGCCTCGTGGCGCACGGCGAAGGCTCGGGCCATCTGCGCGCCACCCGGTTTTCCAACGAAGAAAAATCGGCCTGTACCTCGCTGGGCTTCTACCGCACAGCCAGTACCTACGACGGTATCCACGGCTACTCGCGCCGCATCGAAGGCTTGGACAAAGGCCAAAACGCCAACGCCTTCGACCGCTACGTGGTGCTGCACGCGGCCGATTACGTGAGCCCGAAATACGTCGAGAAATACGGCCACCTGGGCTACAGCCGAGGCTGCCCGGCCCTGCCGCCCGAGCAGTTCAAGGAAATCATTGCCACGCTGCGGGTGGGCAGCTTGCTGCTCGTGAGCGGCCCTGGCCTGGCCTCGCGCTGGCTGGATGGTGGGGCGGCCGGCCGGCGGTTTTTGCAGCGCGGCTGGCGCTAGCCGGCACGTCCGGTGGGCCGAAAACGGAATCATTTGGACTGGTGAGGGGTTTAAGAATAGCCATCGGGGTTCCTATCCCGTATAAGCTATTGAAGCAGTTGCCGCACTTGCGGCGGCTGGTTCTTTTTCATCACCAGCCACTTCGATTATGCACCAGCACCAGCCCAGCATTGTTCAGCGCAAACGCAAGAGCCTGCGTCGTCAGCGCTTGGCGCGTCGCGTTTTGCCGTTCCTGGCGTCGTTGTTTCTGGCCACGCCGTTGGCGGGCAATATTCAGGAGTCGATAGCCGGCTCGCGCAACGAGTTGCAGATGCCAAAAATGGACTTCTCGCCCAAAGCGCAATTCGACCAGGAGTTGCATGCCACCTATAAAGCCCTCGGGGCGGAGCAAGAAGGTCTGCGCTTCGAAACTTTTGCCAAAGCCATGACCGGCTACCTCAACCTGCGCCAGGATGGCAAACTGGCCGAAGGCAAGCAGATGCTGACGGTCATCGACTTCGACCTACCCAGCACCGAAAAACGTCTCTGGGTGCTTGATTTAGCCAAAAACGAAATTCTGTTCCACACCCTCGTGGCCCACGGCCACAACTCGGGCGAGAATGAGGCCACCAACTTCTCCAACACCGACCAGAGCAATATGAGCAGTCTCGGCTTCTACGCCACGGGCGGTGAGTATGAGGGCAAGCACGGTCACTCCCTGCGCCTGCAAGGGCTGGACGAAGGCTACAACACCAACGCCGCCGCCCGCTCGGTGGTAATGCACGGTGCTGATTACGTGAGCGAAGATTTCATCAAGCAAAACGGCCGCTTGGGCCGCAGCCTCGGCTGCCCGGCTCTGCCGATGGACCAGTATTCGCAGATTATTGATGCCGTGAACGGTGGCACCTGCCTGTTCCTGAACAAGTCGGACGCTGGCTATACCTCGCAGTACCTGAACCAGGACGCGGCTATTGCCGCATTGGTACCACAGGCTGCGAACAACGGCGTTTCCTAGGTACTGATTGATTTTGCGAAAAAGGCCCTCTGCATCAGCGAAGGGCCTTTTTTATGTTTGAATGGCTGAATTCCGGTTATAGCTTCACCCCAAGCTTCGCGCCCACGCCTTCCAAGTCCTTTACCACGGCATCCAACAGCGGAATCCCTTCCAGCAACCGGTGGGCGGCCATTTCGCGCTCCGGGTCGCCGGGGATGAGAACTTTTTTACCCTCCACGGCCTGCGCGTTGCGGAAGGTCGAAATCCAGTTGTCCATGTGGGCCTTGAACTCGTCGGCGGGCCGGAAGGCATCGACACGCATGGCCCCGAAGAAGTGGCC